>NC_021237.1:4411666-4755000 GCF_000397205.1 Pseudomonas protegens CHA0
GCGCGAGTCTATCCCTCGCTTCGCGGTTTGGGGCCGGGCAAAGCTTTACCCGATATGTCCTGCATGCCTGGAACCAGAGCCCCAGGGGCGAAACGGGTTTAGCCGATGTTCGGAGAAAGCTTTATCATGGCCGCAGTTTTATCCATCGAGTCCGTCATGAAGTTCGCCATCGCCCTGTTCTCTGCCGCCCACGCGCCTTCCTCGCGCCGCGCCCTGCTGTTCGCCCAGGCGGCGCTGGCGGGCGGGCATGAAATTGTCCGGCTGTTTTTCTACCAGGACGGCGTCTACAACGCCGCCAACAGCATCGTCACGCCCCAGGACGAACAGGACCTGCCTCGGGAATGGCGCGAGTTTGTCGGCCAGCATCAACTGGACGGCGTGGTGTGCATCGCCGCAGCCCTGCGCCGGGGTGTGTTGAATGCTGACGAAGCCCAGCGCTATCAGCGTACGTCGGTGAGCGTCGAAGCCCCCTGGGAGCTCTCGGGGCTCGGGCAATTGCATGACGCGGTACAGGCCGCCGACCGCCTGATCTGTTTTGGAGGGGCGTGACATGGCCAAATCCCTGTTGTTGATCAGCCGTCAGGCGCCGTGGTCCGGCCCCGGCGCCCGGGAAGCGCTGGATATCGTCCTGGCCGGCGGCGCCTTCGACCTGCCCATCGGCCTGCTGTTTCTCGATGATGGCGTGCTGCAACTGGCGCCCGGGCAACAGGCCTCGCTGCTGCGCCAGAAAGACCTGAGCGCCAACCTGCAGGCGCTGTCGCTGTTCGGCGTCGACGAACTGTTTGCCTGCAGCGCCAGCCTCGCTGCCCGCGGCCTCGACCCGGCGAGCTTGAGTCTTGACGATGTACAGCTGCTGGACGCCCCGGAACTGGCCGGGATCATCGACCGTTTTGACCAGGTGATTACCCTCTGATGTCGACCTTGCATGTGTTGTCCCACTCGCCCTTCACCGACACCCGCCTGAGCAGTTGCCTGCGCCTGCTGGGCAGCGCCGACGGCCTGCTGCTGTGCGGCGACGCCGCCTATGCCCTGCAACCGGGCAGCGCCATTTGCAGCGAACTGAGCACCCGTAGCGGCTTGAATCTGTACGTGCTGGAAGAAGACCTGAATGCCCGCGGCCTGCCCCTGCCGGCCTGGGCCCGCGCGGTGGACTACCCGGGCTTCGTCGAGCTGTCCCTTCAGCATGACAAGGTCAACACCTGGCTATGAATACCTTGACCGTGGGCGTTCGCGCCATCGAACTGGACAAGGACGGCTACCTGGTCAACCTCGACGACTGGTCCGCCGACGTGGCGCAAGCGCTGGCCGCCAACGAAGAGCTTGAGCTGAGCGCGGAACACTGGGAAATCCTCGAACTGCTCCAGGGCTTCTACAGGGAATTCCAGCTGTCCCCGGCCACCCGCCCGCTGATCAAGTACACCGCCCTCAAGCTGGGCCCGGACAAGGGCAACAGCCTGCACCTGAACCGTCTGTTCAAAGGCACTCCCGCCAAACTTGCCGCCAAGCTGGCGGGCCTGCCCAAGCCGACCAACTGCCTATGAACGATTTCGCCCCCCTGCTCACCCAAACCCCGGAAGAACACCCTTTCGCCCAATTCGTGCGGATTCTCGGCAAGGGCAAGCGCGGCGCGCGCAACCTGACTCGCGAGGAAGCCCGGGAAGCCATGGGCATGCTGCTGGACGGCAAGGTCGAGGACACCCAACTGGGCGCCTTCCTCATGCTGCTGCGGCACAAGGAGGAAAGCCCGCAAGAGCTGGCGGGCTTCACCGAAGCCTTGCGCGAACGCCTGAACGCCCCGGCGATTGCCCTGGACCTCGACTGGCCGACCTACGCCGGCAAGAAGCGCCACCTGCCCTGGTACCTGCTGGCGGCCAAGTGCCTGGCACAGAACGGCGTGCGCATCCTGCTGCACGGCGGCGGCGCCCACACCGCCGGGCGCTTGTACACAGAGCAATTGCTGGAACCCCTGGGGATTCCCCTGTGCCGTGACTGGCAGGCGGTCAGCCAGGCATTGGACCAGGGCAACCTGGCCTTCATGCCCCTGGGGGACTGGGCGCCGCAACTGCAGCGCATGATCGACTTGCGCAACATCCTCGGCCTGCGCTCACCGATCCATTCCCTGGCGCGAATCCTCAACCCCCTGGGCGCCCGTTGCGGCCTGCAAAGCATCTTCCACCCCGGCTACCAGGCAGTGCACCGCGATGCCAGCGGCCTGCTGGGGGACAACGTCATCGTGATCAAGGGCGATGGCGGCGAGATCGAGATCAACCCGGACACCGCCAGCCATCTGTACGGCAGCACCGGTGGCGTCAGTTGGGACGAGGAATGGCCGGCACTGTCGGCGCAACGCCATGTGAAACCTGCCAGCCTGGAACCCGAGCACCTCAAGGCGCTGTGGCGCGGCGATGTAGAAGACAGCTACCCGCAACTGGCCCTGCTGGCGACCATGGCCCTGGCCTTGCGCGGCTTGGGCACGCCGCGGGAGCAGGCCTTCGCGCTGGCCCAGCAGTATTGGGATGCCCGAGACAGATCGATTTAATCGATCAAAACCGCCCATGCTTTGCGCTTTTTGTTCGAACCCAGGGGCATAGACTGCACTCCAACGCAAAACAGCCGAGGAGCATTTCATGGGTCTGCTGATCGAAGGGCGCTGGCATGACCAGTGGTACGAAAGCGGCAAGGACGGCGCTTTCCAACGGGAACAGGCGCAACGTCGCAACTGGGTCACTGCCGATGGCCGCCCCGGGCCCAGCGGTGAAGGCGGCTTTGCCGCCGAGGCCGGGCGCTACCACCTCTATGTCTCCCTGGCCTGCCCCTGGGCCCACCGCACGCTGATCCTGCGCAAGCTCAAGGGTCTGGAAAAGCTGATCGACGTCTCAGTGGTCAGCTGGCTGATGCGCGAGAACGGCTGGACCTTCGACACCGCCTACGGCTCCAGCGGCGACCCCCTGGACCACTTCGACTTCATGCACCAGCGCTACACCGCCGACACTGCGGACTACACCGGCCGCGTTACCGTACCGGTGCTGTGGGACAAACAACGCCAATGCATCGTCAGCAACGAATCGGCGGAGATCATCCGCATGTTCAACAGCGCCTTTGACGGCCTGACCGGCAACGCCCTGGACTTCTACCCGCAGCCGTTGCGCGCACGCATCGATGAACTCAACGCACGCATCTACCCCGCGCTGAACAATGGCGTGTATCGCGCCGGGTTTGCCACGTCACAAAAGGCCTATGAGTCGGCGTTCGATGATGTCTTTGCCGAGCTGGACGCTTTGGAAGCGTTGCTGGGTAAACAGCGCTACTTGGTCGGAGAGTACCTGACTGAAGCCGATGTGCGGCTGTTCACCACCCTGATCCGCTTCGACGCGGTGTACTACAGCCACTTCAAGTGCAACCTGCGGCGGATTGCCGATTACCCGAACCTGTCGAACTGGCTGCGGGAGCTGTACCAGTGGCCGGGGATTGCCCAGACCGTGGACTTTACCCACATCAAGGGGCACTACTACGCCAGCCACACCACCATCAATCCGACGGGGATTGTGCCGAAGGGGCCGTTACAGGACTTCAGCCGCGGCCATGATCGGCAGCGGTTGAGTGGGCAAGGGGTTTGGTGCAGGGGTTGAGGACGCTTTCGCCGGCAAGCCGGCTCCTACAACAGCGGGATGTGTAGGAGCCGGCTTGCCGGCGAAGCCTTTCAGACCTCGGACTGAGCGCCTTCGAACCAGGCCAGCTTCTCGCGTAGCTGGACCACTTCGCCGACGATCACCAGGGTCGGTGCGTGCACCTCATGCTCGGCCACCAGCGCAGGCAGGTTGCCCAGGGTGCCGGTGAAGACCCGCTGGTTGCTGGTGGTGCCCTGCTGAACCAGGGCCGCCGGGGTGTCGGCGCCGCGACCGTGCTTGATCAGTTGCTCGCAGATGGTCGGCAAGCCCACCAGGCCCATGTAGAACACCAGGGTCTGGGCCGGCGCCACCAAGTCGCTCCAGGGCAGGTTGCTGGTGCCGTCCTTGAGGTGACCGGTGACGAAGCGCACTGACTGTGCGTAGTCGCGGTGAGTCAGGGGAATCCCGGCATAGGCCGAGCAACCACTGGCCGCGGTAATCCCCGGCACCACCTGGAACGGAATGCCGTGGGCCGCCAGCTCTTCGATCTCTTCGCCGCCCCGTCCAAAGATGAACGGATCACCACCCTTCAGGCGCACCACCCGCTTGCCTTGCTGGGCCAGGGTCACCAGTTGCTGGTTGATCTGTTCCTGGGGCACGGCGTGATCGGCGCGACGCTTGCCGACGTAGATGCGTTCGGCGTCGCGGCGGCACAGCTCGAGAATCGCCGGCGCCACCAGGCGGTCGTAGAGCACCACATCGGCCTGCTGCATCAGGCGCAGGGCGCGGAAGGTCAGCAGGTCCGGATCACCCGGGCCTGCGCCCACCAGATACACCTCGCCCGGCGCATGAGGCGCCTTGCCCGCAATCTTGGCCTGCAACAGACGTTCGGCTTCCGCCCCCTGCCCCGCCAGCTGACGATCGGCAATGGGCCCTTGGAACACGTCCTCCCAGAACGCCCGGCGTTGCTGCACATCCGGAAACAGGCCTTTGACCTGGGCACGGAAACGCGCCGCCAACCCGGCCAGTTGGCCGTAGGTGGAAGGAATCCAGGTTTCCAGCTTGGCCCGGATCAGCCGCGCCAGCACTGGCGCATCGCCGCCACTGGAGACTGCGATGACCAGCGGCGAACGGTCGACGATGGCCGGGAAGATCACGCTGCACAGGGCCGGCGCGTCCACCACATTGACCGGCACGCAACGCCGATGGGCATCGGCGGAGACCTGGGCATTCAGGGATTCGTCGTCGGTGGCGGCGATGATCAGGGTGCAGCCGTCGAGGTCCGCCTCGACATACCCGCGCAATAGGGACTCACCGCCGCTGGCGACGATCAGTTCCTGCAATTGCGCTTCTATTTCAGGTGCGACCACTCGCAGCTGCGCACCGGCATCGGCCAGCAGACGGGATTTGCGCAAGGCAATCTCCCCTCCGCCGACCACCAACACACGACTGCCGCGAAGGTTGTGAAACAGCGGCAGATATTCCATTTAGCCGATGACCTCAAGGCCACCCATGTACGGCTTCAGCACATCCGGCACACGGATCGAACCGTCGGCCTGCTGGTAGTTCTCCAGCACCGCCACCAGGGTGCGGCCCACGGCCAGGCCGGAACCGTTGAGGGTGTGCACCAGCTCAGGCTTGCCGGTTTCCGGGTTGCGAAAGCGCGCCTGCATGCGGCGGGCCTGGAAATCGCCACAGTTGGAGCACGAGGAGATCTCGCGGTACTTGTCCTGGCTCGGTACCCAGACTTCCAGGTCGTAGGTCTTGACCGCACTGAAGCCCATGTCGCCGGTGCACAGGGCCAGTACGCGGTACGGCAGTTGCAGCAGTTGCAGGACTTTCTCGGCGTTGGCGGTCAGGCCTTCCAGGGCTTCCATGGAGGTCGACGGCTCGACCACCTGGACCATCTCGACCTTGTCGAACTGGTGCTGGCGGATCATGCCGCGGGTATCGCGACCCGAGGCACCGGCTTCACTGCGGAAGCATGGCGTGTGGGCGACGAACTTCAGCGGCAGTTGCTTCGGATCGAGGATCTCACCCGCCACGATGTTGGTCAGGGACACTTCGGCGGTCGGGATCAGGTACAGATCGGCTTCGCCTTCGCGAGTGATCTTGAACAGGTCTTCCTCGAACTTCGGCAGCTGGCTGGTACCCACCAGGGCCGGCGCCTGCACCAGGTACGGGGTATAGGCCTCTTCGTAGCCGTGCTCGCCGGTGTGCAGGTTGATCATGAACTGCGCCAGGGCGCGGTGCAGACGGGCGATCGGGCCGCGCAACAGGGCAAAACGCGCGCCGGACAACTTGGCGGCGGTTTCAAAGTCCAGCCAGCCGTGGGTTTCGCCCAGGGCCACGTGGTCCTTGATCGGGAAATCGAAGGCGGTCGGGGTGCCCCAGCGGCGCACTTCGACGTTGCCGTCTTCGTCTTCGCCCACCGGCACCGACTCGTGGGGCAGGTTGGGAATGCCGAACAGGATCGAATCCAGTTCGCTCTGGATGTTTTCCAGCTCCGCCTTGCCGGAGCTCAGCTCGTTCCCCATGCGCTCAACGTCGGCCATCAGCGGGGCGATGTCTTCGCCGCGTTGCTTGGCCTGGCCGATGGACTTGGAGCGCGCGTTACGTTCAGCCTGCAGTTGCTCGGTGCGGGTCTGCACGGTCTTGCGCTGTTCTTCCAGCGCTTCGATGCGTGCCACATCCAGGGCAAAGCCGCGGGATGCCAGACGATCCGCTACGTCCTGGAGGTTGCTACGTAACAGTTTGGAATCGAGCATGTCGTTCTCTCGTTTATCAAAGTTTGGTCAAGGACAGGCCGGCCCAGGTAGCAAGCAGCCCGCCGAATACACTCAGCGCCGCATAGCCCAGGGCCAGCGCCACTTGTCCGCTTTCCAGCAGACGCACGGTATCCAGTGAAAAGGATGAAAAAGTCGTCAGGCCACCGAGGAAGCCCACTATCAATCCGGCACGCACTTCGATCGGCACTTCCGGACGGACCAGGAACAGCCCGTACAACACGCCGATCAGCAGGCAGCCCACGATATTAACGGCCAGCGTCGCGGTATAGAAGTGCCGCGGCCAATTGGCGTTGATCCAGTTGCCGGTGGCAAAGCGCAACAGGGTGCCAGCCACACCGCCGGCGGAGACTGCGAGGATCAGGGGGATCAAGGTTTTCTCCGCTGCAAGGGGCTGGCCCGGTCCAGGGCGGCCAGGTGCTTGAGCTTCTCGCCGATCTTCAGTTCCAGGCCACGGGGCACCGGTTGATAGAGCGGCAAGGGTTCGAGTTCTTCGGGGAAATAGTCTTCACCGGCGGCGTAGGCATCCGGCTCGTCATGGGCGTAGCGGTATTCGTCGCCATAGCCCAGTTGCTTCATCAGCTTGGTCGGGGCATTGCGCAGGTGGATCGGCACTTCCAGCGAGCCGTGCTCGGCAGCAGCGCGCATGGCGGCCTTGAAACCCATGTACACGGCGTTGCTCTTCGGCGCACAGGCCAGGTAGGTGATGGCCTGGGCCACTGCCAGCTCGCCTTCGGGGCTGCCCAGGCGCTCCTGCACATCCCAGGCCGCCAGGCACAGGCTCAGGGCCCGCGGGTCGGCGTTGCCAATGTCTTCGCTGGCCATGCGCACCACGCGCCGGGCCAGGTACAACGGGTCGCAGCCGCCGTCGAGCATGCGCGCGAACCAGTACAGGGCGCCGTCGGGATTGGAGCCGCGCACCGATTTGTGCAACGCGGAAATCTGGTCGTAGAAGGCTTCGCCGCCCTTGTCGAAACGCCGGCGGGTGTCACCCAGCAGGCTTTGCAACAGATCGACACTGATCTCGCCACCGTCTTCCGCCAGGTCCGAGGCGTTTTCCAGCAGGTTGAGCATGCGCCGGCCATCGCCATCGGCGGCCGACAGCAGCATCTGGAAGCCTTCATCGCTGAGGCTCAGCTGGCGCTTGCCCAGCCCCCGCTCCTCGGTCAGGGCGCGCTGTACCAGGGTGCCCAGGGCCGCTTCATCCAGGCTCTTGAGCACATAGACCCGCGCTCGGGAGAGCAAGGCGTTGTTGAGCTCGAAGGAGGGGTTTTCCGTGGTGGCGCCGATAAAGATCAGCGTGCCGTCTTCCACGTAAGGCAGGAAGGCATCCTGCTGCGATTTGTTGAAGCGGTGCACTTCGTCGACAAACAGAATGGTTCGCCGACCGTATTGCCCGGCCTGCTGCTTGGCGACTTCCACCGCCTGGCGGATCTCCTTGACCCCGGCCAGCACCGCCGAGACGGTTTCGAAGTGGGCATCCGAGACTTCCGCCAACAGCCGCGCCAGGGTGGTCTTGCCGACCCCGGGCGGGCCCCAGAAGATCATCGAATGCAGCGCGCCCTGCTCCAGGGCCTCGCGCAGCGGCTTGCCCCGGGCCAACAGGTGCTGCTGGCCAACGTACTCGTCCAGGTTGGTCGCACGCAGGCGTGCGGCCAGTGGCTGGGCAATCGGGGCACTACGAAACAGGTCCATGGACTACCTTCGAAACCTTGCGGTTGCGGCTGCTTACTCTTGGATCACATCGGCACCCTTGGGGATGTCGAACTTGAACTTGGACGCCGGGATGGCTTCGTTGGCCTTGACCCCGGTGAACAGGATATTGGTGCGCTGGCCAACGCTGTCGATCAACTGCATGTCGTTGATCATGCCGTTGCGAAACGACAGGCGCAGGCTGTCGAACAGGGTGTCGCGGGTTTTCGGCTTGAGGGTGAAGTCCATCACGCCGCCGGCTTCCTTGGAGGTGATGTCGAAGCTTTCGCTGATTTTCGACACGTCACCGGAGAGCAACAGGGCCGGGGTCTGGGTCAGACGCTGGTCAAGCTTCTTGATGGTCACCTGCTCCAGGTCCGGGTCCCACAGGGAGACTTTCTGGCCGTCGGAAACCATCAGCTGTTCTTGTGGCGCATCGGTGTGCCAGTAGAACAGGCCCGGGCGCTGCAGGGACATCTCGCCGGCGGTTTCCTGCAACTGGGTGCCGCTGCCATCCAGGGTCAGCTGGGAGAAACGCGCGGTCAGGGTCTGGGACTTTTCCAGCAACTGGGTCAGGCGCGCCACGTCTTTGGGGTCGGCGTGGGCCGACAAGGTGGTCACAGCCAATACCGGCAGCAGCAACATGCGAATCAGGCGCATGGAATTCCTCATTAATTGGATGGGTATACGAGCGGCGTGACTTCACGCCGCTGCAAGCGAAACAAGGATCAGTCGCGCGTCGGGCCCGGCGCCAGCACTTCGCGGGAGCCGTTGGTGTTCATCGCCGTCACCACCCCGGCCATTTCCATGGCTTCGATCATCCGGGCGGCGCGGTTGTAGCCAATCTTCAGCTTGCGCTGTACCGCCGAGATCGAGGCCCGGCGGCTTTCCAGGACGAACTGCACGGCTTCGTCGTAGAGCGCGTCGGCTTCCGGATCATCGCCGTCACCGCCACCGCTGCTGCCTTCGAAACCACTGCCCGCCTCTTCGACACCGTTGAGGATGTCGTCGTTGTATTCCGGCGCACCGCGCAGCTTCCAGGCCTCTACCACGCGGTGCACTTCATCATCGGAAACGAAGGCGCCGTGGACGCGGATCGGCAGGCTGGTGCCCGGCGGCATGTAGAGCATGTCACCGTGGCCCAGCAATTGTTCGGCACCGCCCTGGTCGATGATGGTCCGCGAGTCGATCTTGCTCGACACCTGGAACGCCATGCGGGTCGGGATGTTGGCCTTGATCAGGCCGGTGATCACGTCCACCGATGGGCGCTGGGTGGCGAGGATCAGGTGGATACCGGCGGCACGGGCTTTCTGGGCGATACGGGCGATCAGTTCTTCAACCTTCTTGCCGACGATCATCATCATGTCGGCGAATTCGTCCACCACCACCACGATGGTCGGCAGCTTGGTCAGCAGCGGCGCTTCGTCGTGGATGCTTTCGCGGTTGTACAGCGGGTCGGCCAGCGGGGTACCGGCTTCAATCGCTTCCTTGACCTTGGCGTTGAAGCCCGAGAGGTTGCGCACGCCCATCTTGGCCATGAGCTTGTAGCGCCGCTCCATCTCAGCCACGCTCCAGCGCAGGGCGTTGGCCGCGTCCTTCATGTCGGTCACCACCGGGCACAGCAGATGCGGAATGCCCTCGTAGATCGACAGTTCGAGCATCTTCGGGTCGATCATGATCAGCTTGGCGTCTTCCGGGCCGGACTTGAACAGGATCGACAGGATCATCGCGTTGACCCCCACCGACTTACCGGAACCGGTGGTACCAGCCACCAGCAGGTGAGGCATTTTCGCAAGGTCAGTGATGATCGGCTTGCCGCCGATATCGTGGCCCAGGGCCAGGGTGACCGGGGATTTGAAGTTGTCGTATTCAGGGGTCGAGAGCACTTCGGAGAAGCGCACGATCTGCCGGTCTTCGTTGGGAATCTCGATGCCCACGGTGGTCTTGCCGGGAATCACTTCCACTACGCGAACACTGGTCACGGCTAGGGAACGCGCCAGGTCCTTGGCCAGGTTGGCGATCCGGCTGACTTTCACCCCGGCCGCTGGCTGGATTTCGTAACGGGTAATCACCGGCCCCGGGTGGATCGAATCCACCGAGACTTCGACGCCGAACTCCTTGAGCTTGATCTCCAGCAGGTGGCCGACAGCCGCCAGAGATTCGGGGGAGTAATTGAGCTGTTTCTTTTCCGCGGGATCGAGGATCGAGATCGGCGGCAAGGTGCCTTCCACCGCGCTGTCGACGAACAACGGCACCTGTTTCTCTTTCTGCACGCGCTTGCTGGGCTCCGGCGCCTTAGTGGCGATCGGCGTGATCACTGGCGGCACCTGCTTTTCGCGCTCGGACATGTGCTTGCTCAGGGCCTGCTCGCGCTCGATAAGGCGCTCCTTGACCTTGGCCTGCTCGCGCTTGTCGGCCACGTTCGGGGTCACGACTTCATCGACCCGGGCATCCACTTCGCGCAGTTGCGCCACCAGCTGTTTACGCTCGACGCGCGCATCCCACCAGCGGTTGGCGGCGCCCTGGAACAGTTCGAACAGGTCGAGGGTGATCTTGCCGGTCACGTCCATCACCTTGAACCACGACAGGTCGGTGAACACCGTCAGGCCGAACAGGAACAGGGCAATGAACATCAGGGTGCTGCCCTGCACGTTCAGGGCATTCTTGGCCAGGTCGCCCAGGCTTTCGCCCAGGGCGCCACCGGCACCGGCCGGCAGGCCCGTGGCGGCATGGAAATGGATATGGGCCAGGGCGGCGCCCGACAGCACCAGGAACACCAGGCCAATAAGCCGCCAGGAAAACAGCCAGCCGCTCCACTGCCAGGGCTCATGGCGCTGGCGGAAGATCTGGTAGGTCTTGATCGCCAACAGCAGCGGGAAGATATAGGCGAAGTAACCCAACACCATAAACAGGATATCGGCGCTGTAGGAACCGGCCGGGCCACCGAAGTTCTGCACGTCTTCAATCTTGCTGTTATGACTCCAGCCCGGATCATCTTTCCCATAGGTCAGAAGTGCCATCATCAAGAACAGGCACAGGGCGCCAATGGCGATCAACGCACCTTCCTTGAGCCGGTAGTGCAATTGTTGACGCCAGAGCGGAACAACAGGTTTAGGTGCTGCGGTGGATTTCTTCAAAACGCGTCTTTTCCTGCGCCAAGGGCGCGTCCAACGGGTGATTGACTACAAGATACTGCTCAATCCGAGCAGGTAAATAAAGTTGACCGGCGTAACTGGGGCTACTTTTAACACTCTGCCCCTTGCTTCTGAAACAGTGCAATTCTGAATAAACCCGGTACAGCGTCGTATTGTACGGGTTTGTTCACGCCATGCCACGTCGGAACCCTCCGACCAGCATAGTCAACGGCCTGTTACGCACTGTTCAATTGGAGCATGCATTCTCTTTTGTGACAAAGGCTTATGAGGTGTTTTTATGAACGATGCGAAGCATTCACGCCTGATCATTCTGGGCTCTGGCCCTGCCGGTTACAGCGCTGCCGTCTATGCCGCTCGGGCCAACCTCAAACCGACGGTGATCACCGGTTTGCAAGCCGGCGGCCAACTGACCACCACCACCGAAGTCGACAACTGGCCCGGCGATGTCGAAGGCCTGACCGGCCCGGTGCTAATGGAGCGGATGCAGAGACACGCCGAACGCTTCGACACCGAGATCGTCTATGACCACATCCACACCGCACAGTTGCAGCAGCGGCCGTTTATCCTCATCGGCGACAGCGGCACCTACAGTTGCGACGCGCTGATCATCGCCACCGGCGCCTCGGCGCAATACCTGGGCCTGCCCTCCGAAGAGGCCTTTGCCGGCAAAGGGGTTTCCGCCTGCGCCACCTGCGATGGCTTCTTCTACCGCAATCAGGTGGTGGCCGTGGTGGGCGGCGGCAACACCGCCGTGGAGGAGGCACTGTACCTGTCAAACATCGCCAAAGAAGTGCACCTGGTGCATCGCCGCGACAAGCTGCGAGCCGAGAAGATTCTCCAGGACAAGCTGTTCGACAAGGCCGCCAATGGCAATATCCGCCTGCACTGGAACCAGCACCTGGAGGAAGTGCTGGGCGATGCCAGCGGCGTGACCGGCGCCCGCCTCAAGGACAGCCACAGCGGAGAAACCAAGGATCTGGCACTGGCCGGGGTGTTTATCGCCATCGGCCACAAGCCCAATACCGATCTGTTCCAGGGCCAGCTGGAGATGCGCGACGGCTACCTGCTGGTGCGTGGCGGCAGCGAAGGCAATGCCACGGCCACCGGCATCCAGGGGGTATTTGCCGCCGGCGACGTGGCCGACCACGTCTATCGCCAGGCCATCACTTCGGCCGGCGCCGGCTGCATGGCAGCGCTGGATGCGGAAAAATTCCTCGACGACAACTAAGCCCTCGCCCTACGCTTGTGGCGGGCCCGCAATGGCTCGCCACCGCCCTCCCCTGCCGCAAGTCTGGATACCATGCTGACCTGGTTACAACGCAACACACTCGACTTCCCACCGCTGGAAAAGGCCATGCGCGAGCCCAATGGCTTGCTGGCCGCGGGCGGAGACTTGTCTGCCGACCGCCTGATCCAGGCCTATCGTCACGGCTGCTTTCCCTGGTTTTCCGAAGGCCAGCCGATTCTCTGGTGGTCCCCCGATCCGCGCACGGTGTTATTCCCGGACGAACTGCATGTCTCCCGCAGCCTGGGCAAACTGTTGCGCAAACAACGCTATCAGGTGACCTTCGATCAGGACTTTGCCGCAGTCATCAGCGCCTGTGCAGCGCCTCGCGCCTATGCCGACGGCACCTGGATCAGCGAAGCGATGCAACGCGCCTACCTGCAACTGCATCAACGCGGCTACGCCCATTCGGTGGAAGTCTGGGATCAGGGAGTGCTGGTGGGCGGCTTGTATGGACTGGCCATGGGGCAGCTGTTTTTCGGCGAGTCGATGTTCAGCCGCGCCGACAATGCCTCGAAATTCGGCTTTGCCACTCTGGTGGAACGCTTGAAGGCGTGGGGATTTGTGCTGATCGACTGCCAGATGCCCACCGAACACCTGCACAGCCTCGGCGCCCGATCCATTTCCCGGCCAGAGTTCGCGAATTACCTGAAACACCACCTGGACCTGCCGAGCCGCGCCATATGGGTTTCCTAGGCGGGTTTGCCGGGGGTGGCTTACACTTAATTGCAAAGCTTATTCCGAGGGTTGACTCATGACCGAGTTGGCGCGCCTGAAGTTCTATGCCACCCAACCCCACTCTTGCAGCTACCTGCCCGACGAACAGGCGACCACTCTGTTCCTCGATCCCAGCCAGCCCATGGACGTGCATGTCTACGCGGATCTGTCGGAAATGGGCTTTCGGCGCAGCGGCGATCATCTGTATCGCCCCCACTGCCAGAACTGCAACGCCTGCGTGCCGGCGCGCATTCCTGCTACACAGTTCCTGCCCAGCCGCCAGCAAAAGCGCATTCTAAAACGCAACAGCGACCTGACCGTACACGCGGCCAAACCCTGCTTCAGCGAAGAGTATTTCGACCTCTACCAGCGGTACATCGAGCAACGCCACGCCGATGGCGACATGTTTCCCCCAAGCCGCGACCAGTTCTCGACCTTCCTGGTTCGAGACCTGCCCTTCTCGCGCTTCTACGAGTTCCGCCTGGACGGCCGCCTGCTGGCCGTGGCGGTCACCGACCTGCTGCCCAATGGCCTGTCGGCGGTCTACACCTTCTATGAACCCGACGAAGAGCGCCGCAGCCTCGGGCGCTTTGCGATCCTTTGGCAAATCGGCGAAACCCTGCGCCTCGGGCTGGATGCGGTGTACCTCGGCTACTGGATCAAGAACTGCAAAAAGATGAACTACAAGACCCAATATCGCCCCATAGAGCTGCTGGTTAACCAGAGATGGGTGATCCTCAACTAGAAGGTCTTGGCTTAAACCCCACTTTTCGGGCACAATGCACGCCGCTTTTGCCTGGCGCAGTTGCACCGGGCCATTCATTGGACACCGAGGGCTTTACTGCATGTCGAAAGAAGACAGCTTCGAAATGGAAGGCACTGTCGTCGACACCCTGCCCAACACCATGTTTCGTGTGGAGTTGGAAAATGGGCACGTCGTAACCGCGCATATTTCCGGCAAGATGCGCAAGAACTACATTCGTATTCTTACCGGTGACAAAGTGCGCGTCGAGCTGACGCCCTATGACTTGAGCAAAGGGCGCATCACTTACCGCGCTCGCTAAGCAAGTCAATACAAGACGCCCGGTTATGCCGGGCGTTTTTGTTCGTCTGCAAAAAACGTTTCAAACGCCAGATAGCACAAAGGCACCTCCCGGTGCCTTTGGCTGTACTGCTGTGTTATGCGGCGATCAAGCCATTTCCGCCGTGGTCTCGAAATCGAAGGTCAGCTCGCCATCCTTGATGTCGATGTGGACCACACCGCCATGGTCGGACAACTCGCCAAACAGGATCTCCTCGGCCAGGGGACGCTTGATCTTGTCCTGGATCAAGCGCGCCATCGGACGGGCGCCCATGGTCACGTCGTAACCACCGGCGGCCAGCCAGCTGCGAGCGGCATCGGTCACTTCCAGCTGCACGCGCTTGTCTTCCAGCTGCGCCTGAAGCTCGGTAAGGAACTTGTCCACCACGCTCTTGATCACTTCGTGGCTCAGGCGACCGAACTGGATAATGGTGTCCAGACGGTTGCGGAACTCCGGCGTGAAGCTCTTCTTGATCACTTCCATGGCATCGGAAGAGTGATCCTGATGCGTGAAGCCGATGGAGGCTCGCGCCGCGGTTTCAGCACCGGCGTTGGTGGTCATGATGACGATCACATTGCGGAAATCGGCCTTGCGCCCGTTGTTGTCGGTCAGGGTCCCGTGATCCATCACCTGCAGCAGCAGGTTGAAGACTTCCGGGTGGGCCTTCTCGATTTCATCGAGCAGCAATACGCAATGCGGCTGCTTGGTGATGGCCTCGGTCAGCAAGCCGCCCTGGTCGAAACCGACATAACCGGGAGGCGCACCAATCAAGCGCGAGACGGTGTGCCGCTCCATGTACTCGGACATGTCGAAGCGTACCAGCTCGATCCCCATGGCCTTGGCCAACTGCCGCGCCGCTTCGGTCTTGCCGACACCGGTAGGACCGGCAAACAGGAAGGAACCGACCGGTTTGTCCGGCGATTTCAGGCCTGCACGGGACAGCTTGATCGCGGTGGACAGCGAATCGATCGCCGCATCCTGGCCAAACACCGTCAGCTTGAGATCGCGCTCAAGATTGCGCAGCAGCTCTTTATCGGAACTGGTGACGTGTTTTGGTGGAATCCGCGCGATTTTCGCCACGATGTCTTCGACCTGGGCCACTTCGATGCGCTTCACGCGCTTCTCCGCCGGCTGCAGGCGCTGATAGGCACCTGCCTCGTCGATGACGTCGATGGCCTTGTCCGGCATATGCCGGTCATTGATATAGCGCGAGGCCAATTCTGCAGCGGCACGCAGGGCTTCATCACTGTATTCGATACTGTGATGCTGCTCGAAACGCCCCTTGAGGCCGCGCAGGATGCCAATGGTGTCTTCAACCGAGGGCTCGGACACATCGACTTTCTGGAAGCGCCGCGCCAAGGCCCGGTCCTTCTCGAAAATGCCACGGAACTCCTGGAAGGTAGTCGAGCCGATGCAACGGATATCACCCGAGGACAGCAGCGGCTTGAGCAGGTTCGAGGCATCCATCACCCCACCGGAAGCCGCACCGGCACCGATGATGGTATGAATCTCGTCAATGAACAGGATCGCCTGAGGGCGTTTTTTCAATTCGCCCAGCAGCGCCTTGAAGCGCTTCTCGAAATCGCCGCGGTATTTGGTACCGGCCAGCAACGCCCCGAGATCCAGCGAGTAGACGACGCTGTTGACCAGCAGGTCCGGCACTTGATTGTCGACGATGCGCTTGGCCAGGCCCTCGGCAATCGCGGTCTTGCCCACGCCTGCCTCACCCACCAGCAGCGGGTTGTTCTTGCGCCGGCGCGCCAGGATCTGCGCTACGCGCTCGACTTCCTGCTCGCGCCCTACCAACGGATCAATGCGGCCCTGACGGGCCAGTTCATTGAGGTTGCTGGCATAGGCATCCAGAGGATTGCCCGAAGAAGACGACTCACCACCCTCTTCGTCCTGCATATCCTGTTCACCTTCAGAATGATCGCCATGCCCGGGCACCTTGGAGATGCCATGGGCGATGTAGTTGACCACGTCGATACGGGCAACGCTCTGCTGTTTCAGCAGGAACACCGCCTGGCTCTCTTGCTCACTGAAGATTGCCACCAGCACATTGGCACCGGTGACTTCACGCTTGCCCGAGCTCTGTACGTGAAAGACAGCACGTTGCAATACACGCTGGAAACCCAGGGTTGGCTGAGTTTCGCGATCCTCGTCGTGCACGGGAATCAGCGGCGTTGTGGAGTCGATGAACTCCTGCAGGTCGTGCTTGAGTTTGTCGAGGTTTGCTCCGCAGGCACGTAAAACGGTGGCGGCGGCCTCATTATCCAAAAGAGCCAACAGGAGATGCTCGACGGTCATGAACTCATGACGCTTCGAACGGGCCTCCTTGAAGGCGAGATTGAGGGTGACTTCGAGCTCGCGGTTTAACATAGCTTCACCTCATACCCAAGTGGTCGGCGTTAACCGTCCTTCTCGATTTCACAGAGTAGCGGATGCTGGCTTTCCCGGGCGTACTGGTTGACCTGCATGGCCTTGGTCTCGGCGATGTCGCGGGTAAACAATCCACACACTGCCCGCCCTTCGGTATGGACGGCCAGCATGACCTTGGTCGCCAGCTCGCGATTCAGGTTAAAAAACATCTCGAGCACTTCGACGACGAAATCCATCGGCGTGTAGTCATCGTTGAACAAAACCACCTTGTACATCGGCGGCGCCTGGAGAGCAGGCTTAGCCTCCTGTACTGCCAAGCCAGCGGAATCGTCGTCGTGCAAGTCCGGGCGATCCTGATTGAATGTTAGTCGAATCTGGCTGATTGCATGCATGGAAAGAAAGGTTCGTCAGTTGTGCAAATACAGTGGTGGGGGCGCCCTGGAAGGATTTCAACTCCGACCGCCGGGTCAACTTGACTATCGGCAAAACGGTGTTACAACCAATAGGGCCCACATTGGGTAATAAACGTCCGCGGCGTCAACCTTTTTACCAAGCTTGGCGGCGGATGAACTGGATGATACTCCAGTGATGGAGTCTGTTGCAGAGGGATATGAGTATGGCTAGCGGTAAGGTCAAGTGGTTCAACAACGCCAAGGGTTATGGCTTTATTAATGAGGAGGGCAAGACTGACGATCTGTTTGCCCATTACTCGGCCATCGATATGGATGGCTACAAGACCTTGAAAGCCGGACAGGCTGTGAGCTTCGAAATCATCCAAGGGCCCAAGGGCCTGCATGCGATCAAAATCAGCGCGTTGAAGGTGCCCGGCGAAATCGTCACTGCCGAGGCCCAGCCCGAAAGTGCCCTGAGCTGATCCAACCAACATCCAGTCATGAAAAAACCGGCCGACTCAAGGGATTGAGTCGGCCGGTTTGCTTTGGGCGTCGTACAGCTTACATGTGCGAGATCAGCGCATCGCCGAAGGCCGAGGAAGACAGCAGGGTTGCACCGTCCATCAGGCGTTCGAAGTCATAGGTCACGGTCTTGGCCGAGATTGCGCCATTGGTGCCCTTGATGATCAGGTCGGCTGCTTCGGTCCAGCCCATGTGGCGCAGCATCATCTCTGCGGAGAGGATCAGCGAACCCGGGTTGACCTGGTCCTTGCCGGCATACTTGGGCGCGGTACCGTGGGTGGCTTCGAACATGGCCACGGTATCGGACAGGTTGGCGCCTGGTGCAATGCCGATGCCGCCCACTTCCGCCGCCAGGGCGTCGGACAGGTAGTCGCCGTTGAGGTTGAGGGTCGCGATCACATCGTATTCGGCCGGGCGCAGCAGGATCTGCTGGAGCATGGCGTCGGCGATGGCATCCTTGACGATGACGTTCTTGCCGGTTTTCGGGTTCTTGAACTGCATCCAGGGACCGCCGTCCAGCAGGGTCGCGCCGAACTCTTCGGCCGCCACTTCGTAGGCCCATTCCTTGAAGGCACCTTCGGTGAACTTCATGATGTTGCCTTTGTGCACGATGGTCAGCGAGTCGCGGTCGTTATCCACTACATATTGCAGCGCCTTGCGCGCCAGACGCTTGGTGCCCTGCAGGGAAACCGGCTTGACGCCGATGCCGCAGTTTTCGTCGAAACGGATCTTGGTGACACCCATTTCCTCCTTGAGGAACTTGATGACCTTGGTGGCTTCTGCCGAGCCGGCTTTCCACTCGATGCCGGCATAAATGTCTTCGGAGTTTTCACGGAAGATGGTCATGTCCACGTCACCCGGCTTCTTCACCGGGCTGGGCACGCCTTCGAACCAGCGCACAGGGCGCAGGCATACATAAAGATCGAGTTGCTGACGCAGGGCCACGTTCAGGGAACGGATGCCACCACCGACCGGAGTGGTCAGCGGGCCCTTGATGGAAACCACGTAATCCTTCACTGCGTCCAGGGTTTCCTGAGGAAGCCAGGTGTCCTGGTCGTACACTTGAGTCGCTTTTTCCCCGGCATACACTTCCATCCAGGAAATCTTGCGTTCGCCGCCGTAAGCCTTCTTAACCGCAGCATCGACAACCTTGATCATGACCGGGCTGATATCAACACCAATACCGTCGCCTTCGATGAAAGGAATAATCGGGTTGTTAGGAACATTGAGAGAATGGTCTGCGTTGACGGTGATTTTGTCGCCGACTGCTGGAACCTGAATCTTCTTGTATCCCATGCTGAACTCCGTTGTGTGGATTGAACATCTGGCTGCGTTCGAGCGTACCCCAGTTGAATCTGGACGGGAACCTCATGTTCCACCCATATGCCGTGAAAGCTGCACAGTTCGCGGCCTACAAGCCTGAAAGCAAAGGGAAAAGTGCCAAAGTAAAGCACCCCGAGCGACTCTACGCCTGCACCCTGCCTGCGACCTTTAGACCAATGGACGAGAACGGGCGCCTATGAAGCATCGGCGTTTTGCTAGCTACCTATGTATAATGCCGCCGCTGACCACAGAGTCACGACGGCCGAACGCTCTGCTACCGACAAAACAAGCCGAGAATGGCCGCCCAAAGCCGGGTTGTTACCGCAGCCCACCCGCTTGACGCTCGACTGATGCACCCAACATCACCGCGAAGAAACCTCGACATTCGGCTCATGGATGACCTTTGAACGAAAGCGCTTACCCGGCGCACCTCGAGTTTCTGCGCACGCTTTAGCAAAGAAGAGAGTTAATCCGAATATGCCCACCCGCTCGAAGATCATCTACACCTTCACCGACGAAGCCCCGGCCCTCGCCACCTATTCCCTGCTGCCTATCGTAGAAGCCTTCACCGCTTCGGCTGATATCGCCGTGGAAACCCGCGACATCTCCCTGGCCGGCCGCATCCTCGCCAGCTTCCCTGAGCAGTTGGGTACCAAAGCGGTGCCGGACCACCTTGCCGAACTGGGCGAGCTGGCGGTCACCCCAGAAGCCAACATCATCAAGCTGCCGAACATCAGCGCCTCGGTCCCGCAACTGCAAGCCGCGATCAAAGAGCTGCAGGCCCAGGGCTATGCGCTGCCGGACTACCCAGAAACCGTGACCTGCGACGCCGACAAAGACGCCAAGGCGCGTTACGACAAGGTCAAGGGCAGCGCCGTGAACCCGGTCCTGCGTGAAGGCAACTCCGACCGCCGTGCTCCGCTGTCGGTGAAGAACTATGCGCGCAAGCACCCGCACAAGATGGGCGCCTGGGCCAAGGACTCCAAGTCCCACGTTGCCCACATGAGCAACGGCGACTTCTACGGCAGCGAAAAAGCGGCCCTGATCGAAGCAGCCGACAGCGTCAAGATCGAACTGATCGCCCTGGACGGCACTGCCACCGTCCTGAAGGAAAAGACCGCCGTGCAAGCCGGCGAGATCCTCGACTGCGCAGTCATGAGCAAAAAGGCCTTGCGCGCCTTCATCGCCGCTGAAATCGAAGACGCCAAGAAGCAAGGCGTACTGCTCTCGGTACACCTCAAGGCCACCATGATGAAGGTCTCCGACCCGATCATGTTCGGCCAGATCGTTGCCGAGTTCTATCAGGATGCCCTGAGCAAGCACGCCGCCGTGCTGCAGGAAATCGGCTTCAACCTGAATAACGGCATCGGCGACCTGTACGCCCGCATCAAGACCCTGCCAGCCGACCAGCAAGCTGCGATCGAAGCCGACATCCAGGCCGTCTACGCAGCCCGCCCTGCCCTGGCTATGGTCAACTCCGACAAAGGCATCACCAACCTGCACGTGCCGAGCGACGTGATCGTCGACGCCTCGATGCCTGCCATGATCCGTGACTCCGGCAAGATGTGGGGCACCGACGGCCAGCTGCACGACACCAAGGCTGTGATCCCGGACCGTTGCTACGCAACCATCTACCAGGCCGTGATCGAAGACTGCAAAGCCAATGGCGCGTTCGATCCGACCACCATGGGCAGCGTGCCGAACGTTGGCCTGATGGCGAAAAAAGCCGAAGAATACGGTTCCCACGACAAGACTTTCGAAATCAAGGCTGACGGCGTGGTTCGCGTCACCGACAGCAAAGGCAGCCTGCTGCTGGAGCAGAAAGTCGAAGCCGGCGACATCTTCCGCATGTGCCAGACCAAAGACGCGCCGATCCAGGACTGGGTCAAACTGGCGGTCAACCGTGCTCGTGCCAGCAGCACTCCGGCCATTTTCTGGCTGGACCCGATGCGTGCCCACGACGGCGTGATGATCGAGAAAGTTCAGGCCTACCTGAAGGATCACGACACCAGCGACCTGGACATCCGCATCATGTCCCCGGTCGAAGCCATGAAGTTCACCCTGGCCCGCACCCGCGACGGCAAGGACACCATCTCGGTGACCGGCAACGTACTGCGCGACTACCTGACCGACCTGTTCCCGATCATGGAACTGGGCACCAGCGCCAAGATGCTGTCGATCGTGCCGCTGATGAACGGCGGCGGCCTGTTCGAAACCGGCGCCGGCGGTTCAGCCCCGAAGCACGTACAGCAGCTGCTGGAAGAGAACTTCCTGCGCTGGGACTCCCTGGGTGAGTTCCTGGCCCTGGCCGCCTCCCTGGAGCACCTGGGCAACACCTACAACAACCCGAAAGCCCTGGTGCTGGCCAAGACCCTGGACCAGGCGACCGGCCAGTTCCTCGACAACAACAAGTCGCCATCGCGCAAGGTCGGCAACATCGACAACCGCGGCAGCCACTTCTACCTGGCGCTGTACTGGGCTCAAGCCCTGGCCGCCCAGACCGAGGACGCCGCCCTGCAAGCGCAGTTCAGCACCCTGGCCAAGACCCTGACCGAGAACGAAGCGACCATCGTCGCCGAGCTCAACGCCGTACAGGGCAAGCCCGTGGACATCGGAGGCTACTACAGCGCCAACCCCGAACTGGTGAGCCAGGCCATGCGCCCGAGCGCCACCCTCAACGCAGCCATTGCTGCGCTGGTGTAAGCACGAGCGAACACACAAACCCCGGCCCCGTGCCGGGGTTTGTGCTTCTGGCGTCCGCAGCAACCGGCCTGTCGGCAAAACAGACAGCGCTCGCTTCGCCGGCAAGCCGGCTCCTACAATGCTCACCCTTTATAAAGGAGTGCCTTTATGGAATGGCAACCACATATTACTGTCGCCACCATCGTCGAGGACCAGGGCCGCTTCCTGTTCGTCGAGGAGTACTCGGGCGAACAGGCCGTGCTCAATCAGCCCGCCGGGCACCTGGATGCCAATGAAAGCCTGCTCCAGGCGGCCGTACGCGAAACCCTGGAGGAAACCGGCTGGGATGTGGAGTTGACCGGCGTGGTCGGCATCTACCTCTACACCGCCCCCAGCAACGGCGTGACCTACCAGCGCGTGTGCTTCGCCGCCAAGCCACTGCGCCATCATCCGGACTATCAGTTGGATGACGGCATCATCGGCCCGCGCTGGCTGAGCCGCGAGCAACTGCTGGAGCAACGGGCCAACTGGCGCAGCGAGCTGATCCTGCAGTGCCTGGACGATTACCTGGATGGCCAGTTGCACAGCCTGGCACTGATCCGACCAATGCTTTAACCGCAGTTTTAGCCTTGCAGGCCTCAGCCTGTTAGAATCGCGTCCTTTTTCAAGACACCCGTTGAATTCCTATGCGTGATCCAGCCCCTTCTGATAACCAAAAGAAGCGCGTCATTGTCGGCATGTCCGGCGGCGTGGATTCTTCCGTTTCCGCCCTCCTGCTGATGGAGCAGGGTTACCAGGTGGAAGGCCTGTTCATGAAGAACTGGGAGGAAGACGACGGAACCGAATACTGCACCGCCATGGACGACCTGGCCGACGCCCAGGCCGTGTGCGACAAGATTGGCATCAAGCTGCACACCGCCAACTTCGCCGCCGAATACTGGGACAACGTGTTCGAGCACTTCCTGGCCGAATACAAGGCCGGCCGCACGCCGAACCCGGATATCCTCTGCAACCGCGAAATCAAGTTCAAGGCCTTCCTCGACTACGCCATGATGCTCGGCGCCGACCTGATCGCCACCGGCCACTATGTGCGCCGCCGCGACATCGACGGCCGCACCGAACTGCTCAAGGGCCTGGACCCGAACAAGGACCAGAGCTACTTCCTCCACGCCGTTGGCGGCGAGCAGATCGCCAAGACCCTGTTCCCGGTAGGCGAGCTGGAAAAGCCCGAAGTGCGCGCCATTGCCGAAAAACACGACCTGGCCACGGCGAAGAAGAAAGACTCCACCGGCATCTGCTTTATCGGTGAGCGGCGCTTCAGCGACTTCCTCAAGCAATACCTGCCGGCCCAGCCCGGCGAGATCAAGACCACCGAAGGTGAAGTCATCGGCCGCCATCACGGCCTGATGTACCACACCATTGGCCAGCGTCAGGGCCTGGGCATCGGCGGCCTGAAAGACGCCGGCGAAGAGCCGTGGTACGTGCTGATCAAGGACCTGGAGCACAACGAGCTGATCGTGGGCCAGGGCAATGATCACCCCTGGCTGTTCTCCCGCGCCCTGCTGGCCTCCGACATCTATTGGGTCAACCCCATCGACCTGAGCCAGCCGCGACGCCTGACCGCCAAGGTACGCTACCGCCAGAGCGACCAGCCCTGCACCCTGGAAAAGACCGCCAACGGCTACCGCGCCACCTTCGACGACCCACAGCGCGCCGTCACTCCCGGCCAGTCCGTGGTGTTCTACGACGGCGAGATCTGCCTCGGTGGCGGCGTGATCGAAGTGGCCGAACCCTGGAGCAGCAAGGACGCCCGTCCATGAGCCCGATTCAGGAACAACTGACGGCGCTGGGCGGTGTATTCCTGGCCGCTGTGCTGGTGGACCGGATCGCCAAGACCGGCCAGGTCAGCGAAGCGGCCTTGAGCTGCATGCTCGGCAGCCTGCTGATCCGCGACCCGAAAGACACCCTGGAAGTCTACGGCGGCGACGACATCAACCTGCGCGAGGGTTACCGGGCCCTGATCGGCGCCCTGGAGCGCGACCCCAGCACCCTGCAGCGCGAACCGCTGCGCTACGCTTTGTCGATGCTCGGCCTGGAGCGCCAGCTGGCCAAGCGCGACGACCTGCTGGAGACCATCGGCAAACGCCTGCCGCAGATCCAGTCCCAGGTAGAACATTTCGGCCCCGCCCACGAAAACGTCATCGCCGCGTGCGGCGGGCTGTACCAGGACACCCTGAGCACCCTGCGCCAGCGCATTCAGGTGCACGGCGACATGCGCAACCTGCAGCAGCCCAGCAATGCCTCGAAGATCCGCGCCCTGCTGCTGGCCGGCATCCGCTCGGCACGCCTGTGGCGACAGTTGGGCGGCCATCGCTGGCAACTGGTGATCAGCCGGCGCAAATTGCTCAAAGAGCTTTATTCATTGATGCGCAGCAGCTGAGCTGCGCCTGATTTTTCAAGAGCTGCGCGTAAGACGCTGGTCAGTTGGCAACGGACCGGCGGATATTTTCATGTATGATACGCGCCCCATTTCGTTGCCCGACTGTCCGAGAACACCCCATGCAGCTCTCTTCGCTCACTGCGGTTTCCCCTGTTGACGGCCGCTACGCCGGCAAAACCCAGGCCCTGCGCCCCATTTTCAGCGAATACGGCCTGATCCGTGCTCGCGTCCTCGTTGAAGTGCGCTGGCTCCAGCGCCTGGCCGCCCACAGCGCCATCAGCGAAGTGCCGGCGTTCTCCGCCGAAGCCAACGCCGTGCTCAATGCCCTGGCAGAGAATTTCTCCCTGGAGCACGCCGAGCGCGTCAAAGAGATCGAGCGCACCACCAACCACGACGTCAAGGCCATCGAGTACCTGCTCAAGGAACAAGCCGCCAAGCTGCCTGAGCTGGCCAACGTCAGTGAGTTCATCCACTTCGCCTGCACCAGCGAGGACATCAACAACCTGTCCCACGCCCTGATGCTGCGCGAAGGCCGTGATGAAGTGATGCTGCCGCTGATGCGCCAGACCGCCAACGCCATCCGCGAGCTGGCGATCCGTTTCGCCGAAGTGCCGATGCTGTCGCGCACCCACGGCCAGCCGGCCTCGCCGACCACCCTGGGCAAGGAGCTGGCCAACGTCGTGTACCGCCTGGAGCGCCAGATCGCCCAGGTCGCTGCCGTGCCGCTGCTGGGCAAGATCAACGGCGCCGTGGGCAACTACAACGCCCACCTGTCGGCCTACCCGGACATCGACTGGGAAGCCAACGCCCGCGCCTTCATCGAAGACGAGCTGGGCCTGGCCTTCAACCCCTACACCACGCAGATCGAGCCGCACGACTATATCGCCGAGCTGTTCGATGCCATTGCGCGCTTCAACACCATCCTGATCGACTTCGATCGCGATATCTGGGGCTACATCTCCCTGGGCTACTTCAAGCAGCGTACCATTGCCGGCGAAATCGGTTCCTCGACCATGCCGCACAAGGTCAACCCGATCGACTTCGAAAACTCCGAAGGCAACCTGGGCATCGCCAACGCACTGTTCCAGCACCTGGCAAGCAAACTGCCGATCTCCCGCTGGCAGCGCGACCTGACTGACTCCACCGTGCTGCGCAACCTGGGCGTGGGCTTTGCTCACAGCGTGATTGCCTACGAGGCCAGCCTCAAAGGCATCAGCAAACTGGAGCTCAACGCGCAGAAAATCGCCGAAGACCTGGACGCCTGCTGGGAAGTCCTGGCCGAGCCAATCCAGACCGTGATGCGCCGCTACAACATCGAAAACCCCTACGAAAAGCTCAAGGAACTGACGCGCGGCAAGGGCATCAGCCCAGAAGCGCTGCAGACTTTCATCGACGGGCTGGACATGCCCGCCGCGGCCAAGGCCGAGCTGAAACAGCTCACCCCGGCCAGCTACATCGGTAATGCCGCAGCCCAGGCCAAGCGCATCTGACCGATTGCTCGACCTTTTGACGCCCGGCCGCGCCGGGCGTTTTTATTCCTGCTAGAAAAGTACACTTTTTCAATAGGTTACACATGAATCCTGATATTCCTCTTCAACTTCTGGGCGGCATCACTGCACGGGAATTTCTGCGTGACTACTGGCAGAAGAAACCCCTGCTGATCCGTCAGGCCCTGCCTGACTTCGAAAGCCCGATCGAACCTGACGAACTGGCCGGCCTGGCCCTGGAAGAAGAAGTCGAATCGCGCCTGGTGATCGAAAACGGCGAGCGCCCATGGGAACTGCGCCGCGGGCCCTTCGCCGAAGACGAGTTCAGCAAGCTGCCGGAACGCGACTGGACCCTGCTGGTCCAGGCCGTGGACCAGTTCGTCCCGGAAGTCGCCGAGCTGCTGGAGCACTTCCGCTTCCTGCCGAGCTGGCGCATCGATGACGTGATGATCAGCTTCGCCGCACCTGGCGGTAACGTCGGCCCGCACTTCGACAACTACGACGTGTTCCTGCTGCAAGGCTTTGGTAAGCGCAACTGGAAGATCGGCCAGATGTGCGACTCCGAAAGCCCGCTGCTGCAACACGCGGACCTGCGCATCCTCGCCGAGTTCGAAGAAACCGAAAGCTGGGTCCTGGAGCCCGGCGACATGCTCTATCTGCCACCGCGCCTGGCCCACTATGGCGTTGCGGTGAACGATTGCATGACCTATTCGGTCGGTTTCCGCGCCCCAAGCGCCGCCGAAGTCCTGACCCACTTCACCGATTTCCTCGGCCAGTTCCTGCCGGACGAAGACCGCTACACCGACGCCGACGTGCAGCCGGCCAGCGATCCGCACCAGATCCAGCAGGACGCCCTCGACCGGCTCAAGGGCCTGCTGGCCGAGCACATGAGCGACGAGCGCCTGCTGCTGACCTGGTTCGGCCAGTTCATGACCGAACCACGCTACCCGGAACTGGTGACCGGACCCGAACTGGAAGAAGAAGACCTGCTGGGCAGCCTGGAACAGGGCGCGATCCTGATCCGCAACCCGAGCGCGCGCCTGGCCTGGTCGGAAGTGGATGAAGACCTGCTACTGTTCGCCAGCGGCCAAAGCCGCCTGCTTCCCGGTAAGCTGCGCGAACTGCTGAAAATGATTTGCGCCGCCGATGCCCTGCATATCGACAACCTCGGCCAGTGGCTGGCGGATGACGATGGGCGCGGCCTGTTGTGTGAACTGGTCAAGCAAGGGAGCCTGGGGTTTGCCGATGAATAAGATTCACGTACGTGTCGCAGACTGGCAAAAGGACAACGCCGAGATCCGGCGCATCCGTGAAGCCGTATTCATTGCCGAGCAATCGGTGCCGCCCGAACTGGAGTGGGATGCCGACGACGACAGCGCCGTGCACTTCCTGGCCTTCGAGGGCGACTTCCCCATCGGCACCGCGCGCCTGCTGCCCGACGGCCATGTGGGCCGGGTTTCGGTGCTCAAGGACTGGCGCGGCCTGAAGGTTGGCGACGCGCTGATGCGCGCGGTGATCGATGAAGCCGAAAAGCGCGGCCTGAAGCAACAGATGCTCAGCGCCCAGGTCCAGGCCACGGCATTCTATGAGCGCCTGGGCTTCTCCATCGTCAGCGAGGAGTTCCTCGAAGCGGGCATTCCCCACGTCGACATGGTTCGCGGCGCCTGACCGACACGCCGCTCGCGGCAACGGCCAGCCAAAACGCCCCGCCATCCCTCCTCCGGCAACTAAGCTGGAGACCAGGATGCCGGGGCGTTTTGCCGTGCGCGATTCAACTTGCCCCACCCAAAGCCGACAAAGTGTCAAACTCAAGGCTTTACGCCAGCTACTCGCGGAGATAACGGATATGTCCCTACGCACCCTGCTCACGACGCTGCTGCTGACCTTCAGCTGTTCGGTCATGGCCGCCACCGAGATCGTGCCCCTCAACAACCGCACCAGTGCCGACCTGCTGCCGGTGGCGCAGAACTTCCTCGGCAAGGACGGCAAGGTCAGCGCCTATGGCAACCAGCTGATCGTCAACGCCGAGTCGGGCAAGATCGCCGAACTGCGAGCCTTTATCGCCCAACTGGACACCGCGGCCAAACGCCTGCTGATCACCGTCGACACCAACGAAAACAACCTGCAGGACAACCAGGGCTATTCGGTCAACGGCGTACCGCAGACGCGGATCATCAACCGCAGCACCGAGAGCCGCGACGGCGGTATCCAGCAGATCCAGGCCAGCGAAGGCGTGCCAGCGCTGATCCAGGTCGGCCAGAGCGTGCCGTTGACCACCACCCAGACCGACCCCTACGGGCGCCTGCAGAACCAGACCCAGTACCGCAACGTCACCCAGGGCTTCTATGTCACCGCCAGCGTTACCGGTGAAACCGTGCACCTGAGCATCAGCACCAACCGTGACCGCATGAGCCAGGAGCGTCCCGATGTAGTGAACGTGCAAAGCACCGACACAACTGTCAGTGGGCGCCTGGGCGAATGGATCACCCTGGCCGGAGTCAATCGCCAGACCCAGGCCGATAAACAGGGCCCGGGCCGCAGCTACTCGACTCAAGGCCGGGACGACATGACCTTGCGGGTCAAGGTCGATGCCTTGGACTAAAGCACCAAAAACTGACTGATTAGTCGTATTAGACCAAAGATGTAGTGCCGCAAAAAAAGCACTACAAAACATTTGACGAGCCAAAAAACCGCGGGCATGATGGCCTCGCTCCCGCTAATCAGGGGCCCTGGCAAGGGCCTTCGGATCGCCGCTCTAACCTACCCACCTGAGCCGATTCGTGTCTGTACCGCCCACAAGGTGTGTTTGACGAGATTGCGACTGGAACGAAGTTGTCCCGAGGGACGGAAGCGTAATTAGGTAGATCGGCAACACACTGATGGAACGCACCAAGGCCCACGACGCCGGCATGCGCCCCGCAGCTCGCCTTCACCTGCTCACTTTCCCCTCGAGCCCATCGTTCACCCGTCGCCATCCCCGCCAGACCCGACTTGACCGCCATAAGCTTCCTGGTCAGCGAGCAGCCTTTTACGCAGCGTTATGAAGCGTGATCGGCGGAGCCGGAACTCTCCAACCAAGAACGACTTTTTACACAAGACGCGACGAGGTTTATCTCCATGGCACTGACACGCGAACAGCAAATTGCAGCCCTTGAAAAAGACTGGGCTGAAAACCCGCGCTGGAAAGGCGTGACTCGCACCTACTCCGCTGCCGACGTGGTCCGTCTGCGTGGCTCGGTTCAACCCGAGCACACCCTGGCACGCATGGGCGCCGAGAAGCTCTGGAACCTGGTCACCCAAGGTGCCAAGCCGTCCTTCCGTCCTGATAAAGATTTCGTCAACTGCATGGGCGCCCTGACCGGCGGCCAGGCTGTACAACAGGTTAAAGCCGGTATCCAGGCGATCTACCTGTCGGGCTGGCAAGTGGCTGCGGACAACAACTCCGCCGAATCCATGTACCCCGACCAGTCGCTGTACCCGGTGGACTCGGTTCCAACCGTGGTCAAGCGCATCAACAACTCGTTCCGTCGCGCCGACCAGATCCAGTGGAAAGCCGGCAAGAACCCGGGCGACGACGGCTACATCGACTACTTCGCACCGATCGTGGCCGACGCTGAAGCCGGTTTCGGCGGCGTACTGAACGCCTACGAGCTGATGAAGAGCATGATCGAAGCAGGCGCCGCCGGCGTTCACTTCGAAGACCAGCTGGCTTCCGTGAAGAAGTGCGGCCACATGGGCGGCAAGGTACTGGTGCCAACCCAGGAAGCCGTACAGAAGCTGACCGCTGCCCGCCTGGCGGCCGACGTTGCCGGTGTACCGACCATCATCCTGGCCCGTACCGACGCCAACGCTGCCGACCTGCTGACTTCCGACTGCGACCCGTACGACCAGCCATTCGTGACTGGCACCCGCACCCAGGAAGGCTTCTACAAAGTGAAAGCCGGCCTGGACCAGGCAATCGCCCGCGGCCTGGCTTACGCTCCGTACGCCGACCTGATCTGGTGCGAAACCGCCAAGCCAGACCTGGACGAAGCCCGTCGCTTCGCCGAGGCGATCAAGAAGGAATACCCGGACCAGATCCTGTCGTACAACTGCTCGCCTTCCTTCAACTGGAAGAAGAACCTGGACGACGCGACCATCGCCAAGTTCCAGCGCGAACTGTCCGCCATGGGCTACAAGCACCAGTTCATCACCCTGGCCGGCATCCACAACATGTGGCACAGCATGTTCAACCTGGCGCACGACTACGCCCGCAACGACATGACCGCCTACGTGAAACTGCAAGAGCAAGAGTTCGCTGACGCCGCCAAGGGCTACACCTTCGTGGCTCACCAGCAGGAAGTGGGCACCGGCTACTTCGACGACATGACCACCGTGATCCAGGGTGGCTCGTCCTCGGTAACCGCGCTGACCGGCTCCACCGAAGAAGAACAGTTCCACTGATTTAGGCCTCACGGCTTGATCGAGCGGCCAATGCAGACCCGGTAAAAACAACTGCATTGCTGTACAGCTGACGCCCCGACTGGTTCGGGGCGTTTTTTTTTGCCCACCCCTCCTGTAGGAGCCGGCTTGCCGGCGAACCTCTACCCTGCGCGCCCTCCTCAAAAGCCTCGCCATGCCCGCCCCTGCAAAAAAGCTGGCCAAACATTGATCCAGGGCGGTGTTAGCAAGGGCGAAAGAGGTTAAAAGGTGCGCCCCTGCTACTTGCAGTAACAGGGATATAACAAGCAACTTTCCCACTCCCCGAAGGAAAGCAGATTAAAACAGCCTCTAAACAATATTGATTATCATTTAGCAGTTGTAACTTTCGTTACAGCAGCTACAAAACATAATTAACAAAACCTCCCCTAATGCCCGCAGGCCGCGGCTTACGGGGCTACCGGGGTGAGCTATGTCCTTATTACGATAAACAATTTCGCTTTAGAAATTTTACTTGCCCGGTGTTTAGCCATAAAATCAGCGCGATTGATTGCGCTGCGACATATCGTCACTGCTTTATTTCTTTATCAAGCTCAGAGACTCTTGCTCTCTGTTAAGGATTACCAGCATGCCCGAAGCGACAGGACTCATGGCCCACAACTGGGGCTTTGCCATTTTCCTTCTGGGCGTTGTCGGCCTTTGCGCCTTCATGCTCGGCGTCTCCAGCCTCCTCGGGTCAAAAGCCTGGGGCCGCAGCAAAAACGAACCGTTCGAGTCCGGCATGCTACCTACCGGTGGCGCCCGCTTGCGGCTCTCAGCCAAATTCTATCTGGTCGCGATGCTCTTCGTGATCTTCGATATCGAAGCCCTCTTTCTCTTTGCCTGGTCTGTGTCCGTCCGCGAAAGCGGCTGGACCGGATTCGTCGAAGCTCTCGTTTTCATAGCAATTCTGTTGGCAGGTCTTGTCTACCTTTGGCGGGTGGGGGCTCTTGACTGGGCTCCGGAAGGTCGTCGTAAGCGGCAGGCGAAGCTAAAACAATGAGGCTTTGGCGATGCAATACAATCTCACCCGGATCGACCCCGATGCTCCTAACGATCAGTATCCGATCGGCGAACGGGAAACCGTTTCCGATCCGTTAGAGGATCAGGTCCACAAAAACATCTTCATGGGCAAGCTCGAAGACGTGCTGAGCGGCGCGGTCAACTGGGGGCGTAAGAACTCCCTGTGGCCGTACAACTTCGGCCTGTCCTGCTGCTACGTGGAAATGACCACCGCCTTCACGGCGCCCCACGACATCGCGCGCTTTGGCGCCGAGGTTATCCGGGCATCGCCGCGTCAGGCGGACTTCATGGTTATCGCCGGGACCTGCTTCATCAAGATGGCGCCGATCATCCAGCGTCTCTATGAGCAAATGCTCGAGCCGAAATGGGTTATCTCCATGGGTTCGTGCGCCAACTCCGGCGGCATGTACGACATCTACTCGGTAGTCCAGGGGGTGGACAAGTTCCTGCCCGTGGACGTCTACGTACCTGGCTGCCCGCCCCGCCCCGAAGCGTTCCTGCAAGGCCTGATGCTCTTGCAGGAATCCATTGGCCAGGAGCGTCGCCCACTTTCCTGGGTCGTCGGCGACCAAGGCGTGTATCGCGCCGAGATGCCGTCGCAAAAGGAACAGCGCCGCGAACAGCGTATACAGGTCACCAACCTGCGCAGCCCTGACGAAGTCTGATCCAGTTCTGTTCTTACAAAGAAACGAACCTGGCTTCACTCTTTACGTTGACCGAAAGCGATAAAAAACCATGACTACAGGCAGTGCTCTGTACATCCCGCCTTATAAGGCTGACGACCAGGATGTGGTCGTCGAACTCAATAACCGTTTTGGCCCTGAGGCATTCACCGCCCAGGCCACCCGCACCGGCATGCCGGTGCTGTGGGTTACGCGCTCCAAACTCGTTGAAATCCTGACTTTCCTGCGCAACCTGCCCAAGCCGTACGTCATGCTCTATGACCTGCACGGCGTGGACGAGCGCCTGCGCACCAAGCGCCAGGGTCTGCCGAGCGGCGCCGATTTCACCGTGTTCTATCACCTGCTGTCGATCGAACGTAACAGCGACGTGATGATCAAGGTCGCCCTGTCCGAAAGCGACCTCAGCGTACCGACCGTGACCGGTATCTGGCCGAACGCCAACTGGTACGAGCGTGAAGTCTGGGACATGTTCGGCATTGATTTCCCGGGCCACCCGCACCTGTCGCGGATCATGATGCCGCCGACCTGGGAAGGTCACCCGCTGCGCAAGGACTTCCCGGCCCGCGCCACCGAATTCGACCCGTTCAGCCTGAGCCTGGCCAAGCAGCAACTGGAAGAGGAAGCCGCACGCTTCCGTCCGGAAGACTGGGGCATGAAGCGTTCCGGGGCCAACGAGGACTACATGTTCCTCAACCTCGGCCCGAACCACCCTTCGGCCCACGGTGCCTTCCGCATCATCCTGCAACTGGACGGTGAAGAGATCGTCGACTGCGTTCCGGACATCGGCTACCACCACCGTGGTGCCGAGAAGATGGCCGAACGTCAGTCCTGGCACAGCTTCATCCCGTACACCGACCGTATCGACTACCTCGGCGGGGTGATGAACAACCTGCCGTACGTGCTCTCGGTCGAGAAGCTGGCCGGCATCAAGGTGCCAGAGAAGGTCGACGTCATCCGCATCATGATGGCCGAGTTCTTCCGCATCACCAGCCACCTGCTGTTCCTGGGCACCTACATCCAGGACGTGGGCGCGATGACCCCGGTGTTCTTCACCTTCACCGACCGCCAGAAGGCCTACACGGTGATCGAAGCCATCACCGGTTTCCGCCTGCACCCGGCCTGGTACCGCATCGGTGGTGTTGCCCACGACCTGCCCCGCGGCTGGGAAAAGCTGGTCAAGGACTTCGTCGAATGGTTGCCCAAGCGCCTGGACGAATACACCAAGGCCGCCCTGCAGAACAGCATCCTCAAAGGCCGGACCATCGGTGTCGCCGCCTACAACACCAAGGAAGCCCTGGAATGGGGCGTCACCGGTGCCGGCCTGCGTTCCACCGGTTGCGATTTCGACCTGCGTAAAGCGCGCCCTTACTCCGGCTACGAGAACTTCGAGTTCGAAGTCCCGCTGGCCGCCAACGGCGACGCCTATGACCGCTGCATGGTTCGCGTCGAGGAAATGCGCCAGAGCATCAAGATCATCGACCAGTGCCTGCGCAACATGCCGGAAGGCCCGTACAAAGCGGATCACCCGCTGACCACGCCGCCGCCGAAAGAGCGCACCCTGCAGCACATCGAAACCTTGATCACGCACTTCCTGCAAGTTTCGTGGGGCCCGGTGATGCCGGCCAACGAATCCTTCCAGATGATCGAAGCGACCAAGGGCATCAACAGTTATTACCTGACGAGCGATGGCGGCACCATGAGCTACCGCACCCGGATTCGCACCCCAAGCTACCCGCACCTGCAGCAGATCCCTTCGGTGATCCGCGGCAGCATGGTCGCGGACTTGATCGCGTACCTGGGTAGTATCGACTTCGTTATGGCCGACGTGGACCGCTAAGCATGAACAGCACGCTTATCCAGACAGACCGTTTCGCCCTGAGCGAAACCGAGCGCTCGGCCATCGAGCACGAGATGCATCACTACGAGGACCCGCGCGCGGCGTCCATCGAAGCCCTGAAGATCGTCCAGAAGGAACGTGGCTGGGTGCCTGACGGCGCGGTCTACGCCATCGGCGAGATCCTCGGCATTCCTGCCAGCGACGTTGAAGGCGTGGCGACGTTCTACAGCCAGATCTTCCGCCAGCCAGTGGGCCGCCACATCATTCGCGTCTGCGACAGCATGGTCTGCTACATCGGCGGCCACGAGTCCGTGGTCAGCCAGATCCAGAGCGAGCTGGGCATCGGCCTCGGCCAGACCACCGCCGACGGCCGCTTCACCCTGCTGCCGGTGTGCTGCCTGGGCAACTGCGACAAGGCACCGGCGCTGATGATCGACGACGACACTTTCGGCGACGTGCAGCCTGCTGGCGTGGCCAAACTGTTGGAGGGCTACGTATGACCCTGACCTCTTTCGGTCCTGCGAACCGCATTGCGCGCACCGCAGAAACCCATCCCCTGACCTGGCGCCTGCGCGACGACGGCGAGCCGGTCTGGTTCGACGAGTACCAGGCCAAGAACGGTTACGCGGCGGCCCGCAAGGCCTTCGCCGACCTGTCCCAGGACGACATCGTGCAGACCGTCAAGGATGCCGGCCTCAAGGGTCGCGGCGGTGCGGGCTTCCCCACCGGCGTGAAGTGGGGCCTGATGCCCAAAGACGAATCCATGAACATCCGCTACCTGCTGTGCAACGCGGACGAAATGGAGCCCAACACCTGGAAAGACCGCATGCTGATGGAGCAACTGCCCCATCTGCTGATCGAAGGCATGCTGATCAGTGCTCGCGCACTCAAGACCTACCGCGGCTACATCTTCCTGCGCGGCGAGTACACCACCGCCGCCAAGCACCTGCGTCGTGCCGTGGAAGAAGCCAAGGCCGCAGGCCTTCTGGGCAAGAACATCCTGGGCAGCGGTTTCGATTTCGAGCTGTTCGTCCACACCGGCGCCGGGCGTTACATCTGCGGTGAAGAAACCGCACTGATCAACTCCCTGGAAGGCCGTCGCGCCAACCCGCGCTCCAAGCCGCCCTTCCCTGCCGCCGTGGGCGTGTGGGGCAAGCCGACCTGCGTGAACAACGTCGAGACCCTGTGCAACGTGCCGGCGATCATCGGCGACGGCGTGGAATGGTACAAATCCCTGGCCCGCGAAGGCAGCGAAGACCACGGCACCAAGCTGATGGGCTTTTCCGGCAAAGTGAAGAACCCCGGCCTGTGGGAGCTGCCCTTCGGCGTGACCGCCCGCGAGCTGTTCGAAGACTACGCCGGCGGCATGCGCGACGGCTTCAAGCTCAAATGCTGGCAGCCAGGCGGCGCCGGTACCGGCTTCCTGCTGCCCGAGCACCTGGACGCCCAGATGTATGCCGGCGGCATCGCCAAAGTGGGCACCCGCATGGGTACCGGCCTGGCCATGGCGGTGGACGACAGCATCAACATGGTGTCCCTGCTGCGCAACATGGAGCAGTTCTTCGCCCGCGAGTCCTGCGGCTTCTGCACACCGTGCCGCGACGGCCTGCCCTGGAGCGTCAAGCTGCTGATGGCCCTGGAAAAAGGCCAGGGCCAGCAAGGGGACATCGAGACCCTGCTGGGCCTGGTGGGTTTCCTCGGCCCGGGCAAGACCTTCTGTGCTCACGCACCGGGTGCCGTGGAGCCTTTGGGCAGCGCCATCAAGTATTTCCGTCCAGAGTTCGAAGCCGGCATCGCGCCCACCAGCGCCGCCGTCCCGCCTCTGGCCCGACCGATCGTAGTCGGCGCGTAACGCTTAAATGAGGGCGCCGGGTCCGTGCCCTGCGCTCGACGTGCGATGACGCCGTGAACGGCTGTGTTGATTCGCACGCATAACAAGATTCCATTAGCCACGCCCGCTGACACCGGGCCAACGAAGAACTTTGAACCATGGCCACTATCCACGTAGACGGCAAAGCGCTCGAAGTCGATGGGGCGGACAACCTGTTACAGGCTTGTCTGTCACTAGGCCTCGACATCCCTTATTTCTGCTGGCACCCCGCTCTCGGTAGCGTCGGTGCCTGTCGCCAGTGCGCGGTCAAGCAGTACACCGACGAGAACGACACCCGTGGTCGTATCGTCATGTCCTGCATGACCCCGGCCACCGACAACACCTGGATCTCCATCGACGATGAAGAATCCAAGGCGTTCCGTGCCAGTGTCGTCGAGTGGCTGATGACCAACCATCCCCACGACTGCCCGGTCTGTGAGGAAGGCGGTCACTGCCACCTGCAGGACATGACGGTGATGACCGGCCACAACGAGCGCCGTTATCGCTTCACCAAGCGTACCCACCAGAACCAGGACCTCGGCCCGTTCATTTCCCACGAGATGAACCGCTGCATCGCCTGCTATCGCTGCGTGCGCTTCTACAAGGACTACGCCGGCGGCACCGACCTGGGCGTCTACGGCGCCCACGACAACGTGTACTTCGGTCGCGTTGAAGACGGCACCCTGGAAAGCGAGTTCTCCGGCAACCTCACCGAGGTCTGCCCGACCGGTGTGTTCACCGACAAGACTCACTCCGAGCGCTACAACCGCAAGTGGGACATGCAGTTCTCGCCGAGCATCTGCCATGGCTGCTCCAGCGGTTGCAACATCTCCCCGGGCGAGCGCTACGGCGAGCTGCGCCGCATCGAGAACCGCTACAACGGTTCGGTGAACCAGTACTTCCTCTGCGACCGTGGCCGCTTCGGCTATGGCTACGTCAACCGCAAGGACCGTCCACGCCAGCCACGCCTGGCCGATGGCACCAAGCTGACCCTGGACCAGGCACTGGATCAGGCCGCAGACCTGCTGCGCGGCCGTAACATCGTCGGTATCGGTTCGCCCCGCGCCAGCCTGGAAAGCAACTACGCGTTGCAGGAACTGGTCGGTGCCGAGCACTTCTACTCCGGTATCGAAGCCTCCGAGCTGGAGCGCATCCGCCTGGTTCTGCAGGTCCTGAACGACAGCCCGCTGCCGGTTCCGAACATGCGCGACATCGAAGACCACGACGCCGTCTTCGTCCTCGGTGAAGACCTGACCCAGACCGCCGCACGCATGGCCCTGGCCCTGCGCCAGTCGGTCAAGGGCAAGGCCGAGGAAATGGCCGATGCCATGCGCGTCCAGCCTTGGCTCGACGCGGCAGTGAAGAACATCGGCCAGCACGCGCTGAACCCGCTGTTCATTGCCAGCCTCGCCGAAACCAAGCTCGACGACGTGGCCGAGGAGTGTGTACACGCCGCTCCAGACGACCTGGCGCGCATCGGTTTCGCCGTGGCCCACGCCATCGACGCCAGTGCCCCTGCCGTGGAAGGCCTGGACAGTGAAGCCCTGGAACTGGCCAAACGCATTGCCGATGCCCTGCTGGCAGCCAAGCGCCCGCTGATCATTTCCGGTACCTCCCTGGGCTCCAAGGCACTGATCGAAGCGGCGGCGAACATCGCCAAAGCCTTGAAGCTGCGCGAGAAAGCCGGCTCCATCAGTCTGATCGTGCCAGAGGCCAACAGCCTCGGTCTGGCCATGCTTGGTGGCGAATCCGTGGACGCGGCCCTGCAGGCGGTGATCGACGGTAAGGCCGACGCCATCGTGGTGCTGGAAAACGACCTGTACACCCGCACCGATGCAGCCAAGGTGGATGCCGCACTGAACGCAGCCAAGGTGGTGATCGTTGCCGATCATCAACAGACCGCTACCCTTGAGCGCGCGCACCTGGTGCTGTCGGCGGCCAGCTTCGCCGAAGGCGACGGCACCCTGATCAGCCAGGAAGGTCGCGCCCAGCGCTTCTTCCAGGTCTTCGATCCGACCTACCTGGACGCCAGCATCATGGTCCACGAAGGCTGGCGCTGGCTGCACGCCCTGCGCAGCACCCTGCTGAACAAGCCGGTGGACTGGACCCAACTGGACCACGTGACCGCAGCCTGCGCCGCGAGCACGGCGCAACTGGCCAGCATCGTCGATGCCGCACCTTCCGCGGCGTTCCGCATCAAGGGCCTGAAACTGGCGCGCGAACCGCTGCGCTACAGTGGCCGTACCGCCATGCGCGCCAACCAGAGCGTGCACGAGCCACGTACCCCGCAAGATCCGGATACCGCCTTCGCCTACTCCATGGAAGGTTACTCGGGCTCCGTCGAACCGCGCTCGCAAGTGCCGTTCGCCTGGTCTCCGGGCTGGAACTCGCCACAGGCCTGGAACAAGTTCCAGGACGAAGTCGGTGGCCACCTGCGCGCCGGTGACCCGGGCACTCGCCTGATCGAAACCCAGGGCGACCGCCTCAACTGGTTCGCCAGCGTGCCGCGAGCCTTCTCCCCGGCCCCGGGCACCTGGCAGGCCGTGCCGTTCTACCACCTGTTCGGCAGCGAGGAAAACTCTTCGAAAGCCGCTCCGGTGCAGGAGCGCATCCCGGCTCCGTACGTTGCTCTGGCCAAATCCGAAGCGGATCGCCTGGGTGTCAACGACGGTGCCCTGCTCGCGGTGAACGTGGCTGGCCAGACCCTGCGTCTGCCGCTGCGCATCAACGAAGAGCTGGGTGCTGGCCTGGTGGGCCTGCCTGCCGGCCTGGCGGGTATTCCTCCGGCAATCGCAGGCATTTCCGTTGATGGTCTGCAGGAGGCGGCACAATGAGTTGGTTTACCCCTGAAGTGATCGACGTGATCCTGACGGTCGTCAAGGCCATCGTGATCCTGCTGGCCGTAGTGATCGCCGGTGCGCTGCTGAGCTTTGTCGAACGTCGCCTGCTGGGCTGGTGGCAGGACCGTTACGGTCCGAACCGTGTTGGCCCGTTCGGCATGTTCCAGATCGCAGCCGACATGCTGAAGATGTTCTTCAAGGAAGACTGGACTCCGCCGTTTGCCGACAAGGTGATCTTCACCCTGGCACCGGTGGTGGCCATGTCCGCCCTGCTGATCGCCTTCGCGATCATCCCGATCACCCCGACCTGGGGCGTGGCGGATCTGAACATCGGCCTGCTGTTCTTCTTCGCCATGGCCGGTCTGTCGGTCTACGCCGTGCTGTTCGCCGGCTGGTCGAGCAACAACAAGTTCGCCCTGCTCGGCAGCTTGCGTGCCTCGGCGCAGACCGTGTCCTACGAAGTGTTCATGGGCCTGGCCCTGATGGGCATCGTGGTACAGGTCGGCTCGTTCAACATGCGCGACATCGTCGAGTACCAGGCGCAGAACCTGTGGTTCATCATTCCGCAGTTCTTCGGCTTCTGTACCTTCTTCATCGCTGGCGTGGCCGTGACTCACCGTCACCCCTTCGACCAGCCGGAAGCGGAGCAGGAACTGGCCGACGGCTACCACATTGAATACGCCGGTATGAAATGGGGCATGTTCTTCGTCGGTGAATACATCGGCATCATCCTGATCTCGGCGCTGCTGGTCACCCTGTTCTTCGGTGGCTGGCACGGTCCGTTCGGCATCCTGCCGCAACTGTCCTTCGTCTGGTTCGCACTGAAGACCGCGTTCTTCATCATGCTGTTCATCCTGCTGCGCGCTTCCATCCCGCGTCCGCGTTATGACCAGGTGATGGACTTCAGCTGGAAATTCTGCCTGCCACTGACCCTGATCAATTTGCTGATAACCGCTGCGGTTGTGTTGTGGAACACACCTGCGGTTGCGGTTCAGTGAGGATTTGACCCATGTTCAAATATATTGGCGACATCGTTAAGGGTACTGGTACCCAGTTGCGCAGCCTGGTCATGGTCTTCGGCCATGGCTTTCGCAAGCGCGACACCTTGCAATACCCGGAAGAGCCGGTCTACCTGCCTCCACGCTACCGTGGCCGCATCGTCCTGACCCGCGACCCCGACGGCGAAGAGCGTTGCGTAGCCTGCAACCTGTGCGCCGTGGCCTGCCCCGTGGGTTGCATCTCGCTGCAGAAAGCTGAAACCGAAGACGGTCGCTGGTACCCGGACTTCTTCCGCATCAACTTCTCGCGCTGCATTTTCTGTGGCCTCTGCGAGGAAGCCTGCCCGACCACCGCGATCCAGCTGACACCGGATTTCGAGATGGCCGAGTTCAAACGTCAGGACCTGGTTTACGAGAAAGAAGATCTGCTGATCTCCGGTCCCGGAAAGAACCCTGATTACAACTTCTATCGTGTTGCAGGTATGGCCATTGCCGGTAAGCCAAAAGGCTCCGCGCAGAATGAAGCCGAGCCGATCAACGTGAAGAGCTTGCTGCCTTAAGGAAGAAAGATGGAATTCGCTTTCTATTTCGCGTCAGGTGTTGCGGTTGTCTCCACACTCCGTGTGGTCACCAATACCAACCCTGTGCACGCCCTGCTCTACCTGATCATTTCGCTGATCGCCGTGGCCATGACCTTCTTCAGCCTTGGCGCGCCGTTCGCCGGTGCCCTGGAAGTGATCGCCTACGCCGGTGCCATCATGGTGCTGTTCGTGTTCGTGGTGATGATGCTGAACCTCGGCCCGGCCGCGGCTCAGCAAGAGCGCATCTGGCTCACGCCCGGCATCTGGATCGGCCCGGTCATCCTGGCCGCGCTGCTGCTGGCTGAACTGCTGTACGTACTGTTCAGCCATCAGAGCGGTGCCGGTATCGGTCAAACCACCGTCAGCGCCAAGGCCGTGGGCATCAGCCTGTTCGGCCCTTACCTGCTGGTGGTCGAACTCGCCTCGATGCTGCTGCTTGCCGCGGCCGTCACGGCGTTCCACTTGGGCCGCAACGAGGCGAAGGAGTAATACGATGCCTACTATCTCTCTCGGTACTATCCCGATGGAACATGGCCTGGCGGTTGCCGGCATCCTGTTCTGCCTCGGTCTGGTCGGCCTGATGGTCCGCCGTAACATCCTCTTCGTGTTGATGAGCCTGGAAGTGATGATGAACGCCTCTGCACTGGCCTTCATCGTTGCGGGCGCCCGCTGGGCGCAGCCGGATGGACAAGTGATGTTCATCCTGGTGATCAGCCTGGCAGCCGCCGAGGCCAGTATCGGCCTGGCGATCCTGCTGCAGCTGTACCGCCGCTTCCACACTCTCGATATCGATGCAGCCAGCGAGATGCGCGGATGAACCTTCTCTTTCTGACTTTCGTATTCCCCCTGATCGGTTTCCTGCTGCTGTCGTTCTCCCGTGGACGCCTCTCGGAAAACCTCTCGGCCCTGATCGGTGTCGGCTCCATTGGCCTGTCGGCCATCGTTGCTGCCTACGTGATCTGGCAATTCAACGTCGCACCGCCCGAGGGTGGCCACTACACCCAGGTGCTGTGGCAATGGATGTCGGTGGACGGTTTCGCGCCGAACTTCGCCCTGTACCTGGATGGTCTGTCCGTGACCATGCTGGGCGTGGTGGTGGGCGTGGGCTTTTTGATCCACTTGTTCGCGTCCTGGTACATGCGTGGTGAAGCCGGCTACTCGCGCTTCTTCGCCTACACCAACCTGTTTATCGCCAGCATGCTGTTCCTGGTACTGGGCGATAACCTGCTGTTCCTGTACTTCGGCTGGGAAGGCGTGGGCCTGTGCTCCTACCTGTTGATCGGTTTCTACTACAGCAACCGCAACAACGGTAACGCCGCACTCAAGGCCTTCATCGTTACCCGTATCGGCGACGTGTTCATGGCCATCGGCCTGTTCATCCTGTTCCAACAGGTGGGCACGCTGAACGTCCAGGAACTGCTGGTGCTGGCTCCGCAGAAATTCCAGGCCGGTGACTTCTGGATTACCCTGGCAACCCTGATGCTGCTGGGTGGCGCCGTGGGTAAATCTGCCCAGTTGCCACTGCAGACCTGGCTGGCGGACGCGATGGCCGGCCCGACCCCGGTTTCGGCACTGATCCACGCCGCAACCATGGTCACCGCCGGTGTCTACCTGATCGCCCGTACCCACGGCCTGTTCACCCTGGCGCCGGAAATCCTGCACCTGGTGGGCCTGGTCGGCGGCGTGACCCTGGTACTGGCCGGTTTCGCCGCGCTGGTGCAGACCGACATCAAGCGGATCCTCGCCTACTCCACCATGAGCCAGATCGGCTACATGTTCCTGGCCCTGGGCGTTGGCGCCTGGGACGGCGCGATCTTCCACCTGATGACCCACGCCTTCTTCAAGGCCCTGCTGTTCCTTGCTTCCGGTGCGGTGATCGTTGCCTGCCACCACGAGCAGAACATCTTCAAGATGGGCGGCCTGTGGAAGAAACTGCCTCTGGCCTACGCCAGCTTCATCGTCGGCGGCGCGGCCCTGGCGGCCCTGCCTCTGGTGACCGCAGGCTTCTACTCCAAGGACGAGATCCTCTGGGAAGCCTTCGCCAGCGGCAACCATGGCCTGCTGTACGCTGGCCTGGTGGGTGCGTTCATGACCTCGCTGTACACCTTCCGCCTGATCTTCATCACCTTCCACGGTGAAGCCAAGACCGAAGCCCACGCCGGCCACGGGATCTCCCACTGGCTGCCGCTGGTGGTGCTGATCGTGCTGTCCACTGCGATCGGCGCGATGATCACCCCGCCCCTGCATGGCGTGCTGCCGCAAAGCGTCGGCCATGCCGGTGGCGAAGCCAAGCACAGCCTGGAAATCGCCTCGGGTGCCATCGCCCTGGCCGGTATCCTGCTGGCCGCCCTGTTGTTCCTTGGCAAGCGTCGCGTTGTGACCGCCATCGCCAACAGCGGCATCGGGCGTCTGCTCTCGGCCTGGTGGTTCGCCGCCTGGGGCTTCGACTGGATCTACGACAAACTGTTCGTCAAGCCATACCTGGCCATCAGCCACGTACTGCGCAAGGACCCGCTCGATCAGACCATCGGTTTGATCCCGCGTATGGCCAAAGGGGGTCACACCTCCCTGAGCCGTACCGAGACCGGTCAACTGCGTTGGTACGCCGCCTCGATGGCAGCCGGTGCCGTGCTGGTCATCGGCGCCATTGTGCTGGTAGCGGTCTGATATGAACCTTGCGAACTTGCGAAAGGAATTGAGCCCGTCATGATTCTGCCTTGGCTAATCCTGATCCCCTTCATCGGCGGCCTGCTGTGCTGGCTGGGTGAGCGCTTCGGCGCCACCCTCCCCCGCTGGATTGCGCTGTTGACCATGACCCTGGAACTCGCTCTCGGCCTCTGGCTGTGGGCCCACGGTAACTATTCATTTGCTCCGGCGCCTGGCGCCGATCCAACTTGGGCCATCGAGTTCAAGCATGTCTGGATCGAGCGCTTCGGCATCAACGTGCACCTGGCGCTGGACGGCCTGTCGCTGTTGATGATCCTGCTGACCGGCCTGCTGGGTATCCTCTCGGTACTCTGCTCCTGGAAAGAGATTCAGCGTCACGTGGGCTTCTTCCACCTGAACCTGATGTGGATCCTGGGCGGTGTGGTCGGCGTGTTCCTGGCGCTGGACCTGTTCATGTTCTTCTTCTTCTGGGAAATGATGCTGGTGCCGATGTACTTCCTCATCGCGCTCTGGGGTCACAGCTCGGCAGACGGCAAGAAAACCCGGATCTACGCAGCGACCAAGTTCTTCATCTTCACTCAGGCTTCCGGCCTGATCATGCTGGTGGCGATCCTGGGCCTGGTGCTGGTGAACTTCAACAACACCGGGGTGATCACCTTCGATTACGCCCAGTTGCTGAAGACCAAGATGTCCACCGCCACCGAGTACATCCTGATGCTCGGCTTCTTCATCGCCTTCGCGGTGAAGCTGCCCGTGGTGCCATTCCACTCCTGGCTGCCTGACGCTCACGCCCAGGCACCGACTGCCGGTTCCGTGGACCTGGCGGGCATCCTGTTGAAGACGGCGGCCTACGGCCTGCTGCGTTTCGCCCTGCCACTGTTCCCCAACGCATCGGCAGAGTTCGCACCGATCGCCATGACCCTGGGTCTGGTCGGGATCTTCTACGGCGCCTTCCTGGCCTTCGCCCAGACCGACATCAAGCGCCTGATCGCCTTCTCCAGCGTTTCCCACATGGGCTTCGTGCTGATCGGTATCTACTCCGGCAGCCAGCAGGCTCTGCAGGGCGCGGTGATCCAGATGCTGGCCCACGGTGTTTCGGCAGCCGCGCTGTTTATCCTCAGCGGCCAGTTGTACGAACGCACCCATACCCGCGACATGCGTGAAATGGGCGGCCTGTGGTCGCGTATCGCCTACCTGCCGGCCATCAGTCTGTTCTTCGCAGCCGCCTCCCTGGGCCTGCCGGGCACCGGCAACTTCGTCGGCGAGTTCCTGATCCTGATCGGCACCTTCGTCAGCGCTCCATGGATCACCGCGATCGCGACTTCGGGCCTGGTGTTCGGCTCGGTCTACTCGCTGATCATGATCCACCGTGCCTACTTCGGCCCGTCCAAGTCGGACGCGGTGCTGCACGGCATGGATGCTCGCGAACTGATCATGGTGCTGGGGCTGGCGGTACTGCTGATCTACATCGGCGTGTACCCGCAACCGTTCCTCGATACCTCTGCCGCCACCATGCATGGCGTGCAGCAATGGCTCAGCACCGCCTTCACTCAACTCGCTTCGGCCCGGTAAGAGCGCTATGGACTTTACGATTCAACACTTTATAGCCCTGGCGCCGCTGCTGATCACCAGCGCCACCCTTGTGGTGGTGATGCTGGCGATCGCCTGGCGGCGCAACCACGCCCAGACCTTCCTGCTATCGGTGGCCGGTCTGAACCTGGCATTGCTGTCGATCTTCCCGGTGCTGAAAGTGGCACCGCTGGCGGTCACCCCGCTGTTGCAGATCGACCAGTTCGCCTGCCTGTACATGGCCCTGATCCTGGTGGCCACCCTGGCCTGCGTCACCCTGGCCCACGCCTACCTGGGCGATGGCAGTAGCGGTTACCCGGGCAACCGTGAAGAGCTGTACCTGCTGATCCTGCTGGCCGCCGCTGGTGGCCTGGTACTGGTCAGCGCGCAGAACCTGGCCGGCCTGTTCATTGGCCTGGAGCTGCTCTCGGTACCGGTCTACGGCCTGGTGGCCTATGCCTTCTTCAACAAGCGCTCCCTGGAAGCCGGCATCAAGTACATGGTGCTTTCGGCCGCCGGTTCGGGCTTCCTGTTGTTCGGCATGGCCTTGCTCTACGCAGAAGCCGGCAGCCTGAGCTTCAGCGGTATCGGCCAGGCCCTGGCCGCCACCGGCCTGCCAAGCCCGCTGGCGCAACTGGGCCTGGGCATGATGCTGATCGGCCTGGCCTTCAAGCTGTCGCTGGTGCCTTTCCACCTGTGGACTCCTGACGTCTACGAAGGCGCCCCGGCCCCGGTCGCCGCCTTCCTGGCCACCGCCAGCAAGGTGGCGGTGTTCGCGGTACTGGTGCGTCTGTTCCAGCTGTCGCCAGTGGCCAGCAGCGGTGTTCTGAGCAACGTGCTGACCGTGATCGCCATTGCCTCGATCCTGGTGGGCAACCTGTTGGCGCTGACCCAGAGCAACCTCAAGCGTCTGCTGGGTTACTCCTCCATCGCCCACTTCGGTTACCTGCTGATCGCCCTGGTGGCGAGCAAGGGCCTGGCCATGGAAGCCATCGGCGTGTACCTGGTCACCTACGTGATCACCAGCCTGGGCGCCTTCGGCGTGATCACCCTGATGTCCTCGCCGTACAAGGGCCGTGACGCCGACGCCCTGTACGAGTACCGCGGCCTGTTCTGGCGCCGTCCGTACCTGACGGCCGTCCTCACCGTGATGATGCTGTCCCTGGCCGGTATCCCGCTGACCGCAGGCTTCATCGGCAAGTTCTACATCATCGCTACCGGTGTCGAAGCGCACCAATGGTGGCTGGTCGGTTCCCTGGTAATGGGCAGCGCCATCGGCGTCTTCTACTACCTGCGAGTGATGGTCACCCTGTACCTGATCGAGCCGAACCTGCGTCGCGTCGATGCCCAACTGCACTGGGAACAGAAAGCCGGTGGCGTCATGCTGCTGGCCATCGCGGTCCTGGCGTTCTTCCTCGGCGTATACCCACAGCCGCTGCTGACCCTGGTCCAGCACTCCGGCCTGGCGGGTTGATCGCTTAGGTTTCAACGCAACAAACAGAACGGCACCTTCGGGTGCCGTTTTGCATTTCAGGGCCCTGCCCTCCCCTCTTCCCAGCGAAACTCGGAATCGCCCTTCCTGTCACGTCGGCCCGGTCCGACATTCAGCCCACTGCCGCAGACATAGACTGTTGCCAGATCAAACGCGGCGCTCAGCGGGCCTTGACCAAAGCTGCAGCGTCATCCAGCCTATACGCAGGAAGCGTATGAAATGAATGCTCTGTTTATTGAACTACCGGCATTTGCGCGATACCGAAAAGGCTTCCTTGACGACGAGTTGTTCTGCGAACTGCAGATCGAGTTGCTGCGCCACCCGCACGCGGGTGTTCTGATTCAGGGCACTGGCGGCTTGCGCAAGATGCGTTTCATCGATGAGCGACGCAACAAGGGCAGGCGTGGCGGGCTGAGGGTGATTTATTACTGGTGGTCCGAAGGAGCACAGTTCTGGCTCTTCACCCTGTTCGACAAGGAGCAGATGGACGACCTGCTACCGCAGCAGCGACAACAGCTCAAACAACTGCTGGAACGTGAAATCGAGGCCAGAAGACATGACCAAACGTGACATCTTTTCCGAACTGGTAGAAGGCATCGACGCCCTCACCCAGGAACGCCAGGGCAAGATCACCCTGCGCAGCCATAAAGTGAAGCTCGAAAAGCTGCCGCCCATCACCGCCGCCGAGGTGATGAACATCCGCCAGCAACTCAACCTCTCGCGCTCGGTATTCGCCATGTACCTGCGCACCAACACCCGCACCCTGGAGAACTGGGAACAGGGCCGCGCCATACCCAACGCCCAGGCCACGACCTTGATACGCCTGGTGGAACGCTACCCCGATACAGTGGAGCGCCTCGCCTCGCTGGCCTGAGCAAGCAGATACTGTTTTACGGGCAACAAAAAACCCGCGCCAGGCGGGTTTCTTGCTGCTGCGAACGTAGGCTTAGTCAGCCAGGCGCCAGGTAGTACCGCCCTTACCGTCTTCCAGGATCACGCCCATGGCGGTGATCTGATCGCGAATACGGTCGGACTCAGCCCAATCCTTGTTGGCACGGGCTGCCAGACGGGCCTGGATCAGCGCCTCGACCTGTGCCCCATCGACCCGGCCTTCGGCACCGGCCTGCAGGAAGTCGTCGGCCTCCAGTTGCAGCACGCCCAGCACACTGGCCAGCTCCTTCAAGCGGGCTGCCAGACCGGCCGCCGCATCGATATCGCTCTCACGCAGGCGGTTGATCTCGCGCACCATCTCGAACAGCACGGCACAGGCTTCCGGAGTACCGAAGTCGTCGTTCATCACCTGGGTGAAACGCTCGACGAAGGCTTCGCCACCAGCCGGCGCCACTTTCGGCAGGCCCTTGAGTGCATGGTAGAAACGCTCCAGGGCGCCCTTGGCGTCCTTGAGGTTGTCTTCCGAGTAGTTGATGGCGCTGCGGTAGTGGCTGGCCACCAGCAGGTAACGCACCACTTCCGGATGGTACTTGTCGAGCACGTCGCGAATGGTGAAGAAGTTGTTCAAGGACTTGGACATCTTCTCGCCATTGATGCGGATCATGCCGCAGTGCATCCAGGCGTTGGCGTAGGTCTTGCCGGTAGCCGCCTCGCTCTGGGCGATCTCGTTCTCGTGGTGCGGGAACTCCAAGTCGCTGCCGCCGCCATGAATGTCGAAGGTCTCGCCCAGGCAGCAGGTGGACATCACCGAGCACTCGATGTGCCAGCCCGGACGACCGTCACCCCAAGGCGATGGCCAGCTCGGCTCACCCGGCTTGGCGGCTTTCCACAAGACGAAGTCCAGCGGGTCCTGTTTCGACTCGTCGACTTCGATCCGCGCGCCGATGCGCAGGTCTTCGATCTTCTTGCGCGACAGCTTGCCGTAGCCCATAAACTTGCCGACGCGGTAGTACACGTCGCCATTGCCCGGAGCGTAGGCGTAGCCCTTGTCGATCAGGGTCTGGATCATCGCGTGCATGCCGGGGATATGGTCGGTGGCGCGCGGTTCCATGTCCGGCTTCTTGATGTTCAGCCGCGCCTCGTCCTCGTGCATCGCCGCGATCATGCGCTCGGTCAGGGCCTCGAAGGCCTCGCCGTTCTCATTGGCACGATTGATGATCTTGTCGTCGATATCCGTGATGTTGCGCACATAGGTCAAGTCATACCCGCTGAAACGCAGCCAGCGGGTAATCAGGTCGAAGGCCACCATGCTGCGGCCGTGCCCCAGGTGGCAGTAGTCGTACACGGTCATGCCGCACACGTACATGCGCACCTTGTTGCCATCCAGCGGCTTGAAGACTTCTTTGCTCTTGGTGAGCGTGTTGTAGATCGTTAGCACGTTAGTTCCTTGACTGAATCACTGACCCCAGGAGTCGCGCAGGGTCACAGTACGGTTGAATACCGGAGCGCCTGGTTTCGAGTCCTTGATATCCGCGCAGAAGTAGCCTTCGCGCTCGAACTGGAAACGGTCTTCCGGCTGTGCGTTGCCCAGCGAGGGTTCGGCACGACAACCAGTGAGCACTTGCAGGGAGTCAGGGTTGATGTTGTCCAGGAAACTCGCGCTGTCCTCGGCCTTCTCCGGGTTCGGAGAACGGAACAGACGATCGTACAAACGCACTTCGCACTCGACGCTGGCGGCAGCCGGCACCCAGTGGACCACGCCCTTGACCTTGCGGCCTTCAGGGTTCTTGCCCAGGGTGTCCGGGTCGTAGGAGCAACGCAGCTCGACGATATTGCCCTCGGCGTCCTTGATCGCCTCAAGGGCACGGATCACGTAGCTGCCACGCAGGCGTACTTCGCCGTTCGGCTCCAGGCGCTTGTAGCCCTTTGGCGGCTCTTCCATGAAGTCGTCACGGTCGATGTAGATTTCACGGGCGAACGGCAGCTGGCGCACGCCGAGTTCTTCTTTCTGCGGATGACGCGGCAGTTCGAGGTTCTCGACCTGGCCTTCCGGGTAGTTGGTGATCACGACTTTCAACGGACGCAGCACGCACATGGCGCGCGGGGCATTCGCGTCGAGGTCCTGGCGGATGCTGAATTCCAGCATGCCGTAGTCGACCACGCCGTCGGAGCGGTTGGTGCCAACCATCTCGCAGAAATTGCGGATCGACGCCGGGGTGTAGCCGCGGCGGCGGAAGCCCGACAGGGTCGACATGCGCGGGTCGTCCCAACCATTCACATGCTTCTCATCCACCAGTTGCTTGAGCTTGCGCTTGCTGGTGATGGTGTAGTTCAGGTTCAGACGGCTGAACTCGTACTGGCGCGGGTTGGCCGGTACTGGCAGGTGCTCGAGGAACCACTCGTACAGCGGACGGTGGCTTTCGAATTCCAGGGTGCAGATCGAATGGGTGATGCCTTCAATGGCGTCCGACTGACCGTGGGTGAAGTCGTAGTTGGGGTAGATGCACCACTTGTCACCGGTCTGGTGGTGGTGAGCGTGACGGATGCGATACATGATCGGGTCGCGCAGGTTCATGTTCGGCGAGGCCATGTCGATCTTGGCCCGCAGTACCCGTGCACCATCCGGGAACTCACCGGCGCGCATGCGAGCGAACCAGTCCAGGTTCTCTTCCACCGAACGCTCGCGGAACGGGCTGTTCTTGCCCGGCTCGGTGAGGCTGCCACGGTATTCCTTGGCTTGCTCGGGAGTCAGGTCGCAGACATAAGCCTTGCCTGCCTTGATCAGTTCCACGGCCCAGTCGTGCAGCTGGTCGAAATACTGCGAGGCGTAGCGCACTTCACCGGACCACTCAAAGCCCAGCCACTTGACGTCGCTTTCGATGGCGTCGATGTATTCCTGGTCTTCCTTGGCCGGGTTGGTGTCGTCGAAACGCAGGTGCGTGACGCCACCGAATTCCTGGGCCAGACCGAAGTTCACGCAGATCGACTTGGCGTGACCGATGTGCAGGTAACCATTGGGCTCCGGAGGGAAGCGGGTCACGATCTGTGTGTGCTTACCCGAGTCCAGGTCCGCCTGGATGATCGGGCGCAGGAAGTTGACCGGTACGGCCGGTCCAGTCTTGGAATTCGAGGTAGGGTCGACAGTGGGCTTGCTCATAGGATCCTTGAACGTACAAGTGCGCGGCCAGGTGCGGCCTGATAAATCAAAACGGATATCATAGCCGATGCTGTCAAGTGCCTGACAGAGCGCAGCTTTAAAACTGCGGCTATTAATGGCACCCAAGTGAAAAAACAGCCTCGAAATTCGTGGCGGTCACGCTAAACTGCGCTCCTTGGCTGCAGGATGGCCAAATCGGTGCGGACCCCATGCGTGCCCCGCCACCCAGGATTTTCTTGAAAACGCTTCTCCTTATAAAGAGTACCGACCATGACCCAAGTCAAACTGACCACCAACCACGGCGAGATCGTGCTGGAACTGAACGCCGAGAAAGCCCCGTTGACCGTGGCCAACTTCGTCGAATACGTGAAAGCCGGTCACTATGAAAACACCGTTTTTCACCGCGTCATCGGTAACTTCATGATCCAGGGCGGCGGCTTCGAACCTGGCATGAAAGAAAAGAAAGACAAGCGTCCAAGCATCCAGAACGAAGCTGACAACGGCCTTTCCAACGACAAGTACACCGTGGCCATGGCCCGCACCATGGAGCCGCATTCGGCTTCCGCGCAGTTCTTCATCAACGTTGCCGACAACAGCTTCCTCAACCACAGCGGCAAAACCGTGCAGGGCTGGGGCTACGCCGTATTCGGCAAAGTGATCGCCGGCACCGAAGTGGTCGACAAGATCAAGGGCGTGGCTACCACCATGAAGTCCGGCCACCAGGACGTACCCGCAGACGACGTGATCATCGAGAAAGCCGAGATCATTGAGTGATACTGCTGATTTCAGATCTGCATCTGGAAGAGGAGCGCCCGGACATTACCCGGGCGTTTCTGGATTTACTCGGTGGACGCGCCCGCGCCGCCGAGGCGCTGTACATCCTCGGGGACTTTTTCGAGGTATGGATCGGCGACGATGCCATGACCCCCTACCAGCTTTCCATTTGCCAGGCATTGCGCGAGCTCAGCGATAGCGGCACGCAGATCTTCCTGATGCATGGCAATCGCGACTTCATGCTCGGCAAGGCCTTCTGCAAGGCGGCCGGCGCCACCCTGCTCAAGGATCCCAGCGTCGTCGACTTCTACGGCGAGCCGGTATTGCTGATGCACGGTGACAGCCTGTGCACCCGTGACGAAGCCTACATGCGTATGCGCCGCTACCTGCGCAACCCGCTGAGCCTGTGGATTCTGCGCCACCTGCCCCTGGGCACCCGGCGCAAGCTGGCGCGCAAGCTGCGCAACGAAAGCCGGGCCCAGACCCGCATGAAGGCCAACGACATTGTCGATGTGACCCCGGACCAGGTACCGCAGGTCATGCAGGAACACGGGGTGCGCACCCTGGTTCACGGCCACACCCATCGCCCGGCGATCCACAAGCTGCAGATCGGCGAACAAGCCGCCAAGCGCATTGTGCTGGGGGACTGGGACCGTCAGGGCTGGGCGCTGCAGGTGGATGAGCAGGGTTTCCAACTGGCGGCGTTCGATTTCGTACCGACGCAACTGGCGCTGCCCGGTTCGCCCTGAACGGACGCCCTCGCTGCCGTAGGAGCCAGCTTGCCAGCGAAGAGGCCAGCAAGCCTTGCATGGCCCTGTCGGACGCCTTCCCTGGCAAGCCCGCTCCTACAACAAATGCCCTACCGTAGGGGCCGGCTTGCCGGCGAAGGGGCCAGCAAGCCTTGCATGACCCTTTCGGACGCCAGCGCCTGCGACGAAAGGCATCAATGCCCCGCCGCGGCTGGGCCGGCCTTGGCAGCGAACGGCGGCTTGGCCAGCCAGACCAGCAGAATCAGGCCCATGAAGCCCCAGCCCAGCAAGGTGAAGTAGTCCACGGTCGAGAGCATGTATGCCTGGCTGGTCAGGACTTGATCCAGCTGCGCGTAAGCCTTGGTGCTCGCGCCTCCGAGATTGCTCAGCGCATCCCGGGTGACCGGGTCGAAGATGCTCATGCTTTCGCTCATGTAAGCGTGATGCTGGTCTGCCCGGCGAATCCAGATCCAGGTGGTCAGCGACGCCGCAAAACTACCCCCCAGAGTCCGCAGGAAGGTTGCCAGGCCAGCGCCGTCGGCGATCTGGTGCGGTGGCAGGTCGGACATCAGGATGCTCAGGGTCGGCATGAAGAACAGCGCCACGCCGATGCCCATGAACAGTTGCACCAGGGCGATGTGCTGGAAGTCCACTTCATTGGTGAAACCGGCACGCATGAAGCAGCTCAGGCCAATGGCCAGGAATGCCAGCCCGGCCAACAGGCGCAGGTCGAACTTGTTCGCGTACTTGCCGACAAAGGGTGACAACAGCACCGGCAGGATGCCGATCGGTGCCACCGCCAGCCCCGCCCATGTCGCGGTGTAGCCCATCTGGGTCTGCAACCATTGCGGCAGGATCAGGTTAATACCGAAGAACCCGGCGTAGCCCAGCACCAGCACTATCGTGCCAATGCGGAAGTTGCGGTGCGCGAACAGCCGCAGGTTGACCACCGGATGCTGGTCGGTCATTTCCCAGATGATGAACACCGCCAGCGCGATCACCGAAATCGCCGCACCGATGATGATGAAGTTCGACTCGAACCAGTCCAGGTCATTGCCCTTGTCGAGGATCACCTGCAACGCGCCGACGCCAATGACCAGCGAAATCAGCCCGACGTAGTCCATCGGCTGACGGCTGGTGACCACCGGGCGCTTGGCCAACTGCGAACGCACCACCATCACCGCAAAAATGCCGATCGGAACGTTGATGAAGAAAATCCACGGCCAGCTGTAACTGTCGGTGATCCAGCCGCCAAGAATGGGACCAGCAATCGGCGCCACCACCGTGACCATTGCCAGCAATGCCAGGGCCATGCCGCGCCTGGCGGGTGGATAAACGGCGATCAACAGGGTTTGCGTCATCGGGTACAACGGCCCGGCCACCAGGCCTTGCAGCACACGAAAGCCGATCAGCTCAGGCATCGAGGTCGAGATGCCGCAGAGAAACGAGGCCAGCACAAACAGCATCGTCGCCCAGAGAAACAGTTTCACCTCGCCAAAGCGCCGGCTGAGCCAGCCGGTCAGCGGCAACGCGATCGCGTTGCTCACGGCGAACGAGGTAATCACCCACGTGCCCTGCTCCGAACTCACACCAAGGTTGCCGGAAATCGTCGGCAACGCCACGTTGGCGATGGTGGTGTCGAGCACCTGCATGAAGGTCGCCAGCGACAGGCCGATGGTGCTGAGCAACAGGCTGGGCGGCGTGAAAGAAGCGTTATTGCTCATCGCGAATCCTTTGGAACCGGGGTGGCGCTGCGCCCCTTTGGGGCGAGCATGCTCGCACCCACAGGGTCAGTGGCGAATCAGCGTTGCGCGGTTTTGCTGACCACAGCGCTGTTGTCATGGATCAGCTGAGCGATCATCGCGTCGGCTTCGGCCAACTGCCGGTCGTAGACGTTGGTGCTGAACGAAGCCTTTTGCTGCGGTTGCTGCGCCAGTACCGGGCCGCTCTGGTCATGCAGGTTCACTTCAACATTTGTCGACAGCCCAACCCGCAATGGGTGCTTGGCCAGTTCTTCGGCGTTGATGTGAATCCGTACCGGCACACGCTGCACGATCTTGATCCAGTTACCGGTGGCATTCTGCGCGGGCAACAGAGCAAACGCGCTGCCGGTGCCGGCGCCGAGGCTGTCGACGGTGCCACTGTATTTCACGCTGCTGCCGTAGATGTCGGACTCGATGTCCACAGGCTGGCCGATGCGCATGTCACGCAATTGGGTTTCCTTGAAGTTGGCATCGATCCACAGTTGATCCAGCGGGATCACCGCCATCAACGCCGTACCCGGTTGCACTCGCTGGCCGAGCTGCACGGTGCGTTTGGCAACGTAACCGGTGACCGGCGCGATCAGGGTGCTGCGCGCATTGGTCAGGTAGGCCTGGCGCAGATCCGCAGCCGCCGACATCACGTCCGGGTGCGACGAGACCACGGTGTCATCGACCAGTGCACTGGTGGTTTTCAACTGCTGCTTGGCGTTGGCCAGGGCGTTTTGCGCCGAGGTCAGGTCGTCGCGGGCGTGGGACAGTTCTTCCTGGGAAATCGCGCCGCCAGCGGCAAGGTTTTTCCGGCGGTTGAAGTTGTCCTGAGCCTTCTGCACTTCGGCCTGTTGCGCGTTGACCTGGGCTTTCATGCCGTCGACATTGCTGTACAGGCCGCGAACCTGACGCACGGTACGCGCCAGTTTCGCCTGGGCACTTTGCAGACCGACTTCGGCATCGTTGGGGTCGAAGTTGATCAGCACCTGACCTTCGTGGACAAGGTCACCATCGTCGGCGCCGATGCTGACCACGGTACCGGTCACCAGCGGAGTGATTTCAACGACGTTGCCGTTGACGTAGGCGTCATCGGTGCTCTCATTCCAGCGCCCGATGAATTCGTGATAAGCCCAGACACCGGCACCGGTGAGGGCCACAACAATGGCCAGCACCAGCAGCATCACTTTGCGCTTGCGCGGATTGCCGGTGTCTTGCGAGTTGTCTTGAGCTTGGATGTTTTCGGCAGTGGCCATGACAAATACCTGAATTAGTTGTGCGGCGTAGCTGGAATGGCGTTGGCTGCGCTCAGGGTCTCGCCCTGAAAGCCCCCGCCCAGCGCTTGCATCAGTTGAATCGACAAATCGATCTGCTCAGCATTGAGGTTGGCCAACTGACGTTGGGCCTGCAGCAGTTGCTGCTCGATGCTGAGCACGTCCAGGTAGTTGCCGATGCCGGAACCGTAACGCTGGACCACGGTGTTATAGGAATCCTGAGCAATATCGGTGGCGTGCTGTTGCGCGCCGATTTGCCGGCCGATGTCACGCAACTGGTTGATCGTGTCGCTGACATCACCCAGCGCTTTCACCAGGCTTTTGTTGTACTGCGCCACCGCCAGATCGTAATCGGCGTCACGCGAATCGAGGTTGGCGCGCAGGCGCCCGCCATCGAAGATCGGCAGCGAAATGGTCGGGGCGATGCTGAAGAAGCGACTGGCCGAACCAAACATTGCGTCACCCAACAAGGATTCGGCACCGGCGGAAGCCGTAAGGTTCAGGTTGGGATAGAAGCGGGTTTTCGCCGAATCGATGTCTTTGCTCGCGGCCTCTACACGCCAGCGGGCGGCGACCAGGTCCGGGCGGCGGCCAAGCAGCTCTGCCGGAAGAACCGAGGGCACAGCCACGGCGCTGGCTTGCAATACTTTGGGCCGGGCGATTTCACTGCCGCGATCCGGGCCTTTGCCGAGCAGCACGGCCAGGGCGATTTTCGCACTGCTCAGACGTTTTTCGGCGTCGATCAGGCTGGCTTCGGAACTGGCTTCCAGACTCTGGGTTTGCTGGAGCTGGTACTGGCTGTCGATCCCGGCGCTCAAGCGACGCTGGCTCAGATCGAGCATTTGTCTGGTGCGCTTGAGGTCGTCGCTGGCCAGGTCATAGACGATGTGCGCCTGCCCCAGATCGCTGTAGGCCCGGGCCACATCGGCGGCGAGGGTCAATTGCGCGGCCTGACGGTCGACTTCAGCAGCACGAGCCTGGCCGAGTGCGGCTTCCCAGGCGTCACGCTGGCCTCCCCACAGGTCGAAGTTGTAATTGAAGCCGGCGCTGATGTTGCGCACGGTGGCGTAGGCATCGCCCTGCCCCAGCGGATCCTGATCCTTGGCCAGGCGCGAACGGCTGATGCCGGCGCTGGCATCGAGGGTCGGATAGCGTTCGGCATCGGCGGCATACGCGGCGGCGCTGGCCTGATGGGCGCGGGCGGCGGCAATCTGCATGTCCGGGCTGTCGCGCAGGGCTTCGCGGATCAGACCGTCGAGCTGTGGATCGCCGAGGCTGGTCCACCAGTCGCTTTTCGGCCATGCCGCAGGCGACAGGGTCACACCGTTGAGGGATTGGCCGGCCTTCAGGCTTTTCGCGTCGAGATTTTTGCCTTGGGTATCGAGGCCGCTGTAATTGGCGCATCCGGCAAGGATCATCGCCGACAGCACCAGCGTCAGGCTGCTGCGCAAGGTTTTACTGCTCATTGTGTTCACCTAAGCGCTGGATGGTGATCGGGTCACCGGCGGCCAGCAGGATTTTCTTGAGGATGTATTCCAGGGTCTTCAACTCGTCCGGGGAGATCGCGCCAGCCAGTTCATTCATCGCGTCGGCGCCGATCTGCGGCAGCCGATCCGTCAACTGCTGGCCCTGTTCGGTCAGGGTCAGTTGCACTTGGCGGCGATCACCTTCGCTGCGTTGGCGAGCCAGGAAGCCCTTCTGCTCCAGACGATCGAGCATGCGTGTCATCGAACCGCTGTCCAGCGAAAGGTGCCGGCACAGCTCGGCCGGGGTATCGACGCCGAACTGGGCCATGATGATCAACACTTTGAACTGCGCGGCAGTGATGCCGTGGGGTTCCATGTGGGTGTCGATGATCCGGTCCTTGAGCAATGCGGCGCGGCCCAGCAACAGGCCGAGATGGCAGGTTTTGAATTCGTCCGGGGTGAAATGCTTCATGTGCTCACCTAATAACTGCCTAGGCAGTGAATATATGTCGAGATATTACTGCCTAGGCAGCGAATGTCAACGCAATAGTTAGGTTGCTTTGTAATTAGTTGACCTATGGACTGGGTCTTTATGCTGAACAGGCGGGCGTCATCACCAACCCGCTGACGATTAGTAGTCTTCATGCCTCTGCCTGCCGCCTGTGAATCAACGGGATTGCCCTATTCCACGATGACTTCGACAAAGGCCATGGCTCGCACGTGCTCCCGGCATCCCCCCCTTCAGCGAGTTGAAGATCGAGCGCATACAGGTGCACGACTGCAGCGCCAACGAGGAACTGACGCAGGCGCCGACCTGCATTGCCAGGCTCGGTCCCCCGTTGGTCTAACGGTGGTGACGGGAAGCTTGGAGACCGCGCAAGAACTTGATCTGTTGCGTAAAATCGACTGCACTCAGATTCAGGGTTTCCTGATCTTTCACGCCATATCTTCGGATCAATTCCAGCCGTTGCTGTCCCATGGCGGGCCGACAAACGCGTATGGATTGGCAAGCGGGTGTCGAGGCCCGTCACTTGCCATCGTGGTCACTGTGTCCAACGGCTCTCTCATCACTGCTACCCAGGTCCTCTAATGCCACATCCCAATGCCCTTCTGGAGAAACTCGCCAGCAGTTCCTCGCGCCTGAACAAGAGCCTGCTGGTGCTCGGAGCCCTGTTGTTGCTGTTGCTGGGCATCAGCTATGTGGGGGTGACGCGCATGATCGAAGAGCGGCGCGAAACCTTGCAGTTTCACTTCGCTCGGCTGATGGAGAATGTCCACGAACAGGAAGTGTTCCTGCAGGATATCGCCCGGGAAAGCGTCAAGAGCGAACGGCTGCCCAGTCTCATGTTGCCACCCTACTCACAAAAACCCCTGCCCGATGAAGGGCCGAATATTTACGAGGGCCGCGGCCTGCCGTTTTCGCTGCCCTATAGCTTGAAGATCAATACGGACAGGATTGCCCCCAGCCAATACCCGAAGATCTTTGCGCTGGGTACCCATTTGGCGGCCTATTACAGTGCGTTCTGGTCGGCCTCGCACTATCAGTCGCCCCAAGTCGCCCTGATCAATGGCCCCGACAATTTTGACCTTGCCGTACCCTCCACCGGGCGTTTGCGCGGTCCGGGACGGGTACCAATGCCTATGGGCGATCTGATCGATGCGATGACCCGCTTGAACAAGCGCCTGCGCGGGCAGAACTCGCCATTGCCAGATTTTCAGGTGCACTGGGAACCCTATGTCTCTTCCAATGACGACAAGAGCGCCCCCACCCTGCTGGCGTACGTGAGTATCAACCTGGCGAAAACCGCATTGACCGTCGAGGGCGCCGATACCTGGGTGGTGCTGGGCTCGCTGATGAACCTGTCTCAGGTCAACAACATCGAGCGGTTGATGCAGTGGTCGATCTACGATGACTTCACCTTGATCACCCCTCGTGGCGTGGTATTGACCGGAGCTCTGAAACCCGGCGAGGTGCTGGATGAAGGGGTGAACTTCAACCGCGACGGCCTGGTGTTCAAACTGAGCAGCCCCGGGGAGCATCACTGGACGGCGATCTACTTCATCAGCCTGCGCAGCTTCCTCGATTACGCGCTGTGGCCATTGCTTGGCCTGGTCGCGCTGGTGCTTGCGCTGCTCGGTTGCAGTCGGGCGATCAATCGCTGGTACCAGGCCCGGGTCATCCTGCCCGCGCAGAGCGCCCACGCCAGCATCGCTGAAAGCGAGGCATTCAGCCGCACGGTGATCGATACGGCGCCGACCGGCCTGTGCGTGATTCGCCGCAGCGATCACCAGGTGCTGCTGGAAAACCAGCGCGCCCAGCAATGGCACGACAACGGCCAACTGATGAGCTTGCTCACGCCCCTTACGGGCCCCGGTCATGCCGATCTTGAAATCAATGGGCGCCACTTGCATGTTGCCTTCGTGCCCACCCGCTATCAGGGCCAGGACGCCTGGTTATGTGCGTTGCATGACGTGACCCGGCATGTCGAAGATGCAGCGGCGCTGGAAGAGGCGCGCCAGGCCGCCGACTCGGCAAACCAGGCCAAAAGCCGTTTCCTCGCCACCATGAGCCACGAGATCCGTACTCCCCTGTACGGCGTGCTGGGAACTCTGGAGCTGCTTGGCCTGACCTCGCTCGCCCCGCGCCAGCAGGATTACCTGCACACCATCCAGCGCTCCTCCGCCACGTTGTTCCAACTGGTCAGCGATGTACTGGATGTGTCGAAAATCGAAGCCGGACAGATGACCCTCGAACTTGAGGATTTCTGCCCGCTGGAGCTGACCGAAGACACCGTGCGCACCTACAGCGCCTTCGCCCGATCCAAGGGCCTGCTGCTCTATGCCTGCATCGACCCGGCGCTGCCGGACCGGTTGCGCGGTGACCCGATACGGATTCGCCAGATCCTCAACAACTTGTTGAGCAACGCCATCAAGTTCACCGATAACGGTCGCGTGGTGCTGCGGGTTCAGTTGCTGGAAAGCGACGACGGCCGTGCCCATGTGCAATGGCAAGTCAGCGATTCGGGAAAGGGGATTACCCAGGCGCAACAACAGCAACTGTTCGACCCTTTCTATCAGGTCAACGACGCCAACGCGCAAGCCGGTGCCGGATTGGGACTGGCCATTTGCAAATGGCTGTGCGAGTTGATGGCGGGCCAGTTGAACGTGGTCAGCGAGCCCGGGCTCGGCAGCAGTTTCATCCTTCAACTCTCGCTGGAACACGCACCCGGTGAGCTGGCCGATTGCCCTGTGTTCGGCCCCGGCAGCGCCGCCGTCTATGTGCGTGCAAAGGTCGCTGAACAGGCCCAACACCTGATGGCCTGGCTCAAGCGTTTTGGCCTCGACTGCCACCCGCTGACGGCCGGTACACCAGTGTCATCGGCACTGCTGGTAGAGCTTTGCTCGCTGGCCAATACCGCGGCCTGGCCGGGTCCGAAGGTCGTCGCCACGGCGGATGGCCCCAACCCTTCGCAATTACGCGGTACCGTCCGAGAAGTCGACGCCCATGATGTCCGCGCGATCGCCTGGGCGATTTACCAGGCCCAGCACGGCGCTCGCACCGACAGCCAACCTTCGTCGCCGGATACCCCCCGGCAGTTGAATCTGCAAGTGCTGGTGGCGGAAGACAATGTGATCAACTCGGCGATCATCAAGGAGCAACTGGAAGTGCTGGGCTGCTCGGTGGTCGTCGCGGCCAATGGCGAGCTTGCCCTGGCGCAGTGGTCGCCCGGACGTTTCGATCTGCTGCTGACCGACGTCAATATGCCGGTCATGAACGGCTACCAATTGACCACGGCGTTGCGACAACTGGATCAGGCCTTGCCGATTATCGGCGTCACCGCCAACGCCTTGCGCGAAGAAGGCGAGCGCTGCGCTAGCGTCGGCATGAACGCCTGGATGGTCAAGCCGCTGAACCTCGCCACCCTGCGCGCGCACCTGGAAAGACATTGCAAAATCGCCCTACCGGCGACCAGCGTTGCGCCTCTAAAGCTGTCATCGAACATGCGCGAACTCTTTGTCACGACGCTACGCCAGGACATGCAGGTCACGCTGACGGCACTGGACAACGCCGATGCCCATCGCGTGGCGCAACAGCTGCACAGCATGGCCGGTGCATTGGGTGCGGTACAGCTCGAGGAACTGGCCACAACCTTCGTCGAGCTGGAGTGTCGCCTGAACGGCATGAGCGTGACCAGCGCCCTGGACCTGGAGGTGCGCCAGAATCTGGCTCGATTGAAAGACCTGCTGGACACCCTTGAATAATTTCAATGCGGATAATCAGCCATGGAAACCCTCAAGGTTGCCATTGCCAATGACCACCCCATCGTCCTGGGGGGGTACGAGAGCTGGTTGAGCGTGGCCAATGCTTGCGCGCTGATGGAATACCTGACGCGGCACTTCCCCAACGTGCTGGTGCTGGCGCTGACGATAATTTCCAACCCGCTGAGCCTGACGCGCCTGCAAGAGATCGTGGCAAGCCGGTGCGCAGCAGTGCCGAGCGTTTTACTCATTTGTTGCTAAAGGAACATAAAATAGTGCGTTGATTTGTTCCGGGAGTGGGAGTCAGCAACAATTGACTTAAGAGCGAAAAGATAACAAGCATTCAAAAAACTCTTGCCACGAGCAAACTTGGCGCCAACAGCAACCATACACTTCTGGATTACTAACATAACTAGAAAAAACTCAAACCAATAGACAACTACATTCCAGCTGCAATTAACTTCTAGGAATCGTCTGATGTACCACCAAAAAATCGCGTTATATCGTGTTGTTGTTTTAAACCTAACCACTGGAAAACAACATGAAAAAGCTAACTCGCGCACTTCTCGCCCTTTCAATCATCGCCGCCGCTGGCAATGCCTTGGCAGAGGAGCCCGTTACTACACCCGCTAACCCCATCCAGGCCGGTAGTGGCACTATCAACTTCACCGGCACCATCAACAATGACGCCTGCTCCGTTGAGGGTGCTGGCAAGGGTAAAACCATCGCGGTCGAAATGGGCGAAGTGTCGATCAAAGACATGGGCACTCCCAGCGCGCCTAAAGGCAACGGCACACTGAACGTCGAAAACTTCAGCATGAAGATCAACTGCAACGCCGGTACTAAGGTCGCAATGATCTTCAAACCAACCTCGGGCGCAGGTTCGGGTCTCGTGCCCGGTACCAAGGTGCTTCGTCTGATTGACGGTCTGGGGGCTGCGAAAGGTATCGGCATTGCGCTGCTTGACTCCAATGGCGAGGTGATCGACCTCCGCACGGCAAGCACCGCAAAGATCGAAAACTCTCTGCAAGACAGCAACGCCACCCTCAAATTCTCCGCAGCCTACGTAACCACCGGCACTCCGGCACAGGCTGTTGCCGGTCGTGGCGACGCCACCCTACCGTTCACGCTGCAATACGAATAATCCGCGCGAACACACAAGCCCGGTGCGGGGCCGGTCGGCCCCGCATCCTCATTCACTTGCGCGGTAGCCCTCATGTTTTATCGTCACTCACTATCCTTTTGTGCAGGCCTGCTGAGCCTGTTCATGGTCAATCAGGCCATGGCCGGAATTTCCTTGAGCAGCACCCGGCTGATTTTCGACGGCCAGCACAAGGAGGCCGGAATCACCGTGCGCAACAGCGGTGAAGACGTGTTGATCCAGTCGTGGATCGACACCGACTCCAGCGAAACCGCAGCAGTACCCTTTGCCGTCACGCCGCCACTGGTGCGCGTCAGCGGCGACGAACAGCAAATATTGCGGGTGATCTACGAAGGCACGGGCATGCCATCCGACCGCGAGTCGGTGGTGTGGCTCAATGTGCAAGAGATCCCTCAAGCGGCGAAATCCAAGAACACCTTGCAACTGGCCGTGCGTCAGCGCATCAAGGTGTTCTTCCGCCCGGCAGGCCTGAAAAACAACGCCTATCTGGCACCGAGCGAACTGACCTGGCGCCTGACAGAACAAGCCGGCAAGCACCTGTTGGTGGTGAACAACCCTGGCCGGTATCACGTGTCGATTGCCGAAATCACACTTCAATCCGGCACCGTCAGTGAGCAACCCGTTGAATCAATGATGATTGCCCCCGGCGAGCAAAAAAGCTTCCCCCTTAAACAACTTCACAACGCCAATACAGCCCGTCTTTTATTCAAAAGCATTAATGATTATGGCGCACAAGATCGTTATGGAGCACAAATTTCCAACAGTGCCGATACCCGAGCCAGTTTGAATAAACAAACCCCATAACTTAAGCGCCGCTGTGACGGCTGAACTTCCACTGTATTTCTCTTCGCTCCGTTAGTTCGTATCGGAGGTGATATGGGGTTCCTGCATGTTTTTACTCAAGCGCGACAGATGGGCGCCATTTTCGATTGTTCTTTTATTCAGCACCACCTGCGTAGCCGATGACGATGAACAGTTCAATACCTCGTTTCTCCTAGGCGCACCATCTTCTGTGGATCTGCAACCATTGCTCGCCAGCAGTCGTGTGCTGCCCGGCATCTATCGGGTGGACCTGTACGGCAACGAAACGCTGGTCGGCCGCCGCGACATCGATTTTCGTCGCCCTCCCGGCACGAGCAAGGTCGAGGCCTGCCTGACTCTGGAAATAGTGCAGCAACTGGGGGTCGACATCGGCAAGCTGCAAGCCAGCGGCAAACTGAGCAGCGATGATCCCGATGCCTGCCTGGACTTGCCCGCCTTGATCGATCACGCCAGCGTGCGTTACGACGTACCCCGTCTGCGCTTGATCGTCAGTGTTCCGCAACGCGCCATGGTGCGTGGCCGACGTGGTTATGTCGACTCGGCCCTATGGGACGAAGGCGTTCCCGCCGCATTCATCAACTATCAGTTGAGCAGCAGCCGCAACGGCACTCGGGGTGAAAATACCCTGTCCAACAACATCGGCCTGCGCAACGGCATCAACCTCGGCGCCTGGCGCTTGCGTAACGAATCGAACTTCAGCAGCAGCACCGGCCGCCCCAGCACATTCAAAAGTAACCGCAGCTATCTGCAACATGACGTGACTGCCCTGAAGGGCCAGTTCAGCGCCGGGGATATTTTTTCAGATGCCGACCTGTTCGACAGCGTGCGCTATCGCGGCCTGAAACTGGCGTCCGACGACGGCATGCGTGCCGACAGCGAGCGCGGTTATGCGCCAATCATTCGCGGCATTGCGCAGTCCAGCGCCACCGTGGAGATTCGCCAGGACAGCTACCTCCTCTACACCGCCAACGTGCCGCCGGGGCCATTCGAGATCAGCGATATCTACCCCAGCGGCTCCAACGGCGACCTGGAAGTGACGATTATCGAAGCCGATGGCCGCCGCCGGGTGACGGTGCAGGCATTTTCCAGCCTGCCGATCATGGTCCGTGAGGGCCAGTTGAAGTACAGCGTCTCGGCCGGCCGGTACAACAGCAACAGCGTTGACCAGAAGTCACCGCAATTTGTCAGCAGCACCCTGGCATACGGCATCAGCAGTAACTTGTCCGGGATCGTCGGGGTGCAGGCCTCGGAAAACTTCAAGGCGCTGTCCGTGGGGACTGGCCGCAATACAACTATCGGTGCCGTCTCGCTGGACTTGACCCACTCCATGAGCAGCACTTTCGGCAAAACCATCACCGGCAACAGCCTGCGCGCGCTGTATGCGAAGACGTTCACCGGCACCGACACCAACTTCACCCTCGCCGCCTATCGCTACTCGACCGAGGGCTATCGCACCCTCACCGAGCACGTCGAGGAACTGAGCAACGACGGTCAGAAGCGTATCGGCAACTCGAAAACCCGTACCGACCTGACCGTCAACCAGAGCCTGGGCCGAAACCAGCGATACGGCAGCGCCTACATCAACGCCAGCGACCAGCGTTACTGGGGACGCGGGGGCTCGCAAAGCCTGTCGGCGGGTTACAGCAACTATTGGGGCGATGTGAGCTACAACCTCGGCGCCACCTACTCCAAGGATGTCGGCAACTACGGGCCGGCGAACAATGACACACTGGTGAACCTGTCCATATCGTTCCCGCTGGGCTCCAAGCCTCGTGCACCCCGCGCCTTCGTCTCGGCCAGCACGCAGAAATCCAGCGATACCACGCAAATGGGCATCAACGGCTATCTGGCGCAAGACAGCGACACCTATTACTCAGTGCAAGCCGGCAACAGCAGCAACGGCGGCAGCTCCGGCTCAGTCAACCTCAGCACCCGCACCTCATTTATGGATATCAGCGCCGGTTACAGCCAGGGGCGCGGTTACAACGCGCAAAACCTTAACCTGTCGGGTTCGATCGTCGGCCATGCCGGCGGAATCAACCTGGGACAAACCGTGGGCGAAACGTTCGCGCTGGCGCAAGTCGAAGGCGCAGAAGGGGTGAAAGGGGTGAAAATCGGCAGCTTCTCCGGAGCCAGGACCGGCAGCAACGGCTTCGCCGTGATCCCCAATGCGCAGCCCTATCGCGTGAACTGGATCAACCTCGACACTCGAGACCTGGGCGCCGATATCGAGATCGACAGTGGGACCCGGCAAGTGGTGCCACGTCGTGGTGCCGTGGTGCTGGCGCGTTACACCAGCAAGACCGGACGGCGGGTGCAGTTTGCGCTGTTCGACGCCAAGCACCAGCCGATTCCGTTTGGCGCGTCGCTCGAGGACAGCACTGGCAAACAGTTGGCGATCTCTGACCCTGGTGGCAAGGCTCTGGCACTGGTTGAAGCCGACACCGGTACCCTGACTATCCACTGGCAGGGCCAGAGGTGTGAAGCGCCTTATGCCTTGCCCGAACGCGACAAGGCGCTGAACTATGAGCGGGCGAACCTGGTGTGCCGCCCCTGATTCCTCAGAAATCGCGCTTGTAAAAGATATCCAGGGAGCTGGCGAAACCGCTCGCCGCTTCCAGATAGACCTTCTTGCTCAGCTTGTAACGCAGAGCGATGGTACTGGCGGGCTCAAAGACCCCGACGCCATAGCGCAGGCTGAGCCTTTCGGAAATGGCGCCGCTGGCCACCACGCTGGTGTTGTTGCCGCTGCCCTGGGTATCGAGTTGGAAGTCTTGAATGCCCAGGTTCTTGGCAATGCCTCCGGTCAGTTCCGAGCTGCCCATCAGCCCCAGCCCGAGAGCCGCCTGGGCCAGCATGTTGTTGTCTTCACCGGTGGACGTCAGCGGGCGCCCCAGAACCAGATAGGACAGCGCCTGTTCCTGGCTCATGGCCGGTTCCGAAAATATCTGCGTCGCCGGTTGCTCGGCGCTGCCGCTCAGGCGGATGCCGGCAATCACGTCGTCAGTCTGGCGCACGGCCTCGATGTCCAGGTAAGGCTGGTCGATGGGGCCGGCAAACAGCAGCCGCGCACGACGCACGGTCAAGCGCTGGCCGTAGGCCCGATAGCGGCCGTCGTTGAGCCACAGCTCACCGCGGGTATCCATATTGTCACCAATGTGCACGTGCCCCTGCAGGTTGGCAGTCAGGCCGAAACCGCTGAAGGCCAGCTTGTCCTGGCCCACCTCCACATCGATGTTCATAGCCATGGCCATGGGCTTTTTGCCGTCGTCGGTCTGCTGGCCGACGATCACCGTGTCGTCGGAGACCTTGACCGTCGAGGGCGGCAATTCGCGCACGGTGATCTGGCCCTTGGGGATCAGCACCTTGCCAGCAATCGCCAGCTTTTCCTCCTGCAGCGAGATCTTCAGGTCCGGCGCCACCTCCAGCGCCGCATAGGGCTCCACCGTCACCGGCAGTTGGGTGCCCTTGAGGCTCAGGTCCACCAATAGCGCCCGGCCCCAAGCGATGTTGCCATTGAGGCTGCCCTGCCCGGCCTTGCCGCTTTTCCAGCCGCCGTTGAGCTGCACGCTCTCGCCAGCGATCTGCGCGCTCAGTTGCAGGTCTTCAAGGCTGATGGGCAACTCGGAGCCGGACACCTCGCCCCCGGACAACTGCACGTTGCCGTTGACCTGAGGCGCCAGCAGGCCGCCAGACAAACGACCGCTGCCATTGAGGCTGCCGCTGAGCTTTTCCACCATGGGCACGAACGGCCGCGCCACGGACAGATCCAGGCCGCTGAGGCGGAAATCACCGGACAGCGGTTTGCTTTTCGGCAAGGGATTGATCTGCGCCTGGAGCATCAGCTCACCCAGTTTGCCGCCGTCGAACTGCAAATGCGTGTCGATGCGCCTCGGGGTGAGTCGGGTATTGAGCTTCAATGCCTGATAGGGGAAATCCAGCCACTGGTCCTTTTCCTTGACCCGCAGGGTACCACCGCTGGCGTCCAGCATGATCTGGCCCTGGGGCCCGCTGGCCGGCAAGTCCAATTGCACATCGGCATTGAGCATGCCCTTCCAGGCGAAATCCTTGGGCAACCACTGCGCCAGGCTGTCGAGGGGAAAACGCTTGAGGTGATAACGCAGTTTCGGGTCCGGCATCAGCCGCTGGTCTTCACCGCACAGGCTGGCATCGCCGCTGGCCCAGCAGTGGGCACCGAAGTTCAGCGTGCCGTTGGCCAGCCGCTCAAGCCGGGCCGGGTTCTGCAGCTTCCAGTCCTGGCCGCCGGTCTGTACATCGCCGCTGGCCAGGCGCCCGCGCCAGCTGCCCTGGTCCAGGGCGCCATCCAGGCCCAGGGCCAGTTTCAACAGCGGTCCTTGCAGGTCCAGTTGCAGTTTCTGTTTCTTGATGTCGCCCTGGCCGGCCAGGGTCAGGGTCCCCAACTGCGTGTCGCCCAGTTGAATCCCGCTGCCCTTGAGGTCCACCTGGGCCTTTTGCGCGCCATCCAGAGTGGCGTCCAACTTGAGGTTCTGCAGGCGGTTTTCGGCAAAGGCCAGTTGCTGCCCGGCCAGGTCCAGCTTGCCCTGTGGCGCCTTGAGGGTGCCGGCCAGGTCCAGCCGACCGTTGAGCTGCCCACGCAACTCGGGCCAGAGCTGACCCAGGCGCGGCATCTTGATATCCAGCTGGCCGGTGATCTTCTGTTGCAGGCTGCCGGAGCCGTTGATCCGGTTGTCTCCCAGGCGGATGTCCAGCGCGCCCAGGGTCCATTGCTCGTCCGCTCCGTCGGCCTTGGCCTGGAGAACCGCCGGCTGTCCGCGCAAGCGTCCCTTGAGGTCGAGGTTGGCATTGAGCTTGAGTTGCTGGTTCTTCATTTCGCCCTGGCTGCGCAGGGGGCCGGCCAGGGTTCCGGGCAGCTCCGCCACCCAGTACGCGGGGTTGATGGCCGACAGATCCAGGGCGGTATCCCAGGCAATGCCGTCGGCGAACTGCAGGTTCAGGTGGCCCTCGGCCTTGCCCTGGCCCGCCGCCAGCTTGAACTGCGGCAGATAGATTTTCGTCAGGTCGCCGCTGAACGGGCTGCTCAGGCTGAACGCGCCTGCCGGGCCGTCCAGGTCGCCCTTGAAGTTGCCCAGGTAGTTACCGTCACGGTAAGCCACTTCGGCATCAAAACTGCGGACCCGCACCGCCGGCTCGTCAATCAGCGGATACAGACGGTGCCAGGGGAAGTCCAGCCAGGCCAGCTTGGCCTCGGCGGCAAAACCTTCGCTCCAGTCCAGTTGCCCACTGAGCTTGAGGTGTTGCTTGTCGTTGGCGCTCAGGTCCAGGGCGGCAATCTGTGCGCCCTTGGCGTCGACCTTGCCTTGCAGCAACAGGGCCACCGGGCCCTGCTCCGCCGGCAGGCTGGCCTTGCCGGCGAGCTGGTAGCCGCTTTTCAGGTCGCCCCTGCCAGTCAGCTCCAGCTGATCCAGTTGCAGGGTGTCCGGCAGATCGGCGCTGGCCTTGAACCCATCGGCAGTGATTCGCACCTGGGCTGGCAGGTTCTCCACCAGGGGCTGCACCTGGCCGCTCAATTGCCCTTGCAGGTAGCCACGGCTGTCGGCATTGAGCTGCAGAGTCTTGAGCAGGTCGCCTTCAACCTTCAACGCCAGGGACCAGGGGCCACCGCCGGGAGCGGGCAAGCCGAGGTTGCCTTGGGCGGTCAGGGGCCAGTCGCCACTGGGTTGCAGCAGCCCGGAAAGGTCCAGACTCAGGTCATCGCGCTTTAGGTGCAAAGAGTCGATCTGCAGGCCTTGGGCAGTCCAGTGCGCCGCCAGCTGCAGGGTCTTGAGTTCTTCACTGCCATTGAACAGCAGGCTGCCCACACGCACTTGCCCCAACTCGATGGCCAACGGCAGCTTCAGTTCCGGCAGGCTGATGGGCTCCGAACTGGTTTCGGTTTCGCCGCTCGGAGGGAACAGCAGGCTGACCTGATCGGCTTCCAACTGCTCGATGCACAGGGTCATGCGCAGCAGGCAGCCGGGCGACCAGGTGAACTGCACGGCATTGAGCTCGACCCGGTTGCCCTCCTGTTGCCAGAGCAGATGATCGGCGCTCCAGTGCCCGCCAAGGCGGCCCTCGAAATTTTCCAGGGTCAGCCCCGGCACTCGCGCCAGGGCCCAGCGGCTGCCAGCCTGGGTTCCGAGTACGCTGGCCACGGCCAGAATGATCAGGATCACCAGCGCAACAATCGCCAGCAGCGTTATCTTCAAACCACGCTTCAAAGCTCTGGCCCCATGGAAAAGTGCAAGCGGATGCCGCCATCGTCATTCATCGCGTGGGCCAGGTCGACCCGGATCGGTCCCACTGGCGAAACCCAGCGTACGCCGACGCCCACCCCGGTCTTGAGGTTAGGCAGCTCCAGCTTGTTGAAAGAGTTGCCCTGGTCGACAAAGGTCGCGATCCGCCATTTCTCGGCGATCGAATACTGGTACTCGACGCTACCGGCCACCATGTAGCGGCCGCCGATGCGATCGCCTTCGGAGTTTTCCGGTGACAGGGTCTGATAGTCGTAGCCCCGAACGCTCTGGTCGCCACCGGCAAAGAAGCGCAAGGACGGCGGAATCGACTTGTAGCCATTGGTGGCACTGCCACCGAACTGCACTCGCCCGAGAAAGCGGTGATTGTCCCAGACCGTGGTCAGGCCCTTGAGCAGCACCGTGCCATACAGCAGGTTGGTGTCGGAACCGACCCCTTCCTTGGCCAGCTTGGTGTCGAACTGAATGCGATAGCCGTTATGCGGGTCGATGCGATTGTCGCTGCGCAGGTAGGAATAAGTCAGGCCAGGCATCAGCAGATTACTCAGGCCCGAGTCGTCCCCGAGGCGATATTCCTCTCGCTGATACTTCAGCGACAGTACCCGCTGCCAGCCGCTGGGCAACTTGCTGTGCCACTCGGGACCGATGGTGAGCAACTTACTCAGGGTATCGGTGCCGGCAATCTCTTCATTCTGGTAACCACCGGCGAACCGCAGCTTGTCGGTCAGAGGCGGGTCCAGGGGAATGTCGTACCACAGGCCGACGTTCTGCCGCGGGGCAGAAACTTCCGCCTCCCAGCCGTAACTGTGGCCCTGGGGGTTGACCCAGTGCCGGGTCCAGTTGGCCTTGACCCGCGGCCCCACGTCGGTGGAATAGCCGAGGCCGAGGCCCATGGTCCGGGGCTTGCGGGTTTCCAGCTGGACCGCCACCGGAATCACCTCGTGCTCGGCGGCAGTAGGCGCGGCGTCCACCCGCACGCCCTCGAAGTAGCCGCTCGACTGCAGGGCCTGGTTGAGTTCGGCAATCAGTTCGGAGTCATAGGGCGCGCCGGCCTTGAACGGCACCATGCGCCGCAACAGGTCTTCATCGAACAGGGAGTCGCCGCTAAAGCTGACCTTGCCCAGCGCGTAGCGCGGGCCGCTGTCATAGACCAGGTCGATGTCCGCGACACCTGCCTGGGGGTCCACCGACAGTTTCTGCTGGGTAAAGCGCCCGCTGAAAAAGCCATAGCGCGAAGCCTGGTTCTGGATCAGGCGCTTGGCGTCTTCGTAATGGCCATGATTGAGCACGGCACCAGGCTTGAGCTGGTCGCCGTCGGGAAGGCGAAACGACTTGAGGGAAGCCGCCGGGCCTTCGACCCGGACTGTCACGTTGCGCAGGTGCACCGGTTCGCCGGGGTCGATCCGCAACGTCAAGCGCGGTTTGTCACCGCCACGCACCTCACTCTGGATATGCGGTTGGTAGTAGCCCAGGGCCTGGGCGGCTTTCTTCGCCTGCTCCTCGGCGCCCCGGCTGAACCGCAGCAGGGCTTCTTCATCGCGATCGCCGACACTGCCAATGTAACCCTCCACATTGGCCTTCAACTCGTCATTGGCGGGCTTGACCCTGACATCCAATTCGCTCTGCGCCAGCGCCGCACAGCTTGTGAACAACAGCAAAAAGCCGCTGGTAAATCTTCCTGGAAACTTCATAGGCGCGGATGCTATCACGAGCTTGGGAGGGCGATAGAGCGCTCAGGTGCACGGAAAGTTCTATATCAGGCTGTTGCTCTTTGTAAGTGCTGCGGGTTGGGGTGAAAAAATACGTGCTCACGCACCGGCCCCACCGCAATCTCACCGATCTCTTCATAGCCCTGACGCTTGTAGAACTCCAGGTAACGCGGATTGCCGGTGTCCAGCACCACACCCTGGGAATGCTCGTCCACGGCGCACCAGTTGTGCACCGCCGCCAGCAATTGCTCGCCGAAATGCTGGCCCTGAAACTGCGGATGTACCCCCAGCAGCGGCAGCACATGCACCGCATCATTGGGCAGGCAGGCCTGCACCGCCTGGTGATACTCCAGATAGCGCTGGGTGCAGCGAAACCCGGTGCTGAGCACCATGCGCAGGCGCCAGGCCCAACTTTCGGTGATGCCCAGGCGCCGTTGCGGCGGCGCGATCAGGGCGATACCGATCAGCCGGTCATTGACCAGCAGGCCGATGGCCGGCAGGTCCTGAAGAAAATGCTGCTTCACCAATTCGCGCACTGTGGCTCGTACCCGCTGTTCGTAGCCGGGGCGATCGGCTTCGAAAATGAAGCCGAAGGTCGGCTCATGGCGGTAGGCCTGGTACAGCAGCGACCGCGCTTCGCGGGAATAGCCGCTGTCGAGCTGGTGAATATCGGCGATGACATTGGAGGAATCAGGCATGACGGTCACTCTCCCCTGGACCCGGCTCAAATGGCCGCGTTCTTGTTATTACGAGCCCTGCGCGCCGCTGATCGTTCCCGCGCCCCAGGGACATTAGCAGCGCATCCGCCACGCCGCCACGCTGGCCGGCCCGGGCGTTGTCAGCTAGCATCGCTGTTTTGCCAGGACCGCCGACCATGAAAATCGTCTCGTTCAATATCAACGGGCTGCGTGCCCGCCCCCATCAGCTGGCGGCGCTGATCGACAAACACCAGCCGGACGTGATCGGCCTGCAGGAAACCAAGGTCGCCGACGAACAGTTCCCTCTTGCCGACATCCAGGCCCTGGGCTACCACGTGCATTACCACGGCCAGAAAGGCCATTACGGCGTAGCCCTGCTCTCGCGCCAGGCACCGTTGGCCCTGCATAAAGGCTTTGAAGGTGACGACGAAGACGCCCAGCGGCGCTTTATCTGGGGCACCTTCGCCGATGCCAACGGCACCCCGGTGACCATCATGAACGGCTACTTCCCCCAGGGCGAAAGCCGCGACCATCCCACCAAATTCCCGGCCAAAGAGCGCTTCTACCAGGATCTGCAGCACCTGCTGGAAAGCCGTTTCAGCAATGACCAGCCCCTGGTGGTGATGGGCGATGTGAACATTTCCCCGGAAGATTGCGACATTGGCATCGGCGCCGAGAACGCCAAGCGCTGGCTGAAGACCGGCAAATGCAGCTTCCTGCCGGAAGAGCGCGAGTGGATGGCCCGCCTGAAGAACTGGGGCCTGGTGGACAGCTTTCGTCACCTGAACCCCGAGGTGAACGACCGCTTCAGCTGGTTCGACTACCGCAGCCGCGGCTTCGAGGATGAGCCCAAGCGCGGCCTGCGCATCGACCTGATCATGGCTTCCCAGGGGCTGTTGCCACGGGTCAAGGACGCTGGGGTCGACTATGAACTGCGAGGCATGGAAAAACCTTCGGACCATGCGCCGATCTGGCTCGAACTGGGCTGATCGACAGGCACAAAAAAGCCCATCTGCCGATGGGCTTTTTTTTGCGGTTACAACTGTATGTGCTCGACCCGCTCCGTGGTACCGGCACTGGCGATAGCGCTGATGGCGCTCTCGAGGGTGGCTTCCGAATCGTACAAGTGGCTGACCAGAATCACTTCCTTACCGGACTTGAGCTTGAAAAAAGGTTTGCCGCCCGACGAAATTTTCTTGACGTAGCGTTCCGGGGAAGCGCAGTGTGCGCGGAACAGGCCGAGCGCCGCCTCGGCACTGTCCCGGCAAGGGTAGCGGTCGCTTTGAAGCATGGTCTGCGCCTCCTTTGTCTTCAGCAAGAATCTGCATGCACCACTGCCATACTGCTTCAGCTCGAACCAGGCACTCATTTGTAACTCCTTTGCACACTACGAAATAGCAGCTCAACACTGCCGAGGCATCCGCGGGGGATGACGCGTTGGCAGTCGCCCCAATCCCCGCCAGACAAAGTTGCCCACTCTACGCACCGTTCCGGGGTTGGTCTTTAGGACAAATCTCAAAAAATCTAGAGAAAACAGCTATTTATGATGTAAGACTTTCGCCATTTCTCTGCAAATAGCCCCGTCCGTCACATCCCTGTCACCTCCCTGACTTAATGTCCCCAGCACTTACCTCCTCCCTCTATATAGAAGGCCAGTGCCGCCATGCCCCGCGCTTCCACCGTCAGTGAACGAGATATCTGGTGCCGGACCATCAGCCTGTTTCTGATCGGTTTCGTTTGCTACGCCCTGCCCTGGTCGGTATTCGCCGCCCTGCCCCCAGCCCCGGACAATGCGCCCGTCCTGCGCATCCAAGGCTCCAATACCATCGGCGCCCGGCTGGGCCCGGCCCTGGTCAAGGGCCTGATGGAAGAACAGGGCCTGCGCGATATCAGGATCACCGCCAGTGGCAAAGACAATGAACAACAGGTGGTGGGGCAAACCGCCCAGGGCCGAGCGGTGCGGGTGGAAGTGGCCGCCCACGGTTCGAGTACCGGCTTTGCCGCTCTGAAAACCGCTCGGGCCGACCTGGCCGCCGCTTCACGGCCGATCAAGGACAGCGAGCTGGTGGACCTTGAAAGCCTGGGAGACCTGAAAAGCCCCAGCGCCGAACAGGTGATCGCCATCGACGGGCTGGCAATCATCCTGCATCCGCACAACCCGCTGAACCAACTGAACACCGAGCAACTGGCCCGGCTGTTCAGCGGCGAAGCCAAGACCTGGGAAGAACTGGGTGGCATTGGCGGCGCGGTACATCTCTATGCCCGGGATGACCAGTCCGGCACCTACGACACCTTCAAGGAACTGGTACTCAGCCGTCGCGGCAAGGCCCTGAGCCCCGGCGCAAAACGTTTTGAATCCAGCGAGCAGTTGTCCGACGCAGTCAGCCATGACCCCCAGGGCATAGGCTTCATCGGCCTGCCCTATGTGCGCCAGGCCAAGGCGGTGGCCATTATCGACGGCGACTCACAGCCGATGCTGCCGCTCAACAGCCTGATCGCCACCGAGGATTACCCGCTGTCACGGCGCCTGTACCTGTACCTGCCGCCCAATGGGCAGAACCCCTGGGCCGATGCCCTGGTGAGCTTTGCCCAGGGCAGCAAGGGCCAGGCCATCGTCGCCGCCAACGGCTTTATCGCCCAGACCGTGCAGGCCATGCGCGTCGCTCCCGGCCCGCAGATGCCGGAGGCTTATCAGGCGCTCACCCGCCAGGCACAGCGCCTGACGGTCAACTTTCGTTTTGAGGAAGGCAGCGCCAGCCTGGACAACAAGGCCCGCCAGGACCTCAATCGGGTACTGGATTACCTGCGCCAGCACGGCAAGATGAACCGCCAGGTGACCCTGGCCGGCTTCGGTGACGCCAAGAACGATCCGGCCCGCGCGGCCCTGCTGTCCAAACTGCGGGCCATGGCGGTGCGTCGGGAACTGGTGAAGAGCGGCGTGGTGTTTCGCGAGATTCGCGGCTTTGGCGCCGAGCTGCCGGTAGCGGCCAACAGTGCCGACGAAGGACGGATCAAGAACCGCCGCGTGGAGGTCTGGGTGTACTGAACTCACAGCGACCGGCCTTTCGACAGGCCGGACGCATCGCCCTCAATGCCCGCTGCGCATCAGCTCTTTGGGTACATACTTGCCGATTTCATACTTGCCGATCGCCGCGCGGTGCACCTCATCCGGGCCGTCGGCCAGGCGCAAGGTGCGCTGCATCGCATACATGTAGGCCAGCGGGAAGTCGTTGGAGACCCCGGCCCCGCCGTGGATCTGGATCGCCCGGTCGATCACCCGCAGGGCCACGTTCGGCGCCACGACCTTGATCTGGGCAATCTCGCTCTTGGCCACCTTGTTGCCCACGGTGTCCATCATGTACGCGGCCTTCAGCGTCAGCAGCCGGGCCATGTCGATCTCCATTCGCGAGTCGGCGATCTTGTCGATGTTGCCTCCCAGGCGCGCCAGCGGCTTGCCAAAGGCAGTACGGTTCACCGAACGCTTGCACATCAGTTCCAGCGCCCGCTCCGCCATGCCGATGGAACGCATGCAGTGGTGGATCCGGCCCGGGCCAAGGCGGCCCTGGGCAATCTCGAAACCACGGCCCTCACCCAGCAGCACGTTCTCGTAGGGCACCCGGACGTTGTCGAACAGCACTTCGGCGTGGCCATGGGGCGCGTCGTCGTAGCCGAACACCGGCAACGGGCGAACAATCTTCACCCCGGGGGTATCCACCGGCACCAGGATCATCGAGTGCTGTTGATGGCGCGGCGCATCCGGGTTGCTCAGGCCCATGAACACCAGGATCTTGCAGCGTGGGTCGCAGGCGCCCGAGGTCCACCATTTCTTGCCGTTGATCAGCCACTGGTCGCCGTCGCGTACCGCACGGGCCGCCATGTTGGTGGCATCGGAGGACGCCACGTCCGGCTCGGTCATGGCGAACGCGGAGCGGATCTCGCCACGCAGCAATGGCTCCAGCCAGCGCTGTTTCTGCTCTTCGTTGGCGTAGCGCACCAGCACTTCCATGTTGCCGGTATCCGGTGCCGAGCAGTTGAAGGGTTCCGGGCCCAACAACGACCGCCCCATGATTTCCGCCAGCGGCGCGTACTCAAGGTTGGTCAGGCCTGCCCCCAACTCCGACTCAGGCAGAAACAAATTCCATAGCCCGGCCTCCTTGGCCTTGAGTTTCAGCTCTTCCATGATGGCGGTCGGCTGCCAGCGATCGCCTTCGGCAACCTGACGCTCGAAGACCGCTTCAGCCGGATAAACATAGGCATCCATGAACGCGGTGACACGCTCACGCAGTTCCTGAACCTTGGGGGAATAGGCGAATTCCATGGGCAGCTCTACCTTTGTGACGATCGGGTGTTGGAGGACTGAAATCGATGCTAGATCAGCTACGAAAATTTACCTAGCCTATTCTCGGCGTGTATTAACATTCATCACCGATATATGATCGGCTGATCCGACAGGCTTCCGAGCCCTCCCACAGGCCCTAACAATAAGAGTGCAGCGCAATGAATCTGAGCAAGGTCGATCTCAACCTCTTCATCGTTTTCGATGCGATCTACACCGAAGCCAACCTGACCCGTGCCGGGCAGATCGTCGGCATCACCCAACCGGCGGTATCCAACGCCCTGGCACGCCTGCGCGAGACCTTCAATGACCCGCTCTTCGTGCGTACCGCCCAGGGCATGGTGCCCACACCCATGGCGCAGAACATCATCGGGCCAGTGCGCAATGCCCTGTCGCTGCTGCGGGTTTCGGTCCAGGAAAGTCGCATTTTCAACCCCCTGCAAGCGGTCAAGACCTACCGCATCAGCATGACCGACCTCACCGAAGCGGTGATCCTGCCACCACTGTTCCAGCGCCTGCGGCGCCTGGCGCCGGCGGTGATAATCGAAAGCTTTCTCTCCAAGCGTCGGGAAACCACCAAGGAGCTGGCAGCCGGGCGCCTGGACTTTGCCGTCGACGCACCGCTCAATACCGACCCCCAGGTGCGTCACGTCAAGCTGATGGAAGACCGCTATGTGTGCGCCATGCGCAAGGGCCACCCGCTGGCGGGCAAGGAAAAATTCAGCCTGGACGATTACCTGTCCCTGACCCACATCCATATCTCCAGCCGCCGCAGCGGCCTCGGACATGTCGACCTGGCCCTGGGCAAGATGGGTATCCAGCGCAAGATCGCCCTGCGCTCCCAGCACTACCTGATGGCTTCCCAGGTGCTGCAGCAGACCGACATGGTGATGACCGTACCGGAGCGCTTTGCCCGTCGCCATGAACTGCATGCGTTCAACCTGCCGGTCAATGATGTCCCGCCGGTGGAAACCCACCTGTACTGGCACGAGAGCACCGACCAGGACCCGGCCAACCGCTGGATGCGCGAGCAGATGATCGAGCTCTGCCAGCAGGTCACGGCCTACGAAAAGAAGCTCGACCAGCAGACCGCCTGAGCCCTTTCGCCGGCAAGCCCTCACTGCAGGAGCCGGCTTGCCGGCGAACGGGATCGGCTCGGACTGCTTGACGTATACGTCAACCTGCCTTTAGCTTAGCGCCAAGCCCCCTCTTGAGCGCCTCCATGAGCAGCCAGACCTACAGCATTTCCGACCTCGCCCGCGAGCTCGACATCACCACCCGGGCCATCCGCTTCTATGAAGAGCAGGGCCTGCTGGCTCCCGAACGCCGTGGCCAGGAGCGCATCTATTCGCCCCGGGACAAGGTCAGCCTGAAACTTATCCTGCGGGGCAAGCGCATCGGCTTTTCCCTGGCCGAGTGCCGCGAACTGATCGAGCTCTACGACCCGAGCAGCGGCAACCTGAAGCAGCTGCACAGCATGCTGGCGAAAATCGCCGAGCGTCGCGAACAGCTCGAACAGCAATTGCTCGACATCGAACAGATGAAGCTGGAACTGGACACCGCCGAAGAGCGCTGCACCCAGGCGCTGGAGCAGACCATCCTGAACCAGAAAAGCACCGCCCGATAATCATCGGCACACCTGCGCCCGGGCGCCGGTATCCGCCACTCCCTATAAGAAGGTGAACCTGAATGTCACTCCCCAGCCATGTACGCCTGATCGAAGTCGGCCCCCGCGACGGCCTGCAGAACGAAGCCCAGCCCATCAGCGTCGAAGACAAGGTGCAATTGGTCGATGCCCTCACCGCCGCCGGCCTGGGCTACATAGAAGTCGGTAGTTTCGTGTCACCCAAATGGGTGCCGCAGATGGCCGGTTCAGCCGAGGTCTTCGCCCGTATCCAGCGCAAGCCCGGGGTTGTCTATGGCGCGCTGGCGCCCAACCTGCGGGGTTTCGAAGATGCCCTGGCGGCGGGGGTCAAGGAAGTGGCGGTGTTCGCCGCGGCCTCGCAAGCCTTCTCCCAGCGCAACATCAACTGCTCCATCAGCGAAAGCCTGGAGCGTTTCGTGCCGATCATGGACGCCGCCAAGCAGCACGGCATCAGCGTACGCGGTTACGTGTCGTGCGTGCTGGGCTGCCCTTATGAAGGTGAAGTGGCCCCGGAACAGGTGGCCATGGTCGCCCGCGAGCTGCATGACATGGGCTGCTACGAGGTCTCTCTGGGCGACACCATTGGTACCGGCACCGCCGGTGCCACCCGGCGCATGTTCGAGGTGGTGGGCGCTCAGGTACCACGGGAAAAACTCGCCGGGCACTTCCACGACACCTACGGCCAGGCCCTGGCCAATGTCTACGCCAGCCTGCTGGAAGGCATCGCGGTGTTCGACAGCTCCATCGCCGGCCTCGGCGGCTGCCCCTATGCCAAGGGCGCCAGCGGAAACGTCGCCACCGAAGACGTGCTCTACCTGCTCAATGGCCTGGGCATCCATACCGGTATCGACATGGACCGCCTGATCGACGCCGGCCGGCAAATCTGTAACGTGCTGGGGCGCCCCACCGGCTCCCGCGTGGCCAAGGCGCGTAACCCCAGCTGAGGCATTGTGCGGCCGGGTGTTACCGGCCACTCCGATCTGGGGCCGGAACGAGTAACACGGAAACAGTTTGTCGAATTTGTTGCGGTACAGATTGTCCTACAAAATTATCAAGCCATTGATTTTAAAAGACTTTAAAAAGTTGGCACGGCTTCTGCTATCTCTATGGCATAACAAGAATAAAAAGCAGCAAACCTAATAAAAATAAGACGTAACGACTCTGAGATAACAAAAACAACACGGCAGAGACGCAGCTAACAGATTTTTTTGGAGAGGATGCACTGTGCAGGAGGGCTTGCAAGAGCCACCCGCAACCGGTCAGAGAACAATAAAACTACCCTGAGGTAGCTCCCGAACTGGTTGGATCGCCCTGGCGACACATTGAATCAGCGCTCAAAAAAATACGTTTGCTCTTGATCCCGGATGGGGATCGCCAAAAACAGCAGTAAAGGGCAACGGTTGCCAAAAACAACAATAGACCGCCCCTCAATAATAAAAAAAGAGCACGCAACGACAAAATTAAAGGGGAGCTTCGGCTCCCCTTTGTGCTTTCTGCGATCCCTCTTTGCTGCCCATAAAGCGTGCACCGGCGCCGATGCACGCTCCATCCGGATTCACCCCTTGTTCATGCGCTCACGCAGCTCCTCGATGCTGATTTCGCGCATGCGGAACTTCTGGATCTTACCGGTCACGGTCATGGGAAACTCTTCAACGAACTTGAAGTAACGCGGCGTCTTGAAGTGCGCGATACGCTCCTTGCACCAGGTCTGCAGCTCCAGCTCATTGGCCGAATGGCCGGGGTGGAACTTGATCCAGGCGACGATCTCCTCGCCGTACCTGTCGCAGGGGATGCCGATTACCTGCACATCGGCCACCGCAGGATGGGTGAAGAAGAACTCTTCCAGCTCTCGCGGATAAATGTTCTCGCCACCGCGAATGATCATGTCCTTGTTGCGCCCGGCAATGCACACATACCCCTGCTGGTTCATGGTGGCCAGGTCACCGGTGTGCATCCAGCCGGCCTGATCGATGGACTCGCGGGTGCCCTCAGGGTTGTTCCAGTAACCGAGCATGACGCTGTAGCCCCGGGTGCACAGCTCACCGATGGTGCCGCGGGGCACCACATTGCCGGCCTCGTCGATGATCTTGCTCTCCAGGTGCGGCTGGGTCCGGCCCACGGTGGTCACCCGCAGTTCCAGGTCGTCGTCCGGCCCGGTCTGCAGCGACACCGGGCTGGTTTCGGTCATGCCGTAGGCGATCTGCACTTCGCTCATGTGCATTTCGCTGATCACCCGGCGCATCACCTCGATCGGGCAGGTGGCCCCGGCCATGATCCCGGTCCGCAGGCTCGACAGGTCGAACTCGCTGCGGCGGGGCTGATCGAGCACAGCGATAAACATCGTGGGTACGCCGTACAGGCCGGTGGCGCGCTCTTCGGCCACCGCAGTCAAGGTCAGCAGCGGGTCAAAGGCGTCATTGGGATAGATCATGGTGGTGCCGTGGGTGATGCACCCCAGGTTGCCCATGACCATGCCGAAACAGTGGTACAGCGGCACCGGGATCACCAGCCGGTCGGCAGCAGTCAGGCCCAGGCTCTCCCCCACCATGTAACCGTTGTTGAGGATGTTGTAGTGGCTCAGGGTCGCGCCCTTGGGGAAACCGGTGGTGCCGGAGGTGTACTGGATATTCACCGGCTGGTCGAAATCCAGGCTGTCCTGGCGCGCCTGCAACTGCTCGGCCGTGGCCCCCGCCCCCAGCGCCGATAGCTGCGACCAGGGCAGGAAACCCGACGGCGGCTGCGCATCCAGGCTGATCACCCCGCGCAGCTCGGGTAACCGCTCGCTGTGCAATTGGCCGATGGACTGTTCCGCCAGCTCGGGCACCAGGCCCTGGAGCATGCCGTGGTAATCGGATGTCTTGAAGGCTCCGGCGCAGATCAGCCACTGGCAGCCGGACTGCCTGAGCACATACTCCAGCTCGGAACTGCGGTAGGCCGGATTGATGTTCACCAGAATCGCGCCGATCTTGGCGCTGGCGAACTGGGCGATGCACCACTGGGCGCAGTTGGGGGCCCAGATCCCCAGGCGATCGCCGGTCTTGAGCCCCAGGGCCAGCAGCGCCCGGGCATGCAGGTCGACCGCCTCGCGCAGTTGCTGCCAGGTGTAGCGCAGCTGCTGGTGGCGCACCACCAGAGCCTCGCCCTGGGGATAGGCGGCGACGGTGTTATCGAAAGCCTGGCCGATGGTCAACGCCAGCAGCGGCTGGTCTTGCGTACCACGGGTGTAACTGCGATCCGGCTGGAAACCCGAGTGTTCCATGACGACCCCTATTGTCTTTATTAGTGGGTGTGCAGGAGCCAGGCGAAAGGTGCAAAACAGCCTGGCTCCAATCGAAAGCCTCGCTACTCTGGCGCAAGTTGACGTTTACGTAAAGGGCGATTGACAGCCACCGGTCGCAGGTTTACGTTAACGTAAAGGTGAGAGCCAGGCCGCGCCGCTCTCGACATCCTATTCCCTCAATAAAAACAAGTTTGAAGGTGCCCCGCCATGAGTTACCCGACCCTGAACTTCGCCCTCGGTGAAACCATCGACATGCTGCGCCAACAGGTCCAGGCCTTCGTCAAGGCGGAGCTGGCACCCCGGGCAGCGCAGATCGATGTCGACAACCTGTTCCCCGCCGACATGTGGCGCAAATTCGGCGACATGGGCCTCTTGGGCATCACCGTGGCGGAAGAATACGGTGGCGCCGGCCTGGGTTACTTGGCGCATGTGGTGGCCATGGAGGAGATCAGCCGCGGCTCGGCCTCGGTGGCGCTGTCCTACGGCGCGCACTCCAACCTCTGCGTGAACCAGATCAACCGCAACGGCAACCACGAACAGAAGAGCAAATACCTGCCCAAGCTGATCAGCGGCGAACACATCGGCGCCCTGGCCATGAGCGAACCCAATGCCGGCTCCGACGTGGTGTCGATGAAGCTGCGGGCCGACAAACGCGGCGACCATTTCGTGCTCAACGGCAGCAAGACCTGGATCACCAACGGCCCCGATGCCAACACCTACGTGATCTACGCCAAGACCGACCTGGAGAAAGGCCCCCACGGCATCACCGCGTTCATCGTCGAGCGCGACTGGAAAGGCTTCAGCCGCAGCAACAAGTTCGACAAGCTGGGCATGCGCGGCTCCAACACCTGCGAGCTGTTCTTCGATGACGTGGAAGTGCCGGAGGAAAACATCCTCGGCGTGCTCAATGGTGGCGTCAAAGTGCTGATGAGCGGCCTCGACTACGAGCGCGTGGTGCTCTCCGGCGGCCCCACCGGGATCATGCAGGCCTGCATGGACCTGGTGGTGCCCTACATCCACGACCGCAAGCAGTTCGGCCAGAGCATCGGCGAATTCCAGCTGATCCAGGGCAAGATCGCCGACATGTACACCCAGCTCAACGCCAGCCGCGCCTACCTGTATGCGGTGGCCCAAGCCTGCGAGCGCGGCGAAACCACCCGCAAGGATGCCGCCGGAGTGATCCTCTACAGCGCCGAGCGCGCGACCCAGATGGCCCTCGACGCAATCCAGATCCTCGGCGGCAACGGCTACATCAATGAATTCCCCGCCGGCCGCCTGCTGCGCGACGCCAAGCTCTACGAGATCGGCGCCGGCACCAGCGAGATCCGCCGCATGCTGATCGGTCGCGAACTGTTCAACGAAACCCGCTAACGGAGCTGTCCATGGCTATCTTGCATACCCAGCTCAACCCGCGCTCAGCGGAGTTCGTGGCCAACAGCGAGGCGATGCTGGCCCAGGTCGACGCCTTGCACAGCCTGCTCGCCCAGGTCCAGCAAGGCGGCGGCGCCAAGGCCCAGGAGCGCCACACTTCGCGGGGCAAGCTGCTGCCCCGCGAGCGCATCAACCGCCTGCTCGACCCCGGCTCGCCGTTCCTGGAAATCAGCGCCCTGGCCGCCTATGAGGTCTACGGCGAAGACGTACCCGCCGCAGGCGTGATTGCCGGTATCGGCCGGGTGGAAGGCGTCGAATGCATGATCGTGGCCAACGACGCCACGGTGAAAGGCGGTTCCTATTACCCGCTGACGGTGAAAAAGCACCTGCGGGCGCAGACCATCGCCCAGCAGAACCGCCTGCCGTGCATCTACCTGGTGGACTCCGGCGGCGCCAACCTGCCGCGCCAGGATGAAGTGTTCCCGGACCGCGAGCACTTCGGGCGGATCTTCTTCAACCAGGCAAACATGAGCGCCCAGGGCATCCCGCAGATCGCCGTGGTGATGGGCTCCTGCACCGCCGGGGGTGCCTATGTTCCGGCCATGGCCGACGAAGCCATCATGGTCCGTGAACAAGCCACTATCTTTCTCGCCGGCCCGCCCCTGGTGAAAGCCGCTACCGGCGAAGTGGTAAGTGCCGAGGACCTGGGCGGCGCCGATGTGCATTGCAAGATTTCCGGGGTTGCCGACCACTATGCCGAGAGCGACGAACACGCCCTGGCCCTGGCCCGGCGCAGCGTGGCCAACCTCAACTGGCACAAACAGGGCCAACTGCAACAACGCACGCCGATCGCTCCGCTGTATGCCCGCGACGAACTCTATGGCGTGGTCCCGGCCGATCCCAAGCAGCCGTTCGATGTACGTGAGGTCATCGCCCGGCTGGTGGACGGTTCGGTATTCGATGAGTTCAAGGCCCTGTTCGGCACCACCCTGGTCTGCGGCTTCGCCCACCTGCACGGCTACCCGGTGGCCATCCTCGCCAACAACGGCATCCTCTTCGCCGAAGCCGCGCAAAAAGGCGCGCACTTCATCGAACTGGCCTGTCAGCGCGGGATTCCGCTGCTGTTCCTGCAGAACATCACCGGTTTCATGGTGGGGCAGAAATATGAGGCTGGCGGCATCGCCAAGCACGGCGCCAAGCTGGTGACCGCAGTGGCCTGCGCCCAGGTACCGAAGTTCACGGTGATCATCGGCGGCAGTTTCGGTGCCGGCAACTACGGCATGTGCGGCCGGGCCTATGACCCGCGCTTCCTGTGGATGTGGCCCAACGCGCGCATCGGCGTGATGGGGGCCGAGCAGGCCGCCGGAGTCCTGGTGCAGGTCAAGCGCGAACAGGCCGAGCGCGGCGGGCAAAGCTTCGACGCCGCCCAGGAAGCCCAGATCAAGCAGCCGATCCTCGACCAGTACGAACATCAGGGGCACCCCTACTACTCCAGCGCACGGCTCTGGGATGACGGCGTCATCGACCCGGCGCAAACCCGTGACGTACTGGCCCTGGCCCTGTCTGCGGCCCTCAACGCCCCCATCGAACAGAGCCGCTTCGGCGTGTTCCGCATGTAATCCTGCGCGAGAAGAACATGAGCGACTTCAATACCCTGGAACTGCTGCGTGACCCTCGAGGCTTCGCCACCCTGTGGCTCAGCCGCGAAGACAAGAACAACGCCTTCAACGCCGAAATGATCCGTGAACTGATCCTCGCCCTGGATCAGGTGCAGGGCGACCCGAGCCTGCGCTTCCTGCTGCTGCGCGGGCGCGGCCGGCATTTCAGCGCCGGCGCCGACCTGGCCTGGATGCAGCAATCGGCCGAGCTCGACTACCACACCAACCTCGACGACGCCCGGGAACTGGCGGAGCTGATGTACAACCTGGCCAAGCTGAAGATCCCGACCCTGGCGGTGGTGCAAGGCGCGGCCTTTGGCGGGGCCCTGGGCCTGATCAGTTGCTGCGACATGGCCATTGGCAGTGACGAGGCGCAATTCTGCCTCTCCGAAGTGCGCATCGGCCTGGCACCAGCGGTCATCAGCCCGTTCGTGGTCCAGGCCATCGGCGAACGCGCTGCCCGCCGCTATGCCCTCACCGCCGAACGCTTTGGCGGCCAGCGGGCGCGGGAAATCGGTCTCCTGGCAGAAAGCTATCCCGCCGCAGAGCTGGATCAACAGGTCCAGCAGTGGGTCGACAATCTGCTGCTCAACAGTCCCCAGGCGATGCGCGCCAGCAAGGACCTGCTGCGGGAAGTGGGCAACGGCGCGTTGACCACCGCCCTGCGTCGCTATTGCGAAAACGCCATCGCCCGCATCCGGGTCAGCGCCGAAGGCCAGGAAGGCCTGCGGGCATTCCTGGAAAAACGCCCGCCCAGCTGGCAGTCCGAGACCACGTCCAAGGAGTCCCGTTGATGAGCGCCCCTGTTCTAGACACCCTGCTGGTGGCCAACCGCGGCGAGATCGCCTGCCGGGTGATGCGCACCGCCAAGGCCCTGGGCCTGACCACCGTGGCCGTGCACAGCGCTACCGACCGCGACGCCCGGCACAGCCGTGAAGCGGATATCCGCGTGGACCTGGGCGGCAGCAAGGCTGCCGACAGCTACCTGCAGATCGACAAGCTGATTGCCGCCGCCCGGGCCAGCGGCGCCCAGGCCATCCATCCCGGGTATGGATTTCTCTCGGAGAACGCCGGTTTTGCCCGAGCCATCGAAGCCGCCGGGCTGATTTTCCTCGGCCCGCCTGCCGCGGCCATCGACGCCATGGGCAGCAAGTCGGCAGCCAAGGCGCTGATGGAAACCGCCGGGGTGCCCCTGGTTCCGGGTTACCACGGTGAAGCCCAGGACCTGGAAACCTTCCGCAATGCCGCCGAACGCATCGGCTACCCGGTGCTGCTCAAGGCCACCGCGGGCGGTGGCGGCAAGGGCATGAAAGTCGTCGAGGACGTCAGCCAACTGGCCGAAGCCCTGGCCTCGGCCCAGCGCGAAGCCCAGTCGTCCTTCGGCGATTCGCGGATGCTGGTGGAAAAGTACCTGCTCAAGACACGGCACGTGGAGATCCAGGTGTTTGCCGACCAGCACGGCAACTGCCTGTACCTCAACGAACGCGACTGTTCGATCCAGCGCCGCCACCAGAAAGTGGTCGAGGAAGCTCCGGCCCCGGGCCTCAGCCCCGAACTGCGCAAGGCCATGGGCGAAGCCGCGGTGCGCGCGGCCCAGGCCATTGGCTACGTGGGCGCGGGCACCGTGGAGTTTCTCCTGGATGCCCGTGGCGAGTTCTTCTTCATGGAGATGAACACCCGATTGCAGGTGGAACACCCGGTCACCGAGGCCATCACCGGCCTGGACCTGGTGGCCTGGCAGATCCGCGTGGCCCGCGGCGAAACCCTGCCCATCAGCCAGGAGCAGGTGCCACTGCGCGGGCATGCGATCGAAGTACGGCTGTATGCCGAAGACCCGGCCAACGACTTTCTTCCGGCCACCGGGCGCCTGGAGCTGTACCGCGAATCGGTTGCAGGCCCCGGTCGGCGGGTGGACAGCGGTGTCGAGGAAGGCGACAGCGTTTCGCCCTTCTACGACCCGATGCTGGGCAAGCTCATTGCCTGGGGCGAAGACCGCGAGCAGGCGCGCCTGCGGTTGCTGAGCATGCTGGACGAGTTCGTCATCGGCGGCCTGAAGACCAACCTGGCGTTTCTGCGGCGCATCATTGCCCACCCGGCCTTTGCCGAAGCGCAGCTGGATACCGGCTTTATCCCTCGCTATCAGGAGCAGTTGCTGCCAGCCGCAGGCGAGCTGAGTGCAGACTTCTGGCAAGCGGCCGCCCACGCCTTCAGCCAGAGCCAGCCGCCACGCACACGAAGCGATGATCCCGACTCGCCATGGTCCGCCATCAACGGCTGGCGCAACGGCCTGCCAGCGCAAACCAGCCTGCACCTGAGCTGCGCCGGCCAGGATCAGGCCATCAGCCTTGGCGCTCGCACTGCGGCCTTTGAGCTGCAGGGCGAGCACCTATGGACAGAGCAACAGGGACTGCGCCGCGAGCACCGGGCCATCCGTCGCGGCGACACCCTGTACCTGAACTGGCAGGGCGACACACATGCCGTCAGCGCCTATGACCCGATTGCCGCGGCCGAAGCCAGCCATAGCCAGCAAGGCGGGCTGACTGCGCCGATGAATGGCAGCATCGTTCGGATATTGGTCAGCCCGGGGCAAAGCGTCGAGGCCGGTGCACAACTGGTAGTGCTGGAAGCCATGAAGATGGAACACAGCATTCGTGCCCCCCAGGCCGGGGTCATCAAGGCGCTGTATTGCCAGGAAGGCGAAATGGTCAGCGAAGGCAGTGCATTGGTGGAGTTGGAATAACTCCCAAGTAAGAAAGCCCCTTCCTGTTTGCAGGAAGGGGCTTCTAGGGAAAGTTAAAACTTCGCAGTAGCTTGTACGACTACACCAATAATCCGGCACTTGTCGCTGTAGAGCATCTTCGGATAAGTAGGATTGAGCGGAACCAGGTAACGCAAACCACCCTCTTGCACCAACTTGCGGAAGATCGCCTCGTCACTACCAGGACACTGTACAACCACCAACTTCCCGGGTTCGGCGCCAATCGCCGGGTCCACCAGGATCAGCATGTCCTGGCTGATGCTCAGACCGCTGGGAGCGATCATCGCGTCGCCGACCACCACCAGCCAGAATGCCGCGCCCCGGGCCTGATAGTCGGAAAGCTCGTAGCGCTCCGGCACGTAGGCAGGCTGCCCGTCTTCGCGAACCTCGCCGGCCACCCGCCAATCGCTCACCGGGTAACGGAAGTACGGGTTGTACTTGTTGAGGAGCGCAGGCCCGTCTGCCAGGGGCTCGCCATCGTCTCCTAGCAAGGGTTTCTCGCGGACCACCAGGGCCACTTCGAGAAAGCCCATGCCGATCTCTTCCAGCACCCGGTTCATGTCTTCGATCTTCGGTTGGCGGCGCTTGCTCAACCAGTGACCGATACCCCCTTGAGACATGCCCAGGCGCTCGGCGAGCTTTTCCTGTGTGACCTTGCGGCCTTTCATGTTGGCTTTGACCAACTCGATCCATTTGTCCATGGGCCGAACAATACGTTGTGTATTTCCAGCCTCAACACACAACTTGTAGTATTTGAAATCCCGTCACAATTACAATGTGTATTAACATCGGCCTACCCCTATTTCCTTTCTCAGACAGGGCAGAACACTTCATGAACACAAGCAGCAAGGACGTGCCGGAACTCGATACAGAGACCACATTAAGCTCACTCAAGGACAGCCAGGCTGCCCGACGCGCAATGGACTATTACTTGAAGCCGGCCATTACCGAGTCAGACAAGGAAGAGAAGTTCTTCGAAATCAGGCGCAGCCTGAGCAGCGAGGAAGCCATGATCCACGCCTCCGACCTGCTGCGCTGTGCAGCGGCCACCGCCTACGATGCAGCGGACAATCTGCGGGGAGCCAATCGCGACCTGGCGTTTTCAGTGGTGCACATGATCGATCTGGCCAAGGCCCTGGTGGACAAATCACTGGAAAGCCAGCGCGTTGAGTCGAACTGAAGCCCTGCGTACGGCTGGACGTGAAGCCAGCGACGGGAAAAAACGGAAGTGGAAAAATATTTTCCGGAAGGCGGGGAAAAACATTTGACTTGCAAATGATAATGATTATTATTGCAAGCAACTGGTCGCGAGATCAGTCGATAGCCCAAAGGACCTTAGGTCGGACCTTTGGATTATCTCCTCATCAGGCTAATCACGGTTTTTGACCCGGCTTTTTGCCGGGTCTTTTTTTTGCCAGTTTTTCTGGCTTGGCTTCAGGCTAATGAAGACTGTAGGTGTCGCAAAAAATAATGGCGGCGATGATAGCAAAAGAATGTCCTTTTGCAAGCAAACGCCCGTCGTAAAAGCCTCGCAAATCAAAAAGTAGCGCTTGAGAATCAATCGCATAGCCACTAAGCTTCGTCTGCGTCAAGGACGACGCCCCCCTTCTTTTACCCCCCCTTCTGTGTAGAGTAGCGCTCATAACAATCCTGATAAGGAATCGATTATGACCGTGGGCAATCACACTTCTTTTGATATTTGCGCTGATTTCGACAGTGGCAACATCGACGTACTGGATATCAGCAACCCGTTGCAGGCACTGCTGGCCATCCGCCCGGATACCCGCAGCCCGCACTTCCAGTGGTTTCATTTCAAGGTCAGCGGCCTGCATGTCGGCCAGGAACACTGGTTTCGCCTGACCAACGCCAGCCAATCCTCCTACAACAAAGCCTGGACCGGCTATCAGGCAGTGGCCTCCTACGACCATGTGAACTGGTTTCGCGTACCGACGATCTTCGAAGGCGACGCCTTGCGCTTCAACCTGGAAGCCACCCAGACCCATGCCTGGTTCGCCTACTTCGAACCCTACAGCCGTGGCCGCCACGACTGGCTGATCGACCAGGCCCTGACCAAGGCCGGCACCGAGTTGCTGGCCGTGGGTAAAAGCGTCGAAGGCCGGGACATCCAGTTGCTGCGCAAAGGCAGCGGCGCGCCAGGCCAACGCAAGATCTGGATCATCGCCCAGCAGCATCCCGGTGAGCACATGGCCGAATGGTTCATGGAGGGCGTGATCGAGCGCCTGTTCCGTCACGATGATGCGGAGCTCAACGCGCTACTGGCCAAGGCCGACCTGTACCTGGTGCCGAACATGAACCCCGACGGCGCATTCCACGGCCACCTGCGCACCAATGCCCAGGGCCAGGACCTGAACCGCGCCTGGCAGACCGCCAGCCAGGAACTCAGCCCGGAAGTGCTGTTCGTCCAGCAGCAGATGGAACAATACGGCGTCGACCTGTTTCTCGATGTGCACGGCGATGAAGAGATTCCCCACGTGTTCACCGCCGGCTGCGAAGGCAACCCGGGCTACACCCCGCGACTGGAGAAGCTCGAGGAGCATTTCCGCAGCCACCTGAAACGCCAGACCCGGGACTTCCAGACCACCCACGGCTACACCCGGGACAAACCCGGCCAGGCCAACATGGCCCTGGCCTGCAATGCCGTCGGGGAAAAGTACGACTGCCTGGCCCTGACCCTGGAAATGCCCTTCAAGGACCACGATGACAACCCCAACCCGCTCACCGGCTGGTCGGGCAAACGCTCCATGCAACTGGGCAAGGATGTGCTGAGCACCCTGGCCGACCTGGTGGATCACCTGCGCTGAACCCGACTGAGGGCTGCCCCCCCCGTTGCGCAGCCCTCAGTCACCCTCCCCGACCGCCACCCGCCGGCAATCCTCCGGCCCCAGCAAGCGCCCGTCCGCCGAGCGCAGTTCCAGCGCGCGCAACGGCTGCCCGGTCTGCCGGTCGACCATCCGTGAATGCGCTTCCCCTTCCTGATAGAAAAACGCTTCGCCCCATTGGCGCAAGCCGATGATCAGGGGAAACAGCCCCCTGCCCTTTTCCGTCAGCACGTACTCCTGGTAGGCACTGCCATCGGACGCCGGGACAACCTCGAACACCCCATGTTCCACCAGGGTCCGCAGGCGTGTGGCCAGGATGTTCTTGGCCATGCCGAGGTTGCGCTGGAACTCGCCAAAACGGCGGATTCCGTCAAAGGCATCCCGCACGATCAGCAGCGACCACCAGTCGCCAATGGCGTCCAGTGAGCGGGCAACCGGGCACTCGGCATCTTGCAGGCTGGTGCGCTTGACCATGTAGGGCATTCTCCGATCAGGCCAAAGGAAAGTGGTTGCAATATAAAACCACGATCTTTACCGTACAACTGGTTTCATTATGAAACCAAAACCCGGAGCCCAACATGTCAGCCAATTCTTCCCCTCATGCCTCGCCTGCTCTTTCCACCAAAGTGGTGCTGCTATTCGCCATCGCCTGCGGTCTGGCGGTGGGTAACGTCTACTACGCCCAGCCACTGCTGGATGCCATGGCTCATACCTTCGACCTGGCGCCGGCCACCGTGGGCATCGTCATCACCCTGACCCAGGTCGGCTATGGCCTGGGCCTGCTGTTGCTGGTGCCCCTGGGGGACCTGTACAACCGGCGACGGCTGATCGTGACCCAGACCCTGCTCTCGGTGCTGGCCCTGCTCACCGTGGCCCTGGCCCCGAGCAGCGCCTGGCTGCTGCTGGGCATGGCCTGCATCGGCCTGCTGGCGGTGGTAACCCAGGTACTGGTGGCCTACGCCGCCAACCTGGCCCCGGCAGAGCAACGCGGCCGAACCGTGGGCATGGTCACCAGCGGCGTGGTGGTAGGCATCCTGCTGGCCCGTACCGTGGCCGGGACCATGGCCGACCTGGCGGGCTGGCGTTCGGTCTATCTGTTGTCCGCCGGGCTGACCCTGCTGGTGGCCCTGGCCCTGTGGAAAACCCTGCCTACCCGCGAGCAACCCAAGGCCACCCAGGGTTACGGGCAATTGCTCGGTTCGCTGCTGCAACTGTTCAAGGAGGAAAAAGTGCTGCGGGACCGGGCGGTGCTGGCGATGCTGATCTTCGCCGCCGGCACCGTGCTGTGGACGCCATTGGTGTTGCCATTGAGTGCCCCGCCACTGTCCTTGTCCCACACCGAGATCGGCCTGTTCGGCCTCGCCGGCGCGGCAGGCGCCCTGGGCGCGGCACGGGCCGGGCACCTGGCCGACCGCGGCCTGGCGCAGTGGACCAGCGGCCTGGCACTGGGCCTGATGCTGCTGTCCTGGCTGCCCATTGCCTTCACTCAATCGTCCCTGTGGGCCCTGCTGTTCGGGGTAATCAGCTTCGACCTGGGCCTGCAGGCCGTGCACGTCACCAGTCAGAGCCTGATCTACAGCGTGCGCCCCGAGGCGCAGAGCCGACTGGCCGCCGGCTACATGCTGTTCTATTCCCTGGGCAGCGCCGCAGGCTCCATCGCCGCCACCGCCACCTATGCCTGGGCCGGCTGGGCCGGGGTCTGCCTGCTGGGGGCCGGGATCAACGGCGTGGCGCTGATCTACTGGCTGTGGAGCCTGGCCCCGGGCAAAGCCGCGGCCAGGGTGGGTTGCGCCACTTGAGCCCGGCGCCGCCGGGTTCAATCAACCGCGGCCGCGCAACATGCTCTGCAGCACGCCATCGCGACGCACCCAACCATGGAACAGCGCCGCGGCCAGATGCAGCAGCACGGTGAAAAACAGCAGGTACGCCAGATAACCATGGGCCTTGCGCAACACCGCAAACAGCTGGGCATTGGCCGGCAGGATCGCCGGCAGTTGCAGCGAACTGCCAAGCATCACCGGGTCACCGGCCGCCGAGATCATGCCCCAGCCCAGCAGCGGCAGGCTCAGCATCAAGGCGTACAGCAGCACATGGGAGGCCTTGGCCGCCAGCACCTGCCAGCCCGGCAGGTCTGCCGGCAACGGCGGTTGTCGGGTGTAGAAACGCACCCATAGGCGCACCAGCACCAACAGCAGGATGGCGATCCCCAGGGGCTTGTGCAGGTGGATCAGCCATTCATGACGCGCGGAAACCGAGGCCACCATGCCGGCGCCGATGAACAGCATGGCGATGATCAGCAACGCCATCAGCCAGTGCAGCAGGCGCGCCAGGGGGGCGAAATGTCGAGGTTGGCTATTCATGGACGTGGCTCCTGGGCGCCGGGCAATTGGCTGACTTCGCTGGTGCGACGCAGGTAGGAACTGGCGTAGGCCGCAGAGCGCGCTGCCAGCAGGGGGTCGTCGGACGCCTGGATGCCGCTGGGCAGGATCAGCGGGTCGTAATTGATGTCCCGACACTCGCCGCTGTTCTGCGCCTGGGTGCTTTGCAGCACCAGGGTCCCGGCGTTGATTACCGGCCGCTGCGCCGGCCAGGCCTTGCTGGCGTCATCCGTGGGGTCGCCGGGCGCCGCCAGGGTGATCTGCAAGCGCCAGCGCAGCGGCCCTTGGGCCAGGCGCCGAACCAGGTCCTGCTCCAGGTAGTCGGCGCCTTGCGGGGCACTGCCTGCATCAGGCCCATCCCGGGTCTCGGGCACTACCCCCCAGCGCACTGCCTGGCGCTTGCCGCTGCCATCCACCAGGTAGAAGGCATTGATCCCGTTGTAGCTTTCACTGGCATAGCTGGCCGAAGGTTTGGCGCCCTTGACCCATTGCAGGAACGGCGTCGCCTCGGGATGACTGGCGAAGAATGCCGGCACTTTGCTCGGGTCCGGCTTGCCCGTGGCCGGATCAGGGGAGCCGGCCTGTTGCAACTGATAGAAGGCTTCGGGAGTGCCCACCGGGAACACCGGCATGCTGTTCATCCCGGTCCGCCACTGCTGGCCGTTGGCCTGGAGGAAACGCAGCGCCAGGCTGCGGATCGGCACGCTGCTGTCCGGCGCATAGGGATTGCCACTGGGCAGGGCAAAGCGCCCCACCACCGGCGTGCGTGCCTCATTGAACACCTGCGCCGTGGAGTAGGCCCGGGCCTCGCCGCTGCTTTCGAAGTAGCCGATGACGCACACCCCTTTGGCGTGGTTACGGCGATACCCCGGGTGCACGCCATTGTTGGTTTCCAGCACATCCACCAGGGCCTTGGGGGTCAGGCGACCGGGATCGAGGCTGCCATGCACATAGGCCAGAGCCCCCGCAGCGACGGCCACCACCAGGGCGATTGCCCCCAGGCGCAGGGTCAGGCTGACGGGCCCCAGGGGTGGGCGGTCGGGCTTTGATGAAGGATCAACCATGGGACATCTCCAATACGCGTAGCCATGAGGGCAAGGACCTGTCAGACGCAGCTCGCCCAGGGTTATTCCACGACCGGTATTTATTTTCCTGCGGCTGGAATAACCTGCTGTGCGGCGCGTCTTCCTAGCCTCAAGCCTAGTGACTGGCCCAGCATCCGCAGGATTTCATGAACGATCTCGACCAACAGCTACGCCCGCTGATTCCAAGGCTGCGCCGCTTTGCCCTGTCCCTGACGCGCCAGCCCAGCAGCGCCGACGATCTGGTGCAGGCCTGCCTGGAACGCGCCCTCGCCGGATGGACCGAGAAACGCCCCGAAGGCGACCTGCGGGCCTGGCTGTTCGCCATCCTCTACCGGCAGTTCCTCGATGCCCACCGGCGTTCCCGACGCTACGCGCGGATGCTGGAGTTCTTCACCGGCCGTGACGACAGCCAGCCCTCGGTGGAGCGCACGGTGATGGCGCAATCGACCCTGGAAGCCTTCGACCGCCTGAATGCCGAACAGCGCGCCCTGCTGCTCTGGGTGTCGGTGGAAGGCTTGAGCTACAAGGAGATCGCCGAGATTCTCCAAGTGCCCACCGGCACCGTGATGTCGCGCCTGTCCCGGGCCCGCCAGGCCCTGCGCCAACTCAGCGACGGCGAAATCAGCAGCCCTTCTCTACGGATACTCAAATGATCAGCCTGCCCCCCAGCGACAGCGACTTGCACGCTTATGTCGATCACCAACTCAGTGAGCAGGACCGCCGGCTGCTGGAACACTACCTGGCCAGCCACCCGCAGGTGGCGGCCCGGGTCCAGGCCTGGCAGCAGGACGCCCAGCACCTGCGGGCGGCCCTGGGTGGTGCCCTGCTGCAGCCGGCCAACCCGGCGCTGGACCCTGTGCAGATCCGCGCGCGCCTGAAGCAACGTAGCCTGCGCCGCCTGGCCAGTGCCGCGGTGCTCCTGGTGGCGGTGGGCGTGGGCGGCCTGAGCGGCTGGCAGGCGCGGGAACTGACCCTGGCCGGCAGCAGCGTGCTGCCCATGACCGACGCCCTGCAGGCCTATCGTCTGTTTGCCGAGCAGGGCATGCTCCCCGCGGACTTCAAAGTACAGGGCAATCAGAGCATCCAGGCCTGGCTGGACCGCTACTTCACCCAGGCCAGCCCATTGCCGGATCTGCAGGGGGCCGGGTTCAGGGCCGTCAGCGGGCGCCTGCTGAGCACCGAGCAAGGCCCGGCGGCCATGGTGCTGTACGAGGATCGCGAGGGGCGCAAGGTTAGCTTCTACATCCGCCCGCCAGGGCCGCAGAACAAACTGCTGCCCCCGGGCAGCCGCCGCGAGGGCCCGTTGCAGGCGCAGTACTGGTCCGGCCAGGGCTACAACTACGCCATGGTCGGCCCGGCGGAAATTCCCCTATAGCCCTCAGAAGCCCACGTCCAGCACCACGTTGTCGATATAGGTGCCGGCCGGCGGGGTGCTCTGGTCGGTGTAGATCCTGGCGTTGTAGTTGAAGATCTGGCTGCCGGTGCCCAGGCCGTTGCCGGGGTTCACCTCGGCATCGGTGCTGGAGCGCCGGGCACTGCCGACACTGCCCCAGCGGGTGCTGCCGGCACTCTTGAAGATGTCGTAGGCCAGGTAGTTGCTGCCGGAAATCATCTGCCTGCGCCCCCCCGCACTCACCGGGTGCTGGCCATCGCTCAGGCCCACGGTGTAGGCACTGCCCTTGGTGCAGGCCAGGTTGATGGTCTGCCCGGTCACCGTCGCGAAGGCGCTGATCACCGGCGCGCTGCCGAAACTGATGTTCGGCGCAGTGATCACGCAATCGTTGGACACCGTCATGTTCACGGTCAGGCTCTGGGTACCGCTGCCGACATCCCGGCCCAGACAGATCCCCAGGGCGCCGATTCCGGAGCAATAGTTCCAGCTCCAGAGAATGCTCAGGTTCTCGGTATAGACCCCCGCCGCCACGTTGCTGCCGGTGAGCGTACCCAGGTAGATGGGCACCGTCTTGGCCACGGTCGGGCTGCCCAGCAGGCCCAGCAGGTCGATGATGGAATTGCGGGCGAAGTCGAACTGCACCCCGCGGGTGATCGGATAGCTGGTGCTGTTGTTGGCGTACAGGGTGTAGCTGATGACGTCGCCGGTAGGTCCCACCATGCCGCTGGTGGTGGAGGTGATGGTGGCGTAGAAATGATCGTTGCTGGCCAGAATGCTCAGCAGCGAGCCGGTACAGCTCAGCCCGGCATTGGTGGTGGAGGCCGGCTGCGAGGTGGTGCGCACCAGGATCGAGCTGACGGTACCGAAGCCTGCCGGCGCGGTCGGGACCGTCGTGCACAGTGCCTGGGCCGTGCACGACAGCACGCTCGCCAGCAGCCCCAGTATTGCCTGTCGCCATCCCTTGCCCGCATTCACACGCCACGCTCCTTGATCCGGTGATACCGCCGTTACTGACAGACCAGCGGGCCGATCAACGGCACCTGCTGCTGTTGCATGTCGATGTCGAACTGCGCCAGGCAGGTCTTGCCGTCGGCCAGTTCCACGTGCAGGGTGTTTTGGGCCGCGAGGTTTTCCAGATAGACCAGCCCATCCCAGCCGACCACCGTCCGCGCCCCGCTCTGCTCATGAGTGACGTTGCTGCCCAGGGGCAGCTCGCGCTGCTGGGCGTCCACCAGCACCACGCTGGCGGCAATGATCCGGGTCAGCGGAAACTCCAGCAGGTAGCCGCTGCCACGCCGCACCGCCACCCGCTGCTCGACATTCGGGCTCTGCACGTTGGCCGGCAGGTTCAGCGGATCGATCTCGTACTTGCCGCGGTAATAGGCGCTGCTCCAGGGCACCAGCAGATGGCCGTTCTTGTCGGTCTGGCCCACCAGCTGGTTTTCATAGCGCACCGGGATGTCCTTGTAGCCGTCGGTACTGACCACCACGAAGGCGTCGTCGATCTGGTTGGCGGCGAACACCTGGCGGTCCATCCACACCAGTGAACCGCTGGCATCGGCCCAGCGGGTCTCGGCATCGCTGGTGCCATAGACCCCGGCCTGCAGGCGCACCGACTGCAGGCGCCAGGTCACATCGGCCTGGCGATAGTCGGCGCCACTGCCGGTGGCGTAGCCAAGGTTGTAGCCAACCCCGCCTTCGATCGGCACCGAGCGGCTGAAGTTGACCCGCTGGCGGTTTTCCCCGGTCTTGCTGCGCTCGTTGCTCAGGCTCAGGCTGCCGTGCAGGTCGAAGGGGACCACCAGTTGTGCCTGCATGGCCCAGTGGCTGTCGCCGATCTCGCGGTTGGCCGACAGGTAGAAGCTGCTGCTGTGCCACAGCGGCTTGCTCCAGGTCAGGTTCAACAGCCGGGTACGGGTCGAGTCGGCGGCGCGCACGTCGAAATAACCGGCGCCCAGGCTGCCGAAGCGCTCCAGGTTGAGGCTCAGGGTCAGTTGCTCGCTACGCTGGCTGAGGCTGGTGTAGGGGCTGTCGACCACCGTCAGGTCGGCGTACTGATCACGCCGCTGCACCCGCTGGTAGGCGACGCTGTAGCGCTGGCTGCTGTACTGATAGCCAAGGCTCAACTGCTGGCCGCCGTCGCCGTCGAAACGGCTCTGGCTGACGGCGGTATTGATTACCCCGAACTGCCCCAGCCGCAGGTTGCCGCCGACCCCGCCCAGGGTCAGGGAGTCCGAGGCTTCGGCATGGCCTTCCAGGGTCAGGCTGTCGCTCAGGCCGTAGCGCAGGCTGCCGGAAGTCACCCCCGGGCCATAGCCGAAGTCGCGCAGGGTGTAGTCCCGGCGCAAGGTACCCGCGGCCACCGAGAAGTCCGTCAGGCCCTTTTGCAGCAAGGTGCTGGTGACGTAGAACGGCACCGTGGTGGACACCTGCCGGCCAAGGGCATCGGTGGTGACCACCACCGCTTCGCCGGCGCCGTTGATGAAGGGAATGTTGGTCAGGGTGTAGGGGCCGGGCTGCAGGTCGGCGCTGCTGGATTTGTAGCCGTTGATGAACAGGTCCACCGAGGACGGCACCGCTGCTTCCCCGGCGAACTGCGGCAAGGGATAGGTCACCAGGTCCGGACGCACCGAGAAATCCCGGGACAGTTGCACCCCGCCCAGGCGCACCGAGTTGCTCCAGGGCAAGGCGCCACTGATCAGGTCACCGGCCTCGTAGGTCAGCAGGCGTTCATCGTCGGAAAAACGCCAGGTGGTGTCATAGCGTCGGTAACCGTTGTTCAGGGAGCTGTTCCCACCCCCCGACAGGGTCTGGCGGTACTGCCCGGTGTTGGACAGCGTGCCCCAGGAGTCGAACAGCCGCACCTCGTTCCAGGCCGCCAGGTAGGTGCCGCCGTCATCGGTGTCGTTGAGGTACAGGTCGTAGTTGAGCAACCCGCCGAAGCTGCTCAGGGCCGGGGTCCGTGGGTAAGCCTGGCGGCTGCCGATGAATTGCTCCGGCAGCCAGTCGGGCGGCACGTCCAGCAGCAGCCGCTGGCCCTGGCTGTCGTAGTCGCTGTGCAGGCCCGGCAGGCTGTCCAGGTCGACCTCGGCGCCCAGCCCCTCGGGCAGCTTGATCCCGGTTTCACGCAGGGTCTGCGCCGGCAGAAACAGCCGGCCGGAGCGCTGCTCCACCGCCACCACCTTCCCTGTGTTCATCTGATTGATCACCAGTTCCAGAAACAGCTGTGCATCGGCCATCGACTCCAGGCTGCTGGGCGGCGGCGGCAGTTCGCCCGCCGGCACCCCTGCGGCCAGCATCAGGCTACACAGGCCGGTCACCAGCCCTTGCCACCTGCGAAAACGCCGAGCCGGGTCCTGGCTCATTGCGGGCTCAAGTCCATCTATGGACATCTCCATCCCGGGGCGGATGCGCCACCGCGCTCACATCCGTCCGTACCTCTCCCCACCGGCCGTCCGACTGGCGGCCGCGTTGCGCCCGAGGCTCAGTGCGTAGGCGCCAGGTCCTGTACCTGCGGTGCTCCATTGACCCGCAGTTGCAGGGTCGACTCGGCCGCCAGGGTTTCCGGCACCGGCCAGCGCATCACCGCCCCGGGCAACACATAGCCCAGCAGCCCAGGCGCCACGGGCCGGGCCTGCCCGCCCTGCTTGAAGGCCACATCGGTCAGGCGGGCGTGCACCGCGCCCTGGTTGCGCAGCTCGAAAAACGTCTTGCCGTCCACTGCCACCTTGCGCCAGCTCAGGTCCGGCACGCCGGCCCCCTTGGGATCGCGTGGACGGGAGGTGTCTTCCTTGCTCCACAGCCCGGCGCCATAGGCGAACAAAGGCACCGAGTAGCGCATCTGGAAGCGGATCGCTGCCGCACTCTTGGCATCCCCTTCCGGGGTGATGGGCTTGGCCGAGGGAATCTCGTCGATGATGATCCGGTACGCCAGCTCCTGCCCCGGTGGCACCTCGCGGGTGCGGGTCAGGCGTACCAGTTGCTTCTGCCCCGGCTCGATCTTCGCCACCGGCGGGCTGCCGATGACATCGCGCTGGTTCTGGTACTGGTCGGCAAAGCCGCTCTGGCTCCAGGCAAACACCCGGATCTGCAGGTTGGCGGTCTCGGTACCGCGGTTCTCCAGCCACAGCGCGCTGGCCTGCTGATCGGCCTCCAGTACCGGGTCGATCGGCCAGATCAGCACCGAACTGGCGGCCTGGACCCTGGGTACAACCGCCAACAGCCCCGCCAGGATCAGATAACCGGTCCCCCGCATGCCCTGCAAAGGTAAATGCATACTGCTACTCCTTGTCCGCCTGCCGGCTGGTTATGAATGCGCCCCATCACCACGACAGCTGCACCTGCAGCACATCGCTGTACGTCCCCCCAGGCTGATTGCCCGGCAACTGCACCTGCCCGTAGATCGGCAGGCTGATGTTATTGGCATCGCTGTAGGCCACGGCCACGCTCTGGCCTATCCCCAGGCTCTGGCTGTAGCCCGCATCGCGAAACAACTGATAGGCCACCCGCGCACTGCCGCTATTGAGCTGCATGTGCCGGCCGCTGCTGTTGTACTGGCCTCCGTCCACCGTCATGTTCAGGGTCACCCCCGGCGTGCACTGCAACTGCACGCCCCCGGTGAGCGCCACTCTGACCGTGCTGGTGGACAGCGCCGACTGGCTGCCGAAGGCCAGGCTGCCGTAGTTGCTGACACCCCCCACCACCAGGCACCCGGCGGTGATGGTGGCGCTGACCTGGAAGCTCTGGCTGGTGGCCGCAGCGATCCACCCCGGCCAGGCACTCGCGCAGGCCAGGAGCAGCAGCGCACAAGCGTGGCTGGCCATGGCATCAGAAGGTCAGTTGCACGGACACCGTATCGGTGTAGGTGCCGGCCGGTAGCCCCGCCTTGCCCACCGCCTGGCCATAGAGGTTCACGGTTTGCGCCACCCCGGTGCTTGGCGCCAGGTTGATCACGCCGTTGATCGCGACGATCTGCGAATGCCCGGAGTCGGTGTACAGGTCATAGGGCACATAGTTGGCCACCCCGTCGAACAGGGCCCGGGTGCCACCGGTGGACTTGCCGTCATTGGCGCCGCCCTGGATGGTCAGGGTCGGCGTGGTGCCGGTGGAGCAGAGGATCGACAGCGCGCCGCCACCGCCGCCCAGCACTTGGCCGGTGGCGGTGGTGAACAGGCTGTTGGTGGTGCCGAAGTTCAGGGCACCGAAGTTCAGTCCGGTGCTGCCGCCGACGCCGTTGACCTGGCAACTGCTGGTGAGGATCAGGGTCGAGCTGATCTGCCCGGTGACCGTGGTGGCGGCATTGGCCGTTGAAGCCATGACCAGCCCCAACAGAGGCCAGCCGATTCTGGATACAAGCGCGTGCATGATGTGTGTCCTCTCATGGTTTACCAATCCAGCGTGATGGTCAGGGTGTCGGTGTAGAGCCCTGCCGGAACCGCGCGGGTATTCGCGACCACAGAGCCGAACACCGGGATGGGAATCCGTCTGCCGCTGCTCACTGCGAAATTGCGCTGCTGGCCGATGCTGTAGCTGTCGCTACCGGAAGCATCGACGAACAATCGATAGGGGATGGTCTGGCGACCATTGCTCAAGCGCCGGGTCGTGCCGTCGCCGTTGAGGCCGCCATTGATGGTCACGGTGAAGCCGGTGACCGAGGAGTTGCAGGCCACCTGCAGCTGGCCCTCGGCGCTGTTGGTGAGGCTGGCCTTGATCGGCGCGACCCAGGTCGGGCCCTGCTGGCCGAAGTTGAGCATGCCCGGGTCGCCGATCGGGCTGGCAGACGGATCGCCGCCGCTGCTGACCTGGCAGGCAGCGGTAATCACCAGGCGTGCCTGGATCTGCCCGCTGATTGCCGCCTGGGCGTCGTCCGCCAACAGGCACAACGAACCCAGGGCGACAATCGTCCAGGTCCTGCCTTTCATTGCAGCCATCCCAGTTCCATCAGGACTCCCACATGGGCCGTTCACCATGAACCGCCCTCCCTGCTCTGCCCCGTTACTGGTGGCAGCATTCATGCCCCGGCCCTACCAGGTCAGGGTCACTTTCAATACATCGGAATAACCGCCGGCCCGAGGGATCTCGGCCAAAGGTTCGATACGCCCGTACAAGGGCAGGTCCACCGTGCCGGAATCCGGCACCCGGCCACTGACCGGTACATTCACCGGCAGCGGAATCCGCCGGGCCGGGTCCTGGTAGAGGCGATAAGGAATGGGTTTGCCGGCCCGGGTGTTGCTGGCCAGGTAGCGCACTTCGCCGACACCACCGTGCAGGCCGCCGTCGATGCGCATCTGATAGGGGGTATCGGGGTTGCATTCCAGGCGCGGCTGGCGGCTGCCCGGCAGTGCCGCCGACAAGGGCCCGGCCGGATCGTCCAGGCGCGCGGTGCTGCCGAAGTCCAGGGTACCGAGCTGTTCGATCCCCGCTTCGCGCTGCTGGCCGACCAACTGGCAGCCACGCAGCACATCGACCCGGACCTGCACCTGCAAGTCCGCGGCCCCTGCTGTCGCGCTGAGCAATGCGCTCATCACTGCCACACCCTTATATCCATTCAAGGCCTCAATCCTTATGAGGAGCATTCGCTGAAGTCAGGTTAGCAACCCGCGGGGAAACCGCCAGTTAGCGTATTAATTGCTCACGGCATGAGCGCTGCGCCGGCACGGCTGTAGCCATGCCTTTTCGAGATGACTGGCCGGGGCATTTTCTATTGGTTAAATTGGCGCGCCGCTCTTAAGGTGAGCGGCCTGGAACCATCGGGGTAATCAACATTGGCCGCTTTACCGCCAAAACATGCACAGACTCGATCTCCCTGGCGTCGCCTGTTCGCCAGGCCCGCCCGCCGCCCGAGCGCCGCTGGCGCGCTGATCCATGACTACTTTCGCCATAAGGCCCTGGACCTGGGCTACACCCTGAGCCATGGCCAGTTGCAGGTGATCGAGCGCATGGGGCAACTGGCCGACGCCCTGGAGCAGGCCACCCCGCAGGCGCCGAGCCTGTACCTGTATGGCGCCGTGGGGCGGGGCAAGAGCTGGCTGCTGGACGGCTTCTTCCGTGCCCTGCCCATCGACGAGAAACAGCGCCTGCATTTCCATGACTTCTTCGCCCAACTGCACCAGGGCATGTTTCGCCACCAGCAGCAGGCCGATGCCCTGGAAACCACTCTGGACGAGCTGCTCCGCCAGTGCCGGGTACTGTGTTTCGATGAGTTCCATGTCCACGACATCGGCGACGCCATGCTCATCACCCGGCTGTTCAAGGCCCTGTTCAAGCGCGGCATCGTGCTGCTGGTGACCTCCAACTACGCCCCCGAAGGCCTGCTGCCCAACCCGCTGTACCATGCCCGCTTCAAACCGGTGATCGAACTGATCAACGCGCGCATGCAGGTCATGGAAGTCGGCGGTGCCGAGGATTACCGGACCCACGCGCAAACCCACGAACAACAGGCCTTTACCCGGGGGCAGTATCTCTGGCCCGGCACCGCGGCCCAGCGCCAGGCGCTCAAGCTGCCCGAACGCCATGCCCCGGCAACGCTGCTGCAGGTCGGCAGCCGCCAGCTGACCACCCGCCAGCGCCAGCAGCGCAGCATCCGCTTCGAATTCAACGACCTGTGCCAGCAGCCCACGGCAGTCATGGACTACCTGGAACTGAGCCGCCAGTTCGACACCTGGATCATCGATGAACTGCCGCCACTGGCGGAGTGCTCGATCGCCGCCCAGCAGCGCTTCATCAATCTGATCGACGTGCTCTACGACCAGGACAAGCGCCTGCTGCTGATCGGCCAGCGCCCGCTGGCCGAAAGCCTGGGCGGCCACGCCATCGACCTGGCCCGCACCCGCAGCCGCCTCGGGCAACTGCAGGAAATCGGCCCCGAGCACCCGCTTGAGCAGGTAGCCACATGAGTTCGATCAGCTTTTGCGAGCTGGTGTGCCTGCACCTGCAAGATTCAACCCTCAAGCACTCCCGGCTATTTGGTCTGGAGAGTTTCTCGGCAGCCGAACTGGCGGCCAAAGGCTATGAGCGGGTCGGCGAGCCCCAGGACTTTCACCAGTATGAAAAACGCTGCACGACGCGCTACCACCAGCGAACCCTGGAGGTGCTGTTCAAGTGCTACTTCCTTGACCGGCAACGGGTCGGCAGTGGCTTCAACCTGGCCCCCGGGGCCCGCCTTACGTCCGTGCTCAAGTACAGGAAACGCCTTGCGGCCCAGCAAAACCTGCCCCCTTCGCAGTTGGCTTTCCATTTCTCGGACGACAAGCAGGAAGGCGCGGTGATTCTGGATGACCGGCACGTCATGCGTTTCAACCAATGGAGCCGCCAGGGCGCCTACCTGCTTGCAACCCTGGAGAGCGACTTCGACCTGGAAAGCCCGCTGGGCAGAGCCGCCACCGGATCGGTAAAAAATACCCTGGAGCACCACAGCCTGGAGTCGATGCTGGCTGAAGCCGGGAACTCCAGACAACCCGCGGCATTTCGCCGGCTGGCTGGAGCACTGCAAGATGCAAGCATTTGACCGCCAAGAGATTTACCGACTGGCAGAGGCACTCTTGCGCGCCATTGAACATGCCCAGCCGACGGCATTGGCGGCAGTTGGCGTGAGCCCGGCCATTTATGCAGAAATCCTCGAAGAGCTGGACAGCTCGGGAGAACAGGCCGGCGACCTGGCCCTTGCGCCCTATGACCGGGTATTCCAACCAGACCGCAGCGGCCGGGTCGCCCTGGACCTTTACCCGCTGGGCACCGAGCCATCGACCATGAGAGTGGCCTGCCAGCTGTGGTCCAAAGGCCGCAAGACCGACCTGACCCTGATTGCCGACTACGTTCAAGGAGCGGGCGCGTTGGCCTTCAGGCTGCTGGAAACCCAATAGCCCCCATCCCATGGCCGCCCAGGCAGCAAAAACCGCCGAACTGCTTTATTCTGCCCGCCTTTTTCTTCTTTCGAGTGTTGACGCTGTTCATGGATACCCTTGCCCAACTGCGGGCTGGCCAACTGGCCGGCATCAAGCGCCTGGACCTGTCCTGCGGGCTGACTGAGTTCCCCCGGGAAATCTTCGATCTGGCCGACTCCCTGGAGATCCTCAACCTCAGTGGCAACGCCCTGAGCAGCCTGCCCGAGGACCTGCACCGGCTCACTCGCCTGCGCATCCTGTTCTGCTCGGACAACTGGTTCAGTGAAGTACCGGCCTGCCTCGGCCAATGCCTGCAACTGAGCATGATCGGCTTCAAGGCCAACCGCATCGAGCGGGTGCCGGCCGCCGCCCTGCCACCGCAGCTGCGCTGGCTGATCCTCACCGATAACCGCATCGCTGAGCTGCCGGAAGAACTGGGCCAGCGCCCGCTGCTGCAAAAACTCATGCTCGCCGGCAACCGCCTGACCCGCCTGCCCGAAAGCCTGGGCCAGTGCCACCGCCTGGAACTGCTGCGGATTGCCGCCAACCGCCTGACCGAGCTGCCGCCGTTCCTCCTCGCCCTGCCGCGCCTGACCTGGCTGGCCTATGCCGGCAACCCGCTGGAGTCGGAAGCCGATGCCACGGCCCTGGAATCCACTCCGACCATCCCCTGGAGCGAACTGACCCTGGAACAGCGCCTGGGCGAAGGCGCCTCGGGGGTGATTCACCAGGCGCAGTGGCAGCCCGCCGGGCAACCGCCGCGAGCGGTGGCGGTCAAGCTGTACAAGGGCGAGATGACCAGCGACGGCTCGCCGCTGCACGAAATGAACGCCTGCATCAGCGCCGGGCTGCACCCGAACCTGATCCGCGTCGAAGGCCGCATCCTCGACCACCCCCAGGGCCAGAACGGCCTGGTGATGCAGTTGATCGACAAAAGTTTTGCCAACCTTGCAGCGCTGCCCAGCCTGGATTCCTGCTCCCGGGACATCTACCCGGACGACGCCCGCTTCAACGCCGACGTAACCCTGGGCATCGCCCGCGGCATCGCTTCGGTGGGCGCCCACCTGCATGCCCAGGGCATCACCCATGGCGACCTCTATGGCCACAACACCTTGTGGAACGCCCAAGGCGACTGCCTGCTGGGGGATTTTGGCGCAGCGTCCTTCCATGCCCAGGACGACACCGTGCAAAGCCGGGCGCTGCAACGCCTGGAAGTGCGGGCCTTCGGTATCTTGCTGGAGGAATTGCTGGAGCGCGGGGATGGCTCGCTGAGCCTGGGGCAACAGCAGAAACTGGCGGCGCTGGTGCAGCGCTGCTGCCAGCCGGAGGTACTGGCGCGACCGGGCTTTACCCAGGTCTGCGAGGAATTGGCGGGGCTTTAAAACAGCTTCGCCGGCCAGCCGGCTCCTACAAAGGTATGCAGGAGCGGGCTGGCCGGCGAATCGCCTTAGCCTGCCAGGCCGACGAACATGTCCTGCACGTCGTCATGGTTGTCCAGGCCTTCGAGGAACGCCTCGACTTCAGCCATCTGCTCATCGCTCAGGCCGCTGACCGGGTTCTTCGGCTGGTAGCCAAGCTTGGCCGAAAGCACGGTGAAACCTTGCTCGGGCAGGGCTTTCTGTACCGCATCCAGGTCCGCAGGCTCGGTCAGGAATAGGGTCGCGCCCTCTTCGCCCGGCTCGAAGTCCTGGGCACCGGCCTCGATGGCGGCCAGTTCCGGATCGGCGTCCGGGCTGTCCGGCGAGGCCTCGATCATGCCCACGTGGTTGAAATCCCAGGACACCGAACCCGAAGCGCCCAGTTGGCCCTTGCGGAACGCCACGCGGATTTCCGCCACGGTACGGTTGATGTTGTCGGTCACGCATTCAACGATCAGGGGTACCTGGTGCGGGGCAAAACCTTCGTAGGTCACGCGGTGGTACTGCACGGTCTCGCCCAGCTGGCCCGAGCCTTTCTTGATGGCACGCTCCAGGGTCTCGCGGGGCATCGAAGCCTTTTTCGCCTGTTCCACCACCAGCCGCAGGTGGGCGTTGGTGGCGGTGTCGGCGCCGTTACGTGCGGCGATGGTGATCTCTTTGACCAGCTTGCCGAAAATCTTGCCCTTGGCATTGGCTGCCGCTTCTTTGTGTTTAACCTTCCACTGTGCGCCCATTACTCACTCTCTTGATCTATGGCGTCGAGTTGGATTTGGCCGACGCGATGGGCAAGTTTATACGTCCTCAAGGCCCTGATCGACCAAAAAGTCAGTGGCTGGCAGGCTTCAGCCCTTGTCGGCCTTGCCGGCCGCCGCAGCGAAACGCGCCAGGCGCACATCCAGGTGCCGCGGCCGGCGCCCGTGGTCCTCGGCCCGTTCCTTGCGGCGGATGGCGTTGCGCACCACCAGCGAACCCAGGTAGCGGATCGGCTCCGGCGGGAAGTAGCCCAGGGGGCCATTGACCAGCGGCGAGCGAGTCCAGGGGTTGTCCAGCCCCTGCACCAGGGAGGCGAGGATCTGCCCGCCCATATGGCAGGGGCCGACGCCGCTGCCGGAATACCCGAAACCGTAGAACACATTGCCCGCGCGGCTCATCTGGCCGAAGAACGGCAAGCCGGTCACCGAGCGATCCGACGGGCCATTCCAGGTGGCCGCCACCGGCACGTCGGCAAAGGCCGGGAAGAACTGCCCCAGGCTGCGCTTGAGCAAGCCGGCGTAGGGCGACGGCTGGTCGAACACCGGCAGCATCCGCCCGCCATAGGCGAAGGTGTTGCCGCCCTTGCCGAGCATGATCCGACCGTCCGGGGTGTTGTGGTAGTAGTGCACGAAGATCCGCGAATCCAGCACCGTCACGCCGCTGGTCAGGCCGATCTGCTGCAGCAGTTGGGGCCGCGGCTCGGTGATCAGCATGTCGCTGGAAACAATCGCCACGCTGCGTTCGAATTGCGGGAAGGCCCGGGCCATCCAGGCATTCATCGCCAGTACCACGCGCTCGGCGCGGATCTGCCCCAGGGGCGTGCGCAACAGCGCCGGGCGCCCCTCCTCCAGCCCGGTCATGGCGGTGTTCTCGTGAATCCTCACGCCCAGTTGCAGGGCCACCCGGCGCAGCCCGCGCACCAGCAGGCCCGGCTGTACGCTGGCCGCCGCCGGCGAATACCAGCCCTCCAGATGCTGGCTGGAACCGGCCATGCGCTGCACGTCGGCCAGGGGTCGCTTGTCGAAGGAGTTGATGCCGCGGCGCTCCAGCGCAGCGATCACGCCGTCGGTGGAGCCGACCTGGGCCGGGTTGGTGGCCGTGTACAAAGTGCCGTCGAGGCGGTACTGGGCATCCACCCCGTAGCGCTCGCAGAAGGCGCCGATGGCATAGATGCTCTGCTCGGATTCCTTGACCAGGCGCACGGCCTCCTCGACACCGAACAGCCGCTCCAGGGTGAAGTACTTGGCCGACCAGGACAGCGCGCAGCCGCCGTTGCGCCCACTGGCACCGGCGCCGCAGATATCCGCCTCGATCAGCAGCACGTCCAGCCCGGGGTTCTGCTCCTTGAGCATGATGGCGGTCCACAGCCCGGTGTAGCCGCCGCCGACAATCGCCACCTGGCAGGTGGTATCGCCCGACAGTGGCGGGCACGCCGGTGAGGGTTGCTGTTGCAGGGCCTGTTCCAGCCAGAAAGGTCGCATGGTGAGTCTCCAGGTAAAAAACGGCGAGTGGGTTCGCTGGCAAGCCTGCTCCTACAAGCCTTCGTAGGAGCCGGTTTGCCGGCGAAGAGGCCCGAAAGTCAGGTACGCAGCGGTTTGATCAGCAAAGGTCCATTGGGAACGAGTGCGCGCACCGGATCGAGCCCTTGGGGCCGGCTGTTCCAGTACGGCACCAGCACCAGGGCCGAGACCAGGGCGCAGGCGGCAAACACGATGAACACCGTGACCGTGTCGAAGTAACCCGGCAGCAGGCCACCCAGCACCGCGCCCACCGAGCCGCAGCCATTGACGAAACCGGCCGCGGTGGCCCCGGCCTTGGCCGAGCCGAAGTCGATGGCTGCAGCGCCACAGATCATCGAGTCCGGCCCATACAGGGTCAGGCCCATGAAAAACAGCAGGGCCATCACCAGCACGACGCTGCCGGTATGCAGAGCGCCCATGAACAGCGCCAGGGACAGGGTCAGCGCCAGCAGGCTGATGACACAGGCCGGCATGCGCCGGGCGCCGAACAGCTTGTCCGAGGCCAGGCCGATCATCACCGGCCCCAGCAGCCCGGCCAGCTCGAAGCTGGTGGGCACGATCGCCGCCCCCACCTTGCCCACCGACGGCATCTGTTCGTAGACGATCACCGGCCCCCACAGCAGGATCGCGTAGCGCGCCGGCTTGAGCAGGAAGTACGACAGCCCGAGGATCAGCACCGTGCGGTTGCGCAGGATCTCGCGCAGCGGTTCCCAGACGCTCATGCGCCGTTCGGCGGCGTCTTCTTCGGCGCTCTGCGGGGGCAATGGCTCCACGGCCGGCAGGCCCACGTCCTCCGGGGTATTGCGCTGGAAGATGAAGAACAGCACCGCGGTCAGGCCCACCACCACCGCACTGGAAATGAACGCCGCGTGCCAGGTGCCGATCAGCGTATAGGCCCACCAGCCGGCAAAGGGCGAGGCCACCAGGCCGCCGAAGGCGTAGCAGGAACTCCACAGCCCCAGCACCCTGCCGCGCTGCCCGGCGGGAAAGAAACTGCCGATGTTCTTGCACAGCCCCGACCAGCCCGTGGACTGCGCCAGCCCCTGGACCAGCATGCAGGTGGCGAACACCGGCAAGGTGGCGAAGCTGCCCATCACCAGCGCCGCAGCGGCGGAAATCAGCAAGCCGCCCAGCACCACCACCCGCGGGCCGAAGCGGTCGGCGAAGATGCCCCAGGTGAACTGCCCCACGGCGTAGGCCGCCAGGTAGATGGCGTCGAGGTTGGCCATGGCCATCTTGTCGAGGGTGAAGTCGGGATCGTCGGCGATCCCGAGCTTGGCGACGGAAAAGGCTTTGCGGGTGAAGTAGAACGCCGCGTAGGCGATCCAGGTGATGGCGAAAATCTGCACGCGCCAACGTTTGATGGTGCCGATCTGCTTGTTCATTGTGGTTCTGACCTCAGGGTGAGTGTGCCGGCAGGATGCGAAGCAAACGCCTGTGTTTTTTATTCTTGAGCACTGCAGCAGGGCCCTCGCGGCGGGCGCTGCTGGTCAGATGAGTCCTGTTGCCGGCCCGTTTCGGGGACCGAAGCTGCACGCACAGGCCTCAGGGCCCGGTGCCGGTCGACCGAACGGTCACTGGGCTTGCAGGGATGGAAGCAATTACTGACTAATAAATGAAATCGATTTATCGTATTTCAAATATAAGCTCAGCTTGTAAGAGGTTTGGCCCATGTCGGTTTCCCACGCCCAATTGAAAGCCTTCCACGCCGTGGCGGTGCACGGCAGCTTCACCCGGGCGGCCGAACGCCTGTACCTGACGCAGCCGGCGATTTCCGACCAGGTGCGCAAGCTCGAAGAGCGCTTCGGGGTGCTGTTGTTTCATCGCAACAAGCGCTCGGTGCGCCTGACCGACCTGGGCGAGCGCCTGCTGGCCATCACCCAGCGCCTGTTCGTGGTGGAAGCCGAAGCCAAGGAGCTGCTGCAGGAGTCCCGGGCCTTGCAGACCGGCAGCCTGGTACTGGCGGTGGATGCCCCGGTGCATGTGCTGCCGCAGATCGCTCGATTCTGCGAGCTGTACCCCGGGATCAATGTGAAGATCGAAACCGGCAACACCGATGAATCGCTGCTGCGCCTGTTCAATTACCAGGCCGACCTGGCTCTGCTGGGGCGGGCCGTGGACGACGAGCGCCTGCTGTCTCTGACCCTGCGCAACGACCCGATGGTGGCGTTCGTCTCCCGTCACCACCCCTGGGCCGGCCGCCAGTCCATCTGCCTCGCCGACCTGGACGACACGCCCCTGGTGCTGCGGGAGGTCGGCTCGGTAACCCGCCAGACCCTGGAAGAGGAAATGAACCGCGCCGGCCTGCGCATCCGCCCGACCATCCAGGTGGAAGGTCGCGAAGCCGCGCGCGAAGCGGTGGTGGTGGGCATTGGCGTGGGGGTGGTCTCGGCGGCGGAGTTCGGCGCCGACGCCCGGGTCTGCGCCCTGCCGATCGTCGACTGCCAGAGGCGCCTGACCGAAACCCTGGTGTGCCTGCGCGAACAGAGTTCACGACGGATCGTCGCCACCTTCCTCGACCTGGTACGCGAAAGCCTGGCCTCCCCCACCGCCCTGTAGGAGCCGGCTTGCCGGCGAAGGCAATCTCCCAGGCACCACTACCGTAGGAGCCGGCTTGCCGGCGAAGGCGATCCCCCAGACACCGCTACCGCAGGAGCCTGGCTTGCCGGCGAAGGCGATCTCTCGGGCCTCTTCGCCGGCAAGCCAGCTCCTACAAGAGTGGAGGTGGGCTCAGGCTGGAGCCAGGGCGAAAAACGCCTGAATCAGGCGCAGGTCCCGGCGCCGCTCGATGCAGCCGATCATGTGCCGGTTGACCAGCCCCGCACCGCGGATCGGCACCGTGCGCACCCGCGGGTCGTGGCCAACCTCCACCGAACTGACAATGCCCACCCCCAGGTGCGCCGCCACCGCCTCGGTCACCGCTTCGCGGCTGTCCAGCTCCAGCAGCACCCGGGGCTGGACCTGGGCCAGCCCACAGGCCTCATCGAACGTCCGGCGGGTGATCGAACCCGGTTCGCGCAGCACCATGATCACCTGGTCCAACTGCTCGATGGCGACGCCCCCGGCCAGTTCCAGCCAAGGGTGCCCATCGGGCACCAGGGCACAGATCCGCGACTCGCCCAGGCTTTGCAGGTGCAGGCCCTTGCGCGGCTCGACCTCGGTCAGCACCGCCACGTCGGCATGCTCGGACAACAGCGCCGCCAGGGTTTCCTGGGCATTGCCCAGGCGCAGGTTGACCGTCACCCCCGGGTAGCGCGCCCGCAGGCTGGCCAGCATCGGCATGACCAGATGGGGGCCGTCCGCCGCCACTTCCAGGCGCCCGGTGAGCAATTGCCGGTTGGCCTCGAGCATGGCCTGGGCCTCTTCCGCCAGGCCGAACATGGCCCGGGTAATGGCCGCCAGCTTAGTGCCCTCTTCGGTCAGTTCCACCCGGCGCGCAGTGCGCCGCAGCAAGGTGATCTGGTAATGCTCTTCCAGGGCCTTGATATGCCCGGTGACCGCCGGCTGGCTGATGAACAGCCGTCCGGCGGCCCGGGTAAAGCTGCCTTCCCGGGCCACGGCATCGAATGCGCGGAGTTGAAACAGGTTCATAGCTATCGGCCTCACTGATGGCTGGCATAACAACAAACAATTTGATTGATGACAAGGCAAACTGCAATTTAGTCCCCGTAGCGTCATCCCCACCTTTTCGAGGACACAGCATGAGCATCGCCGAGCCAATCCTGCTTACCCCCGGCCCCCTGACCACCTCCGCCCGCACCCGCCAGGCAATGCTGGTGGACTGGGGTTCGTGGGATGACCGCTTCAACCAGCTGACCGCCAGCCTGTGCCAACAGCTGCTGGCCATCATCCAGGGCGCCGACAGCCATCACTGCGTGCCCCTGCAAGGCAGTGGCACCTTCGCCGTGGAAGCGGCCATCGGCACCCTGGTGCCCCGCGACGGCAAGGTCCTGGTGCTGATCAACGGTGCCTACGGCAAGCGTCTGGCGAAGATCTGCGAAGTGCTCGGCCGGGATTTCAGCACCTTCGAAACCGCCGAGGACCAGCCCACCACGGCCGCGGATGTCGAGCGCCTGCTCCAGGCCGACAGCAGCATCAGCCACGTGGCGCTGATCCACTGCGAAACCAGCACCGGCATCCTCAACCCGCTGCCGGAAATCGCCCAGGTCGTGGCCAGCCATGGCAAGCGCCTGATCATCGACGCCATGAGTTCCTTCGGCGCGCTACCCATCGATGCCCGGGAAATCCCCTTCGATGCGCTGATCGCCGCCTCCGGCAAATGCCTGGAAGGCGTGCCCGGCATGGGCTTTGTCTTCGCTGCCAAGGCCTCCCTGGCCCAGGCCGGCGGCAATGCCCATTCCCTGGCCATGGACCTGCACGACCAGCACAGCTACATGGCCAAGACCGGCCAGTGGCGCTTCACCCCGCCGACCCACGTGGTCGCCGCGCTGCACGAAGCCCTGCTGCAATACGCCGAGGAAGGTGGCCTGCCGGCGCGCCACGCCCGCTACGCCGACAACTGCCAGACACTGCTCGACGGCATGGGCGAACTGGGCCTGCGCAGTTTTCTGCCGGAAGCGATCCAGGCACCGATCATCGTCACCTTCCACGCCCCGAAAGATCCCCGCTACCAGTTCAAGGATTTCTACGAGCGGGTCAAGGCCAAGGGTTTCATCCTCTACCCGGGCAAGCTGACCCAGGTCGAAACCTTCCGCGTGGGCTGCATCGGCCATGTCGACCGCCGCGGCATGCAGGCTGCCGTCACCGCCATCGCCGAGGTGCTGCGGGAGATGGAAGTCCTCGATATCTGACTCCCCACCGAGCCTGTAGGAGCGAGCTTGCTCGCGAATCAGGCGACGCGATACCGAACCTTTTTTGCGAGCAAGCTCGCTCCTACACAGGCATCGAAACCATGAACTACAGCAACCCTTCTCAGCTGCAAGCGGCGATCCTCGACTGGGCCGGCACCGTGGTCGACTTCGGCTCCTTTGCCCCGACCCAGATCTTTGTCGAAGCCTTCGCCGAGTTCGATGTGCAGGTGTCCATCGAAGAGGCCCGCGGCCCCATGGGCATGGGCAAGTGGGATCACATCCGCACCTTGTGCGACCTGCCGGAGGTGGCCGAGCGCTATCGCAAGGTCTTCGGCCGCACCCCGACTGACGCCGATGTGACCGCTATCTACGAACGCTTCATGCCGTTGCAGATCGAGAAGATCGCCGAGCACTCGGCGCTGATCCCCGGCGCCCTGGAGGTGATCGCCAAGCTGCGTGGACAGGGGATCAAGATCGGCTCCTGCTCCGGCTACCCCAAGCAGGTGATGGACAAGGTGGTAGCCCTGGCCGCCACCAACGGCTACACCGCCGACCACGTGGTGGCCACCGACGAAGTGCCCAACGGCCGCCCATGGCCAGCCCAGGCCCTGGCCAACGTGATCGCCCTGGGCATCGACGACGTGGCCGCCTGCGTGAAGATCGACGACACCGTACCGGGCATTCTCGAAGGCCGCCGCGCCGGCATGTGGACCGTGGCGCTGACCTGCTCGGGCAATGCCCTGGGCCTGACCTACGAAGGCTACCGGGCCCTGGCCAGCGACACCCTGGCCAGCGAGCGCAAGCGCATCCACAAGCTGTTCGAGGCTTCGCGCCCGCACTACCTGATCGACACCATCGCCGACCTGCCCCAGGTGATCGCCGACATCAACCAGCGCCTGGCCCGGGGGGAAATGCCCCAGGGCAACTGATTCAGGCACGGAGCAATATTAAAAAACGGCAGTGCCTTCGGGGCCGCCGTTTTTTTATACCCGCCCACCGCCCCGACGCTGCACAGGGGGGCGATAAAAGCCGCTACAGCTCCAGGCAGACCGGCATAAAGCGGATTACAGTTAAAGCACTCCGTCGCTCAAGAACGGAGGCTTCAGACCTGATGACCGAGGATGTCCCGTATGCCCTGGAAAAACACTGAGTCTCGCTACAGCACCATGACGATCGCCCTGCACTGGTTGATGCTGGTGCTACTGGCCGTGGTTTACGCCTGTATCGAATTTCGCGGCATCTTCCCCAAAGGCAGCGGTGGTCGCACGCTGATTGTCGAAGCCCACTTCATGCTCGGCCTGACAGTGTTTGCGCTGGTCTGGCTGCGCCTGTTCGCTCGTGCCCAGGGCGTAGCGCCGAAGATCCTGCCCACCCCGCCCCACTGGCAACGGCTGCTGTTGACCCTGATGCACTGGGCGCTGTACCTGTTCATGATCGCCATGCCGATCCTCGGCTGGCTGACCACCAGCGCCAAGGGCCACCAGGTGATGTTCTACGGCCTCGACCTGCCGCTGCTGCTGGCCGAGAACAAGCCACTGGCCAAGCAGCTCCAGGGCTGGCACGAACTGCTGGGTACGGTCGGCTACTGGCTGATCGGGCTGCACGCCCTGGCCGGGCTCTATCACCATTACGTGATGCGCGACAACACTCTGCAACGCATGTGGCGCAAGCGCGGTCAGGCCTGAGCCAACAGCCCGCGGCGGCCCTGCAGGCCGCCGGTATGCACGAAGATCAACCGGCAACCCGGGGCGAAACGCCCGGCCTGGACCTGTTCCTGCAACGCCAGCAGGGCCTTGCCGGTGTACAAGGGTTCAAGCGGTAGAGCGCATTGTTGTTCAGTGAGCCGGATAAACCCGCTTAACACTTCATCGACCTTGGCAAAACCGCCGCGGCTGCTGTCCAGCAGCTGATAACCGCCGCAGCCCTGCCCGGCCTCTTGCAAGATCCCCTCGACCTGCTGCGCCACCCCGTGATCCTCGGGAACCGCCAGGGCGCCGTAGACCGGATGCGCTCCGGCCTCCGCCAGCACCAGCCCGGCCAGGGTAGTACCCGTGCCGGCGGCCAGCCACCAGCCGTGGTAGTCGCTCCAGCCCAGGCTCGGCAACTGCCGCCGCACCTGATCGCGCAGGGTCATGCAGCCCGCTGCGCCGGCCAGGCCACCGCCACCTTCGGGCACCGGGTACAACTCTGGGTACCGGGCCTGCCAGGGCGTCCAGAAACCCGCCTCGTGGCGCGCGCGATAACCGCCATAGCCCAGCCAGTGCAGGCGCATGCCGAAGGCTTGCAGGTCGAGCACCGTCGGTGTGTCCTGTGGATGGCCACGCAACAGACCCACGGTGGGAAAGGCAAAACGCCGGCCAGCAGCGGCCAGCGCATGCAGATGATTGGAATGGGCGCCCCCCAGGCTGATGATGCCGTGGGCACCGGCGGTACGTGCCGCCGCCAGGTGTTCGGTCAGCTTGAACCACTTGTTGCCACTGATCAGCGGGTCGATCAGGTCCAGGCGCAGCACCGCCACCTCGACCCCGGCCCGCGACAGCCAGTCCAGCTCCAGCCGTTGCAGCGGGGCGTGGGGTAACCAGTCGAAGGATTCGGGGAAGGACATCGGCAGCGGGGGTTCGGGGAAGAAGCTGCGCAGTCTATCAGCTCCAGGCCCAGGCTCATCCTTGTAGCCGCTGCCGCAGGCTGCGAACGGGTTCGCAGAACCCGCAAGACAGGCAACCGCGCTCGCTGGTTGCAGCGCGATTGCCCGCTGGGCGAGTCCTGCGGCCTCGTGCCCAGCCTACGGCAGCGGCTACAGGACGGCAGGCCGTTACAGCTCGGCCGCCAGACGCGAACCCTGGTTGATGGCGCGCTTGGCGTCCAGTTCGGCGGCCACATCGGCACCACCGATCAGGTGCACGTTCTGCCCTGCCGCCACCAGGCCGTCCTGCAGTTCACGCAGCGGATCCTGGCCGGCACAGATGACGATGTTGTCCACCGGCAGCACCTGGGGTTCGCCGGCCTCACCGATACGGATATGCAAGCCGGCATCGTCGATCTTCAGGTACTCGACGCTGTTGAGCATCTGCACCTGCTTGTTCTTCAGACCGGTGCGATGGATCCAGCCGGTGGTCTTGCCCAGGCCGTCGCCGACCTTGGTCTTCTTGCGCTGCAAGAGGAACACCTGCCGCGCTGGTGCATGGGGCTCGGGCTTGATCCCGGCCACACCGCCACGGGCCTGGAGCTGGGTGTCGATGCCCCATTCCTTCCAGAATGCCTGGCGATCCTGGCTGGTGGCCACACCCTGGTGCACGAGGAATTCGGAAACATCGAAGCCGATGCCGCCGGCACCGATCACCGCCACGCTCTTGCCCACCGGCTTGCGCTCGAGCAGCACGTCCAGGTAACTGAGGACCTTGGCGTGCTCCACCCCGGGAATCGCCGGCACGCGAGGGGCAATGCCGGTGGCCAGGATGATTTCGTCAAAGCCGCCGGCCACCAGTTGCTGCACATCGACGCGGGTGTTGAGGCACAGCTCGACATGGCTGGTCTGCAACTTGCGCTTGAAGTAGCGCAGGGTCTCGAAGAACTCTTCCTTGCCCGGCACTCGCTTGGCGATGTTGAACTGGCCGCCGATCTCGCTGGCGGAATCGAAAAGGGTCACCTGATGCCCACGCTCGGCAGCCACGGTAGCGGCGGACAGGCCCGCCGGGCCGGCACCGACCACGGCGATCTTCTTGATCTGCTTGACCGGCAGGTAGTTCAGCTCGGTCTCGTGGCAGGCGCGCGGGTTGACCAGGCAACTGGTGAGCTTGCCGCCGAACGTATGGTCCAGGCACGCCTGGTTGCAGCCGATGCAGGTATTGATTTCGTCAGCGCGGCCTTCGGCGGCCTTGTTGACGAAGTCCGGGTCGGCCAGGAATGGCCGCGCCATGGAGACCATGTCGGCATCGCCCTCGGCGAGGATCTGCTCGGCGACTTCCGGGGTGTTGATGCGGTTGGTGGTGATCAGGGGAATGCTCACCGAACCGCGCAGCTTGGCCGTCACCTTGCTGAATGCGGCACGCGGCACCTTGGTGGCGATGGTGGGAATCCGCGCTTCGTGCCAGCCGATCCCGGTGTTGATCAGGGTGGCGCCGGCCTGCTCGATGGCCTGGGCCAGTTGCACGATCTCTTCCCAGGTGCTGCCGCCTTCCACCAGGTCGAGCATCGACAGGCGGAAGATGATGATGAAGTTCGGGCCCACCGCCTCACGTACCCGACGGACGATTTCCACCGGCAGGCGCATGCGGTTTTCATAGCTGCCGCCCCAACGATCGGTGCGGTGGTTGGTGTGGGCGGCCAGGAACTGGTTAATGAAATAACCTTCCGAGCCCATGATCTCGACACCGTCGTATTCGGCCTTCTGGGCCAGGGTCGAGCAGGTGACGAAATCGCGAATCTGCTTCTCGATGCCTTCCTCGTCCAGCTCCTTTGGCTTGAACGGGTTGATCGGTGCCTGGATGGCGCTGGGAGCCACCTGCTTGGGGCTGTAGGCATAACGCCCGGCATGAAGGATCTGCATGCAGATCTTGCCGCCGGCCTCGTGCACCGCACGGGTCACGATCTGGTGCTTGAGTGCCTCTTCTTCGGTGGTCAGCTTGGCGGCGCCGGAATACACCCCGCCCTCATCGTTGGGGCCGATGCCGCCGGTGACCATCAGGCCCACGCCGCCCCGGGCACGCTCGGCAAAGTACGCCGCCATGCGCTCGAAGCCGCCGGGCTTTTCTTCCAGACCGGTGTGCATCGACCCCATCAGGGTGCGGTTGCGCAGGGTGGTGAAACCCAGGTCGAGGGGGGCCAGCAAATGCGGGTAAGGTGCTCCAGCCATGGTGTCACTCCAGATCGGGCAATCACGGAAAAATGCGGAAGCTCTGCGGCTTCCATCAGTAGTGCTGCACAGACTAAGAGCAGAACATCGGGCACTCAATGACCGTAACTGACAACTTAATGATCAGAACGCACACCCTTTTTCCATTCCCCCTTCCACTTAAAGTGCCGCGTAGGCCAGCGCGGCAAGTTGCTGCGGGCGGGGATCGATCATGGTGTGCCGGCCCGAGGTGGTGGTGACAAAGCCGAAGCTCACCTCGCGTTCGGGGTCGGCAAAACTGATCGGGCCGCCCAGGCCGATATGACCGAAAGTCTCGGGCCCCATGCCGAGGGAGGCAGCCGGATCGGCCGGTTGCTCCATCATGCAGCCCAGGCCATAGCGCATGGGGCGTCGCCAGATGCGATCCATGTCATTGCTGTGCTCGCGGGTGAACTCACTCAACAGGTCGGGCCCGATCAGGCGGCCCCCCAGCAATGCACTGTAAAAGCCGGCCAGGCCATGGGCGGTGCTGTGGCCGTTGACCCCCGGCTGCCGATAGGCCCACCAGCGGGGGTCGCAGGTGCGCCGGGGGACCATGCCCGGGTTGGTAAAGGCCAGGGTCGCGACATGCTCCGGCTCGGCAATGATCACCTTGCGCAGGTCCTCCGAGTAGTAGTCGCCCACCCGCCCCTCGGCGGCATCGAAATGCGCGATACGCTCAAAATCCTGTTCCTCGACCCCCAGGTAAACCTCCAGGTCATGGGGCCGGGTGATCCGCTCGTGGATGAAGGTGCAAGGCTCTCGACCGTCAACCCGGCGAATCAACTCACCGATGACCCAGCCAAAGATAGTGGTGGCATACCCCAACCCGGTTCCTGGCTGCCACCACAATGGCTCGGCAGCCAGGATCTCAACCATGTGCTCCCAGTCATACATCATGGCGTTGTGATTGGGCCCGCGCAGCGCCGGTATGCCGGAGGTGTGGGTCATGACCTGGCGCACGGTGACCCGCCCCTTGCCGCCCTGGGCAAACTCGGGCCAGTAGCGGGCCACCGGCGCGTCGAGCTCCAGCTTGCCCTCCTCCACCAGCATCAGGGCAGCCACTGCGGCCAAGGGCTTGATGGTGCAGAAGGTATTGGCCAGGGTGCCGTGGTGCCACGGCTTGTTGCCCTCCAGGTCCGCCACGCCGGCCCACAGGTCGACCACGGTCTGGCCGCCGACCTGCACACAGAGCCCGGCGCCGCGCTCCTGGGGATCATCGAACATTGCCTCGAAGGCGTGCAGCACGGCTTCGAAACCCTTCGCACATGTTCCTTGCGCTTCCATTCTCAAAACTCCCATCCATCGTCATGCCGCCCTGGCGAGAGTCGGCCAGGGTCAGCATGAGTTAAAAACCGAAACCAAGAGGCCGGTTGCATTCGTCAACGGCAATGCAAACCTGTGATAACAAGAACAATAAAGGTGCAAAGGACCTTCAGCCTCTGGACTGAAAGTGGACCGTATCCAACTTGAAACGATTTGCCCGCTTGTAGGTACCGAAGTCATTGAAACGAACTCCGGCCTTCGCCATGACTTCATGGGCATAGGGCGCCGTCATCTGTCGAAGATAAAAAGGATCTTTCACGACAAAATGGTGAATACTGTGAGTACTGCCAAAGTTGAAACAGAACAACTGGAACGGCCACAACAGCCAATGGTTCATTACTTGGGTTTGCTGTAGAGCATTGCGTGGCGCAACATCACCATAATAATGCATATTGGAACTGATGAAATACAGGCAGAACTGTCGAATCATATTCGGCGCAACAACAATGACCACTACACAATCAATCACGTTCATCACTTGCAGCACTAACGGCGAACTTGGTGGCGGCACTCCTGCCAGGCCGCCCAGCCAGGTAGACAAGTGATAACCCAGGAACACATACCAGCTGCCCCAGTACAGGAGCCCGAAAGGGGTATTGAGGCGAATGATCCTGGCCAGCAGTTTCATTTTCTGCCGCCAGCCCGGCGCGCAGACCGCATTCACAAAGCCGAACAGGAAGCCATCCATCAGCTTCAGCAGCCTGAGAATGCCCCAGGGGTTGCCGCTGGTGGTGATCCAGGCCTCGACATCGGTGGCGGTTCCGGATTCCTTGTGATGATGAAAGTGCAGGCCGCGCCTGAGCCAGGGGCTGGGCATTCCCGGGCGCGTCAGCCAGCACAGCAGCATCATGAAGTTATGGGCCAGAGGCTGTTTCCGGAAATACAGACGGTGAATCAGGTCATGTTCAAGTTCATGAATGATCGAGGTCGACAGCGCGTTTACCAAGATGCACAACCACGCGGGCATGATGCCCTTCACATACAACACACCAGTCACCACCATAACTGTCACCGAAACAGCCATGGCACTTGCACCCAGGGCGTTCTGATAGTTCAGGACAGGATAGCGTCTGCGTAGTTCGTTACCATGCTCGGTAATTTGGCGGGTGACTTCTTCGATCTTTTGCTGGTCAGTTACGGAGCGACCGCAATCAAGTTCCTTTTCTATGGAGTTCATCACTTCATCCTTTGAAGAAAATGAGTGGAGGCGAACTTCAATAGAAAGACATACTTCGATAGCAAAACAACCAATTGGGCCGAAACGGCGGCTACAACTGATAAGTGGCCCCCTGGACCGCTGGTTTTTTTAACAACTGTTATGAATGACCCAGCAGTCCACTTTGGAACTATTAGTTAGCCACTATTGAGCCTCTTCGGATAAGTCCCGAAGAACTTTCAAGATTGCTTCATTGTCGAACAACCCATCAACCTGCAAAACCTCAAACTTCAACGAAAGTAGGGGCAACTGCACTAAACCTGACGCGCTCGACGCAGGCCCGCAGCACCCTGCCAGCCCTCTCTCCCCTGAGGCGACATCGCAGGCGCAGCCCAGGGAAAAGCCCGAAACGCCACGGAAAATGACCCATTTCATGCAAAAAAACGCTCTAACACACTGTTTTCCTGTACCTTTGGTCCAAATATCCGAGAAATGTCACGATCCAGCACACGGCCGCTGACTGTTTTCCCATGCGCAAACTTCTCTACATCACCCTCACCCTGGCCCTGCTTGCCGCCATCACCAGCTACGCCATCTGGACCCGTGATCGTCCAGGGGCGCACTACCTGTCGGACCTGCGTATCCAGCTCGCGGTGGACCAGGGTGTGCCTGCCGACCACGGCAACCTGCTGGCAATCCAGCCCGAGCTGTTCCCCACCGACTACCAGAGCATCGAGCGCCTGCATCGCAAGCTTGCGGCCTACATGCAGCAAGCCCGTGACAAGGGCCTGGTCAATGACAAGACCATCGTCGTGCTGCCCGAGCATGTCGGCACCTGGCTGATGGTCAGTGGTGAAAAGAATGAGCTGTATCAGGCCACCTCTCTGAAAGAGGCAATGAACTGGCTGGCGGTGAGCAACCCGCTGCCGTTTCTCAAGGCGCTGATCAGCGCCAGGGGTGACAGCCGCCTGGACGATGCGTACCTGCGCATGAAGGCCAAGAGGATGGCTCGGGACTATCAGTCGCTGTTCGGCGGCCTGGCCAAGGAGTTTCATGTGACCCTGGTGGCCGGCAGCATCATTCTTCCAGAACCCAGTGTCAGCCAGGGCAACCTGCAGATCGGCAGCGGCGCCCTGTACAACAGCAGCCTGGTGTTTGGCAGCGATGGCCTGCCCATGGGCCAGCCCCAGCGGCAGATCTACCCGACCTACGCCGAAAGCGGCTACGTGAAGGGCGATGCCGACAAAGCGCTGGAGGTTATCGACACCCCGGCCGGGCGCCTCGGTGTGCTGATCGGCAGCGACAGCTGGTACCCCGACAACTACCGCAAGCTCAATGACCAGCACGCCCAACTGGTGGCGGTCCCGGCCTTTGTCATGGGCCGTGATGGCTGGGACAAACCCTGGCGCGGATACAAGAGCATCGCCACCCCCAGCGAAGTCAGCCTCAAGCCCGAGGAAGTCAGCGAGGGGGAGGCCTGGCATCGCCTGACACTGACTGCGCGCGCACCCAGCAGCCTGGCCAGCGCCGGGGTCAGCGTGTTCCTGCGCGGTCAGTTCTGGGACCAACGCAGCAGTGGCCAGAGTTTCATCAACAGCAACGGCCAGACCTTTGCCGACGACGGCAACCGCGGCGCCCGCCTGCTGAACATCTGGTTGTAGGCCAATGAAAACCCCACCGATGCGCCTGGGCGACTTGTCGGTGGGCTTCGTCCATAGCCTGGTGGACGCGGTCCTCAGCTACGGGCAGGACCCCACCCCCTTGCTGGAACAGTACGCCCTGGACGCCGCGCGCCTGGGCGAAGCCGGAGCGCGGCTGTCAATCCCGCGCTACATGCGCCTGGGCCACGGGGCGATCCAGCTGACCGGAGACCCGGCCCTGGGCTTGCGCATGGGCCGCCTGAGCCGGCTGAGCCAGGCCGGCCTGGCCGGAGTGACCGCAGCCCAGGCCCCCACCGTGCGCGAAGCCGCGCGCTGCCTGACCCGCTTCGAAGCTCTGTATGGCTCCAACTATCGCGGCCAGTCGAGCTTTCACGAGGATGCCAGCGGCGCCTGGCTGTGCTTCTACTCCATCAGCCCGTACAACGCCTACAACCGCTTCGTGGTGGACTCGATCATCTCCGGCTGGCTGCAGCAGTTGTCCAGCGTCGCCGACCAGGCGATCCACGCCGAACAGATCGATATCGAATTCCAGCGCCCGGACTACCACGAGGCCTATGCGGTGCTCGGCCCCACGCCTATCCAGTTCGGCGCCGAACAGAACCAGCTGCGCCTGAGCCAGGCCAGCCTGGGCCTGCGCAACCCGCAGCATTGCCCAAGCACCTGGCGGCATCTGGTGCAGTTGTGCGAGAGAGAACTGGAACAACTGACCCGCACCCGCAGCCTGCGCGAACGCATCATTCAGATGCTGGGGCCTTTGCTCAATGGCGGCCGCGAGCCCGACCTGGAAGAAGTGGCGATGCGCCTGAAGCTGCCGACCTGGACCCTGCGGCGCAAGCTGGCGGAAGAAGGGACGCAGTTCCGGGCGATTCTCAATGACACCCGCCGCGACCTGGCCATGACCTACATTCGCGATACTGAACTGGCGTTCGGGGAGATTGCCTATCTGCTGGGCTTTGCCTCAGCCGAGGCGTTTCAACGGGCCTTCAAGCGCTGGAATGGCCAGACCCCCGGGGATTTTCGCCGCAGCCACCGACAATTCGGCTAGAGAAACGGTAAAAAAAACGCCACCGGCGTTACAGCTCGGTGGCGTCTTCTGCAGGTTCCAGAGGATCCAGCTCGAAAGCCTGATACTCCAGCAGTTCCTCTTGGTATTCGTCCATGGCGGACTCCTTTTTCCGTTGTTGAAAGACCTTGTTCAATAGCCCTGTGCCTAATGACCATCGGGATCAGCATAAAGTGCCGGGATGACAGAAAAAATACTACCCCCCAGGTCAGGATTTCTATCATTAAAACGTAACAGCCCGTGAGGAATTTAACCCTCGAACACAGATGCAACTGCAACGATTGCAATTGCAATCATATTTGCCAATCCGTTAGGGTAGCCGCTCTCCCCCCTTGCGGACGGCGCCGAGCATGAACCCATCCTCACTTTTCCCCACTCGCCACAAGGCCCTCGCGCAACAGGCGGCCCAGGCCTGCCTGGACCTGCTCAGGAGCGCCCGCCCCCCTGGCGGTTCGCCACTCAACACCGTGCTGGAGATGGCCAATACCCTGGAGCTGGACCGGCGCACCGCACGCCAGTCCTTTGTGGTGCGCAGCCACGGCGCACCACAAAGGAGTACCCGGATCAGCGCCTGGCCATTGTGGTTCTCCACCGACAGCGCGGAAAAACCCCTGCTCTATCTGCACCGCTGCAGTTCTTCGGCGCAGTTGTGCGCGGTCAGCGCCGAGACCGCGGCGCGGGGCATCCTGTGCAACGACAGTGAGACCCAAACCTCCCCATGGCCCAAGGGTGCCGACCCGTCACTGGCGTTGTGGCTGGCCCACAACCCGCACTGCCTGCCATTCGACCCGGCCACTGGCGCAGAGGCCGAGGCGATTGTCCTGGAGGCCCTGCAACGCCTGTATATCGAGGGCCAGCCAGGCTTCTACTACCTGGCCCTGCATGACCATGAGCTGCAACTGGAACTGACGCCCGAGCAACGGCAAGCCGCATTGCAGGGCATGTACAAGGTGACGGACACCACTGCCCACCCAGCGGCGGGGCGCGTGCGCCTGCTGGGCGCCGGCCGGGCGTTTGCTCAGGTCAGGGCCGCGGCGGATCTGCTGCAGCGTGATTGGAAGGTGGCCAGCCAGCTCTGGAGTTGCCCCAGCTACACCCGCCTGGCGCGGGAAGCGGCTGCGGCGCAGCATTGGAATCGCCTGCATCCTGGGCAGGAGAGGCGCGGCTCACACCTGCAGCGCTGCCTGGCGGATGACTCGGCGCCCGTGATTGCAGTGACTGGCTACGGCCAGGCGGTGGCCGAACAGCTACGCCCTCACCTCAAGGCCGAGCTGGTGGCCCTGGGCACCGACTCCTTCGATGCCGCCCGCGACCCGCGACGCGGCCGCTGCCCCGAGGCACGCTGGATCGCCGTGCTGGCACTCAAGAGCCTGGCAGACGCTGGGCAATTGCCCATGCAATGTGTGGAACAGGCCATGGCGACCTATGGCCTGCCCTGACGGTACCGGGCTCAGCTTTTGGAGCCTGTGTCGCCACCATTGGCCGCCGCCCGGGCCAGGGTCGCGGTGCGTTCCAGGGCATCGGCAAAGGCGTGTTTCTGCTCGCTGTCCAGTTGCGAGAGAAACAGCTCGGCCACTGTCGCCTCGTAGATTTTCCACATCTTCTTGCGCAGCTTTCGGCCTTCGTCGGTGATGCTGACAAAGGCCGCGCGACCATCGCCCTCGCAGCGCGAGCGCTGCACCAGGCCGTCTTTTTCCAGGCGGTCCACCAGGCGCGTGAGGTTGTAGCGCTCGATGGCCAGCACATCGGCCAGTTCGTGCATGCGCCGGGTACCTTCGGCGCCGCTTTCCAGGCCCCAGAGGGCGTCGTACCAGGCATACGCCGGCAAGCCGGCCTGGGCCAGGCGGCGCTCGATTTCGCGAATCACCGTCCGGTGAGCCCTGACAAAACGGAACCAGACATCGGGCTCTTTTGAAGACATGCCACACCATCCGAAGGTTTGAAGAAGGGTTGCAATAGTAACGCATGCCGGGATAGATTCGGCCATGTAGTTGCAATTGCAATTACTTTTCCCAGCGCCGAATACCTTCCGATTCCACAAGAATCCGCGCGCTGGAACCCCGCCCAACACGGAGCCAGGTATGACCCAGAACAACAGTGCAACCCTCGATAACGATCCCCAGGAAACCCGCGAGTGGCTCGACTCTCTGGAGTCGGTGCTGACGGTGGAAGGTCGCCCGCGGGCCCATTACCTGATCGACCAGTTGCTGGATTTCGACGTGGCACGCCACGGCGACTTCCATGGCCGGGTGACCACGCCCTACATCAACACCATTGCCCCCGAGCGGCAGCTGCCCTACCCCGGCGACCTGGAGACCGAGCGCAAGCTCAACGCGATGATCCGCTGGAACGCCATGGCCATGGTGCTGCGCGCCGGCAAGCATTCGGGCGTGGGCGGCCACATCGCCACCTATGCTTCGGCAGCCGTGCTCTACGACGTGGGTTTCGATCATTTTTTCCGCGGCCGCAGCGACAGCTTCGACGGTGACATGGTGTACATCCAGGGCCACTCCTCCCCAGGCATCTACGGCCGCGCCTACCTGGAAGGCCGGATCAGCGCCGCCCAGCTCGACAACTTCCGCCGCGAGGCCGACGGCCAGGGCATTTCCTCCTATCCGCACCCCAGGCTGATGCCGGACTTCTGGCAGTTCCCCACTGTATCCATGGGCCTGGGGCCGATCACCGCGGCCTATCAGGCGCGTTTCATGCGCTACCTGGAACTGCGCGGGCTCAAGCAGCACCAGGGGCGCAAGGTCTGGGCCTTCCTCGGCGACGGCGAAATGGACCAGCCCGAATCCCTGGCGGCGATTTCCCTGGCCGGGCGGGAGAAACTCGACAACCTGATCTTCGTCGTCAACTGCAACCTGCAACGCCTCGATGGCCCGGTACGGGGCAACGCCAAGGTCATCCAGGAGTTCGAAAGCCTGTATCGCGCCGCCGGCTGGAACGTGATCAAGGTGATCTGGGGCAGCGGCTGGGACGCGCTGCTGGAGAAGGACCGCAGCGGCCTGCTGCGCCAGCGCATGATGGAGTGCGTGGATGGCGACTATCAGAACTACAAGTCGCAGAACGGCGCCTATGTGCGCGAGCATTTCTTCGGCAAGTACCCGCAATTGCTGGAGCTGGTGGCCGATCTCTCGGACGAGCAGATCTGGAAGCTCTCCCGGGGCGGCCACGACCCGATCAAGGTCTACAACGCCTATGCCGCCGCAGTACGCCACAGCGGCCGTCCCACGGTGATCCTGGCGAAAACCGTCAAGGGCTTCGGCATGGGCGAGGCCGGCGAAGGCCAGAACATCAACCACCAGTTGAAGAAGATGGGGGCCGAGGCAGTGAAGGCCTTCCGTGATCGCTTCGAACTGCCGGTCAGCGATGAGCAACTGGCTGAAATGCCCTACCTCAAGCCCGCGGCGGACAGCACGGAAGGCCGTTACTTCGCAGCCTGTCGCAGCCGCCTGGGGGGCTATGTGCCGGCTCGCTACAACGACTGCGCACCGCTGCAGATCCCGGCCCTGGAAGCCTTCGCCACCCAGCTCAAGGACACCGGCGACCGGGCGATCTCCACCACCATGGCCTTCGTGCGCATCCTCGGCACCCTGCTCAAGGACCCGCAGATCGGCAAGCGGGTGGTGCCGATCGTGCCTGACGAGTCGCGCACCTTCGGCATGGAAAGCCTGTTCCGCCAGATCGGCATCCACTCGGCGGTGGGCCAGCTCTATACCCCACAGGATGCCGGGCAACTGAGCTACTACAAGGAGAGCAAGAACGGCCAGATCATGCAGGAGGGCCTGAACGAATCCGGGGCGATTTCCTCATGGATCGCCGCCAGTACCTCCTACAGCAACCACCAGGTCATGACCCTGCCCTTCTACATCTTCTATTCGATGTTCGGCTTCCAAAGGATTGGTGACCTGGCCTGGGCCGCCGGCGATGCGCGGGCCCGGGGCTTCCTGCTGGGCGCCACGTCCGGGCGCACCACGCTGATGGGCGAAGGCCTGCAGCACGACGACGGCCACAGCCATATCCTCGCCTCGGTGATCCCCTGCTGCATCTCCTACGACCCGACCTTCGCCTATGAACTGGCGGTGATCATCCATGAAGGCATGCAGCGCATGTATGTGCAGCAGGAGGATGTGTATTACTACATCACCCTGCTCAACGAAAACTACCCGCAACCGGCCATGCCCGAAGGTGCTCGCGAAGGCATTCTCAAGGGCTTGTACCGCTTCAGCTCAAGCACCGCCCAGGGCGCCAAAGCCCCGCGGGTGCAACTGATGGGCAGCGGCTCGATCCTGCGCGAGGTGATCGCCGCCGGGCAGCTGCTGGAGAAGGACTTCGGGGTGCAGAGCGACATCTGGAGTGCCACCAGCCTCACCGAACTGCGCCGCCAGGGCCTGGCGGCGGAGCGCTGGAACCTGCTGCATCCGCAGCAGCCTCGGCGAGCGGCCTATGTCGAGCAATGCCTGGAAGGCCATCAAGGCCCGCTGGTGGTGGCCACCGACTACATGAAACTGTTCGCCGACCAGATCCGCCCCTTCGTCGAGGGTCGGCGCTTCGTCGCCCTGGGCACCGACGGCTTCGGCCAGTCCGATACCCGGGAAAACCTGCGGCAGTTGTTCGAGGTGGACCGGCATTTCATCGCCCTGGCGGCGTTGAAAGCCCTGGCCGATGACGGGGAGATACCCTACAGCCAGGTCGGCGAAGCCTTGAGCCGCTATCGGATCGACGCTGAAAAAGTCGACCCGAGCTCGGTCTAGGAGCCTTAGTGCCCGCTGCTCGGCAGGGCCGGAATCGGCTCGCTGGGCGGCGGCAGGTTGCTGGCCGGTGGCGGCGTGACGGTTTGTGTGGCGGGCGCTGGCTCGCTGCTGGCTGCCGGCACTATCGGCGCCGCCTCGACCGGAGGAGCCAGGGGTTGCGAGACCGCAGGCTCAGGCTCGGTGGCGGGTGCCGGCGCGGCCACAGGGGCAGGCTCGACCACTGGCTGCGCCTTGGGCTCGGGCTTGGCTGGCGCCTCGGGCTTGTTCTCGGGAACCCCGAGGTCGGCCTTGGGTTTCTCTTCGATATGCGCCGCCTTCTTCGCTTCCTGGGGCAGGAACAACTCCACCAGGGCGAAATAGCGGTCATAGAACTTGGCCGAGGACACGGTTTCGCTGGCCACCTTGACCATCGAATCATCGGTAGAGCCGATCGGCATCGACACCGAGCCCAGCACGCCCACGCCGAGGCTGGCCGAGTTGTTCACCTTCTTCAGCGCATAGCGATCCTGCAGGGCGTTGGCGAACATCGTCGAACGCTGGTCGCCGCTGCCGTCCTGGGCACAAACCACGTTGAAGCTGATTTCCAGGTGGGTCTCGCCGGTCTGCTGGAAGCTCTTGTGGCCGCTGACCAGCTTCGGATCGTTGCTGGTGATGATGTAGCCCTGGCTGAGCAGGGCACGCCGCGCGGCCTCACAGGAGGCGGCATCGCTCACCGGGTAATTGCGCGAAAACGTGCCGGAATCATCGAAGCTTTCGTGCTCGTAGATGGCGGTCTTGTGCGACGAACAGCCGGCCACCGCAGACAGCAGCAACACCCCGGCCGTGGCGCGCAGATGAAATGATTTAAACATCGAGAATCCTGAGGAAAACGCTCCGGCGCGTATTGTGCAACAGATCAGCGTCCCGCAGCGCGGGTAATTGGTGCCTTAAATTTCTCATCAGTTTACTGACCACTGTTTGCCGGAAAAAGTCGCTCGCTCAAGTGCTCGATCAACACCCGCAGCTTGGCCGCTGCATGTCGGCTCGAGGGCCACAACACCCAGAAGGCGCCGTTGTGCTCCAGGTATGGGTCGAGCACGGTTTGCAACTCGCCACGGCGCACCGCGGCCTGGACCATGAAGTCCGGCAGGCAGGCAATGCCCAGCCCGCTGCGCGCCGCGTGCTCCACCGCCTCGATGGAGCTGCTGGTCAGGCGAGTGGGCAGCACCGGCTCCGGCGCATCCGCTTGAACCTTGAAGGGCCAGGCCTCGAGCTTGCCAGTGTGGTGAAAGGTATGCCGCAGGCAGGAGTGACTGCGCAATTCCTGCGGGGTCTGCGGCACGCCGCGCTGCTGGAAATAGCCGGGGCTGCCCACCAGCACCATGCGAAAGCGCCCCAGCTGCCGGGCCAGCAACCGCGAGTCCTTGGGGTTGCCGGTGCGCACTACCAGGTCGAAACCCTCTTCCACCACATCCACCATGCGATCGGAGAGGTCGATATCCAGCTCGATCTGCGGATAGCGTTGCATGAACTCGGCCAGTACCGGCATCAACAACCCATGGACCTGCGGCGCGCTGACCCGCAGCTTGCCCACCGGCGCGCTGGAAGAGTCACATAGCTGGAACTCCGCCGCCTCGACTTCGGCGGCGATCCTGCGGCAGCGTTCGAGGAATCCGGCGCCTTCGGCGGTGAGGCTGATGCTGCGGGTGGTGCGATGAAACAGACGAGTCTCCAGGCGCTCCTCCAGACGGGCAATACTTTTGCCAACCGCCGAGGAAGAGACTCCCAGAAGGCGCCCCGCTTCGGTGAAGCTGCGGGTTTCCGCCACCTGCATAAACACCGGGATACTGCCGAGCCAGTCCATCGCGTCGCTCCGAAATTAAGGACACCTGTGTCCGATAAGTTCGGAACCTTAGCCTATTTTTCCGCCATGAACAGCGCCCTACCCTAGGCCCCTCACTTCCGAACCCACCCATCGGGGCCTTTCCATGAGCAATTGCGTCAATGCCTGCGAACCCTTGCAAGTACCTGCCACAACCCACGAACGCCTGCCTGTCGGCGGCCTGCTGGCCCTGGCCACTGCCGGGTTCATCACCCTGATGACCGAAACCCTGCCCGCCGGCCTGCTACCGCAGATGAGTGCCGACCTGGGCGTGTCTGCAGCGCTGATCGGCCAACTGGTGACCGTCTACGCCCTGGGCTCACTGCTGGCGGCCATTCCGCTGATCCTCCTCACCCAGGGCTGGCGGCGCCGGCCCCTGCTGCTGATCGCCATCGGCGGTTTCGCCGTGGTCAACAGCATCACGGCCCTCTCCACCGAATACAGCCTGATCCTGGTGGCGCGCTTCTTTGCCGGAGTCTTCGCCGGCTTGCTCTGGGCCCTAGTGGCAGGTTATGCCAGCCGCATGGTGGCGCCACACTTGCAGGGCCGGGCGATTACCCTGGCCATGCTCGGCGCGCCGCTGGCGCTGTCGGTGGGCATGCCCGCCGGGACCTGGCTGGGCGCCCTGCTGGGCTGGCGCATGAGTTTCGCCGTGATGACTGTGCTGACCCTGGGCCTGATCGGCTGGGTACTGGTGCAAGTGCCGGACTTCCCCGGGCTGCGGGCGCAGAAGCGCCTGTCGCTGAGTCGTGTCCTGACCCTGCCGGGGATCCGGCCGGTGCTGTTCGTGACCTTCGCCTATGTGCTGGGCCACAACATTCTCTACACCTACATCGCGCCTTTTCTTGAGCCGGCCGGGCTTGGCGGGGAAATCGAGCGGGTGTTGCTGGTGTTCGGCCTGGCCGCCTTGCTGAGCATCTGGCTGGTGGGCCTGCTGATCGACCGCTGGCTGCGTGAGCTGGTACTGGCCAGCTGTCTGCTGTTTATCGGCTCGACCCTGCTGCTGGGCCTGCTCGGCGACCGGCCACTGGCAATCTATGGGGCAATCGCTATCTGGGGGCTGTCCTTTGGCGGCATGGCCACCTTGCTGCAGACTGCGCTGGCCAAGGCCGCCGGCGAGCACGCCGATACTGCGCAGTCGATGCTGGTGACCCTGTGGAACCTGGCAATCGCCGGTGGCGGCCTGGGCGGCGCGCTGCTGCTGCAGGGGCCGGGCGTGGCCACCTTCCCCTGGGTGATTGCCGCCCTGTTGCTGGTGACCCTGCTAGTGGCGATGAACGCCCGACGCGAGGGCTTCCCTGCCCGGGCTTAAAATCCGGCTCCCGGCTCGGGTGGCCGGGGCTCCAGCACCAGGGCTCGAGAAAGAATGCCTAGCCTTGCGAAGCAGGGTTCGCCGGCAAGGCGCCCTCTACCTTCGCCCCTGCACTGGAGCGGGCTTTACGGCTGCGTACCAGCGGCCAGAACAACTCTTGCGTCCAGCTCACGGGTGCCAAGTGTTCGATGCCATAGGCAACGGGCCGGCGCCGAGTGATCTTCGCCGTACCAAACAGCACATCCCAGAGGAACAGCAGGTTGCCGAAGTTGCCCTTGTAATGGGTCACACCATCCTCGGCGCTCAGGCCGTGGTGCGCCGAATGGGTGGACGGCGTAGAAAAGACCCGCTCCAGCAACCACATCAGCGGCCGCAGAAAACCGATGCGGTACAGCTTGTCATCCCAGGCCACACTGCTGTGAGCGGCGAAGATCACCGTCATCTTGAGAATCAGGTAACCGTAGTAGACCGGCGCCAGCCCCAGATAAATCAGCACTCCCGAGAACCAGATGCCGGGCATCAGCAGGTAATAGAAGCTGTTGTTGCGGTAGACGATGCGAATGCTCATGTAGGGCGCCGAATGGTGCGCGCGATGCAACGCGTACAGCGCCGGTACGCGGTGGGTCAATCGGTGCCACCAGTACTGGGTCATGTCATCGAAGACCAGGAACAGCAGCAGGCCGAGTACCCAGGGGATCTGTGCCAGTGCTCCCTTTGCTTCGGGCAGCGATAGCTGCATGAGCGCGCCGCTGGCCCACATCACCAGGGGAAAGGTCACACCGAGCAACAGGCTTGAGCCCACCGCCTCGATCAACACATCACGGCGCTGGCCGCGAGGTTGGCCAAAGGCCGAACAGGTGATTTCCAGGAGGATGAAAAACACAAAGATCGCCGAAACGATCAGCAGCGGGTTGTTGGTCAGCAGGTCGTGGTTCATGGCATTCTCGCTCTTATCCTTGTGGGCATCGCCCCACCATTAGAGATCAGCAAGGCAGCCCGCTCTATGCGCGAACTGGACAGAATTCCGCGAGATCCGGCCAAGGGCATGGCCCCGCGTTTCCATCGCGGGCGCCTGGGTGAAGTCCTGCAACGCTTTCTCGATGACCAGAACACCGGCCCCCAGCAGGACTACAACCTGCTGCAGCTGGAGCAGCTGTGGCGCGCCGCGGCAGCGCTGGAGCCGGCCATCGGCCTCAAACTGTTCGAACGCTTCACCCCCCAGGACTGGCACGTGATCGCCCACGCCAGCCTGTACTGTCCGGATGTCGCCGCGTCCATGGCGTTCTGGGTGCGCTACGCGCCCTTGGGTTCGGATACCGACCGGGTACAGCTGGTGGCGGATACCCGGGGGGCCGGTGTCGAGGTTGATATCGACACATCGGCGCCACTCGGCCGCTACCTGATCGAGCACTATGGCGTCATGTCCATCACTCAGTTGCGCCGTGGCACCGGCCTTGCGGTGCAGCCGGTACTGGCCTGCTTCAGCCATCCACGCCCGGCCTATCACGCGCAGTACCATCACTGGTTCGGCAAGCGGATCGAATTCGATTGCCCGGCCAACCGTTTCTACTTCGACCCGCAAACCCTGCAACTGCCGCTGCAAACCCGCCACGCCGGCATGCTGGAACTGCTGAGCGAGGAGCTGGATCGACGGGTGGCCCTGCACCGGCGACAGAGCGGTTGGGCCGCCAAGGTGGCAGCGGCTTGTCGCCAGGCCCTGGCCGCCGGCCACTCACCAACCCTGGAAAGCCTTTGCGCGCAACTGCATCAAACCCCGCGAACGCTGCGGCGACGCCTGGAGGAACAGGGGTTGAGCTTTCGCGAATTGCTCGACCAGACCCGCGCCGAGCTGGAAATGCACCTGCAACTGCAAGGCGAATCCCGGGCCCAGATTGCCCTGCAGTTGGGCTACAACGATCAGGCGGCCTACCTGCATGCACGCAAACGCTGGAAGAACGCCCTTGGCTGAAGTTTTTTCCAGCCCAAAAAAAGACCCCGGCATTGCGGCCGGGGTCTTTTCAACACTGTGGGTCAGACATCAGTAACGCTTGATGTCCGCCTGGTTTTCCAGCTGCTTGCGGTAGGCGGCAAAGTCTTGCTGCCCTACCCGCGAGGCCAGGAAGCGACGGTATTGAGCCTTCTCTTCCTCGGTCGGCGCAGCGGCTTCGTTGACACCATTGAGCTGCAGCACCAACAGGTTGCCATTAGGCAGGGTCACGCTGGTGAAGGTCGGTTTGTCCTTGGACTCAGGCTTGGTCATGCGGAACAGCGCCTGCAGCACGGTCGGATCGATCCCTTCCTGGCCACGGGTCACGGCGTGCGCGACTTTCCAGTCCTGGCCATCCACCGGCTTGTTCAGCGCGGTCTTGCCGTCGCGCAGGCTGGCGATCAGCTCTTCAGCCTTGGTCTTGGCCGCGGCACTGGCGTGCTCTTTGGCCAATTGCGTGCGAATGGCACTGGCAACGCTTTCCAGTGGCAGTTGCTCAGGTTTGCGGTGCTCCTTGGCACGCAGCACTACCACGGTTTCCGGGTCCAGTTCGATGGCGGTGCTATTGGCACCCTCATCGAGGACTTCGGTGCTGAACGCCGCTTGTATCACGGCGCGGTTGGCTGCGATGCCGTCACCACCTTCACGGCCGAATGGCGCGGAAGTGTGGACAGTCAGCTTCAGGTCCTGGGCCGGTTGTGCCAGATCGGACGCTTCGAACGACGAGTCTTCCAGTTGCTTGGTGGCCTCGACGAAACGCTGCTCGACCTGCTGGGTCTTCAGATCCCGGGTCAGCTTGCCCTTGAGGCTGGCGAAGCTCGGCACTTCCGGCGCTTCGACACCCAGCAGCTTGATCAGGTGGAAACCGAAGTCGGTACGTACCGGCGCCGATACCTGGTCCTTGTTCAAGGCGTACAGGGCTTTCTCGAAGGTTGGGTCATAGACGCCAGGACCTGCGAAACCCAGGTCGCCGCCGTTGCTGGCCGAACCCGGGTCCTGGGAGAACTCCTTGGCCAGTGCCTCGAAGCTTTCGCCCTTGGCCAGACGTGCCTGGATCTCTTCGATCTTGGCCTTGGCCTGGGCCTCATTCACCTTGTCATTGACTTCGATGAGGATGTGCGCCGCGCGGCGTTGCTCGGACAGGTTGGCAATTTCCTTCTGATACAGCGCTTGCAGGTCCTCGTCCTTGACGCTGACCTGATCGAAGAAGGCGGCCTTCTTCAATTCGATGTAATCAATCACCACCTGGTCCGGAGTCATGAACTCCTTGGCGTGCTGGTCGTAGTACGCCTTGACCTCGTCGTCGGTCAACTTGACCGCTGCCGGGTCGGCCTTGATGGTCAGGGAAGCGAAGTCACGGGTCTGCTTTTCCAGACGGGCGAATGCCAGCACCTGGGCGTCGGTGACAAAACCGCTGCCTGCCAGACCGGCGCGTACCTGGCCGATCAGCATTTCCTGAGTCAGCATCTGGCGAAATTGCAGGCGGGTGTAACCCAGTTGACGGATCACCTGGTCGAAGCGCTCGGGGCTGAACTTGCCATCAACCTGGAACTCCGGCGTTTGCAGAATGACCTGGTCCAGCGCACCTTCGGAGAACGCGAACTTGGAATCCTGCGCACCTTGCAGCAACAGCTTGCGGTCGATCAGCCCTTTGAGAGCAGCTTCGCGCAGCATCTTCTCGTCCAGCAGGGAGGCATCGAAGTCTTTGCCCAGCTGCTGCATCAACTGACGACGTTGCATGTCGACGGCCTGGCTCAACTCGTTCTGAGTGATTTCCTCACCGTTGACCTTGGCCGCGTCCTGATTGTGGGTAGTGGCCTTGAAAATGGCATCGAATCCCGTCAACGCCAACAGCGCGACGATAACCCCGATGATGGTTTTGGCAATCCAGCCTTGTGAATTGTCCCTGATATTCTGCAGCATGCGTCCCCCAGAAACGGTTGTACTTCAATTTGAGCAACCGTGGAGCGTGGGTAGAGTCCGGATAGAAGAAAGGCGCATCCGAGGATGCGCCTTCTCGTAACTGGCGGAGCGGACGAAGGTTAAACCCGCGACCCTCGGCGTGAACCGGTGGTAGACCGGTTGACTAGCGCCCCGCTGCCAGATCAGGCATGACCCCGACCCGGATGGGCAAAGACCCTGAAGAAACTTAGTTAACGGCTTCTTTCAGTGCTTTACCGGCTTTGAAACCTGGCTTTTTAGCAGCAGCGATTTCCAGAGTCTTACCGGTCTGTGGGTTACGACCGATACGCGCTGGACGATCAGTTACGGAGAAAGTACCGAAACCAACCAGCACCACAGAGTCACCGGCCTTCAGAGCGCCAGTAACGGATTCGATTACTGCGTCCAGCGCACGGCCAGCAGCAGCTTTCGGGAGATCAGCAGATGCAGCGATAGCATCAATCAGTTCCGACTTGTTCACTCTAAGTCCCCTTATATATCTATGAGTATGATTCTAAGTTTTTTGGTGAAAGCAAAAACGAGTGCTGAATGGCCTACAGACACTTAAGAGCCGCTTTATAACAAGGGCTCTAAAAAGCTGTCAAGGAAGCCCCCCAGGCTAATGCGTACTAATGCGTGCTAATTCTTTCCTTAGAGTCAGACTCGCGTTTTTCGTCCTTTGCGACTATCTCGGGAGCCACATCCGGCAAGGGCTCCGGCGCGTATTGCAGCGCAATTTGCAGGACTTCGTCAATCCATTTAACCGGTTTAATCTGCAGATCCTGCTTGATATTGTCAGGAATTTCTTTCAAATCGCGAACATTCTCTTCCGGAATGATCACTGTCTTGATTCCACCCCGATGAGCGGCGAGTAATTTCTCTTTCAACCCGCCGATAGCCAATACCTGACCACGCAGAGTGATCTCGCCCGTCATTGCCACATCAGCCCGCACCGGAATGCCGGTCAGCGCCGAAACCAGCGCCGTGCACATGCCTACACCCGCGCTGGGGCCGTCTTTCGGGGTCGCCCCTTCTGGCATGTGGATATGGGTGTCGCGCTTCTCGTGGAAGTCCAGGGGAATGCCCAGGCTCTTGGCCCGGCTGCGCACCACGGTCAGTGCTGCTGTGATCGACTCGACCATCACATCGCCCAGGGAACCGGTCTTGATCAACTGGCCCTTGCCCGGAACCACAGCGGCTTCGATGGTCAGCAGTTCACCGCCCACTTGAGTCCATGCCAACCCGGTCACCTGACCGATCTGGTCTTGCTGCTCGGCCAGGCCGTAGCGGAATTTGCGCACGCCGAGGAAGTGCTCCAGCAGGTCGGAAGTGACCTTCACCGAGAAGCGCTTTTCCATCGCATGCTCTTTCACCGCCTTGCGGCAGACCTTGGCAATCTGCCGCTCCAGGCCGCGTACACCGGCCTCGCGGGTGTAGTAGCGAATGATGTCGCGGATCGCATCCGGCTCGAATTCCAGCTCGCCCTTCTTCAGGCCGTTGGCCTGAATCTGCTTGGGCGAGAGGTACTTGACCGCGATGTTGATCTTCTCGTCCTCGGTGTAGCCAGGCAGACGAATCACCTCCATCCGGTCCAGCAAGGCCGGCGGAATATTCATCGAGTTGGAGGTGCAGAGGAACATCACATCGGACAAGTCGTAATCGACTTCCAGGTAGTGATCGTTGAAATTATGGTTCTGCTCGGGGTCCAGCACCTCGAGCAATGCCGAGGCCGGATCACCGCGCATATCGCTGCCCATCTTGTCGATTTCGTCGAGCAAGAACAGTGGGTTGCGCACCCCCACCTTTGTCATCTTTTGAATCAATCTTCCTGGCATCGAACCGATGTAAGTCCGACGATGCCCACGAATCTCCGCCTCGTCACGCACGCCACCCAGGGCCATGCGTACGAACTTGCGGTTGGTAGCGTTGGCGATCGACTCCGCCAGGGAGGTTTTACCCACCCCAGGAGGCCCCACCAGGCACAGTACCGGGCCACGAATCTTTTTCACCCGCTTCTGTACGGCGAGGTATTCGAGAATCCGTTCCTTGACCTCTTCCAGGCCATAGTGGTCGGCATCGAGAATATCTTCGGCACGTGCCAGATCGAGACGAACCTTGCTCTGTGCCTTCCACGGCACCTGAACCAGCCAGTCGATATAAGAGCGGACCACAGTAGCCTCGGCAGACATCGGCGACATCTGCTTGAGCTTGTTCAGTTCGGCCTGAGCCTTGGTCATCGCGTCTTTTGGCAGGCCTGCGGCATCGATACGCTTTTTCAGCTCCTCGATTTCGTTGTGCCCTTCGTCGCCATCACCCAGTTCTTTCTGAATGGCCTTCATCTGCTCATTCAGGTAGTACTCGCGCTGGCTGCGCTCCATTTGCTTCTTGACGCGACCACGGATGCGCTTTTCCACTTGCAGCAGATCGATCTCGGCGTCCAGCAATGCCAGGACATGCTCGACCCGAGCGGACAGATCGATGATCTCGAGGATTTCCTGCTTCTGCTCGATCTTCAACGCCATGTGCGCAGCCATGGTATCCACCAGGCGGCTTGGCTCATCGATGCTATTGAGGGACGACAGCACCTCGGCAGGGACTTTCTTGCCCAGTTGCACGTACTGCTCGAACTGGGACAGCAGACTGCGAACAAACACTTCCGACTCACGGTCAGGAGCATCGACTTCGTCAATCAGGGAGACTTCGGCACGGCAATGGCCATCAACTTCGCTGAAGCGCTCAACAGCACCACGCTGTTCGCCTTCAACCAATACCTTGACGGTGCCATCAGGCAATTTGAGCAACTGCAAGACAGTCGCAATGGTACCTACGCGATAGAGTGCATCTTCACCGGGATCGTCATCAGCAGGGTTTCTCTGCGCCAGCAAGAGAATCTGCTTGTCGCCCGTCATCGCTGCCTCGAGGGCTTCGATCGACTTCTCGCGCCCCACGAACAGCGGGATAACCATGTGCGGATAAACCACAACATCACGCAATGGCAGGAGAGGCAATTCGATGGTTGTCTTCATGATTTCGCCTCTACGGCGGCCGTAAGGCCGTAAACAGATGGAAGTAAGCTTGAAACCAAGATGGGGGCTGCCTGGAAAAAAAACAAGCTCAAAGACAGCACTTTAAGGCGCTAAAAACAAAGGGGCCCGAAGGCCCCTTCTTTCATTCCAACAGCGCGACGCTTACGCGTCTGGCGCCGCCTTGGCCGTCGGCTCACTGTTCTCATAGATGTACAGTGGCTGGGACTTGCCTTCAATAACGCTTTCGTCGATCACTACTTTACTCACCTCGGACTGCGAGGGGATTTCATACATAGTGTCGAGCAGAACACCTTCAAGAATGGAGCGCAGGCCACGAGCACCAGTCTTGCGTTCAAGGGCTCGCTTGGCGACGGACTTCAAGGCATCGGTACGGAACTCCAGGTCAACACCTTCCATCTCGAACAACTTGGCGTACTGCTTGGTCAAGGCGTTCTTCGGTTCGGTGAGGATCTGAATCAATGCCGCTTCGTCCAACTCATCCAAGGTCGCCAGGACAGGCAGACGACCGACGAATTCCGGGATCAGACCGAACTTGACCAAATCGTCAGGCTCGACTTCACGCAGGGACTCACCGACTTTCTTGCCTTCTTCCTTGCTGCGAACTTCTGCGTTGAAACCGATGCCGCCCTTGGTGGAACGGTTTTGAATAACCTTTTCCAGACCCGAGAACGCACCACCACAGATGAACAGGATGTTACGGGTATCGACCTGCAGGAATTCCTGCTGCGGATGCTTGCGACCACCTTGCGGAGGAACGGAGGCAACCGTGCCTTCAATCAACTTCAACAGGGCTTGCTGAACGCCTTCGCCGGAAACATCCCGGGTAATCGAAGGGTTGTCAGACTTGCGGGAAATCTTGTCGATCTCATCGATGTAGACAATGCCCATCTGGGCCTTCTCTACGTCGTAGTCGCACTTCTGCAGCAACTTCTGAATGATGTTCTCGACGTCTTCCCCCACATAACCGGCTTCGGTCAGGGTAGTGGCATCGGCGATGGTGAAAGGTACATTCAACAGGCGAGCCAGGGTTTCGGCCAACAGCGTCTTACCCGAACCTGTAGGGCCGATCAGCAAGATGTTGCTCTTGCCAAGTTCGACGTCGTCACTCTTCTTGTCACGCTGGTTCAGACGCTTGTAGTGGTTGTACACCGCTACTGCTAGAACCTTTTTTGCACGCTCCTGACCAATCACGTACTGATCAAGGATGCCGCTGATTTCTTTAGGCGAAGGCAATTTATGCGCGCTGCTCTCGGCCTGTGCTTCCTGCACCTCCTCACGGATGATGTCATTGCACAGGTCGACGCACTCGTCGCAGATAAAGACCGAGGGGCCGGCAATCAATTTGCGCACTTCATGCTGGCTTTTGCCACAGAAGGAGCAATAAAGCAGTTTGCCGTTGTCCTCGCCGTTGCGGGTGTCAGTCATTCGTTCGATCCAAATCCGATAGGCTTGCAACACAAGATGAAGGCTATTGCGGGCTTTTTCAAGCCCGCCACTGATCGGAACAACCGACCATGCCTATTTTGAGCTGCTTATTTTAAGCGGGGCGCTGGTTGATGACTTCGTCGATCAACCCGTACTCACGCGCAGCTTCGGCGCTCATGAAGTTATCGCGATTGGTATCGCGCTCGATTTCTTCCAGGGTGCGCCCGCTATGCTTGGCCATCAGCGTGTTGAGACGCTCACGGATGAAGAGGATTTCCTTGGCATGGATTTCAATATCCGATGCCTGACCCTGGAAACCGCCCAGTGGCTGGTGAATCATCACTCGGGAGTTTGGCAGGCAGAAACGCTTGCCTGGAGCGCCGGCTGTCAGCAAGAACGCGCCCATGCTGCATGCCTGGCCAATACAAGTGGTTGAAACGTTAGGCTTGATGAACTGCATGGTGTCGTAGATCGACATGCCAGCTGTCACCGAACCGCCCGGGGAGTTGATATAGAGATGGATGTCCTTGTCCGGGTTTTCCGCTTCAAGGAACAGCAGTTGCGCACAGATCAGGTTGGCCATGTAGTCCTCTACAGGGCCCACCAGAAAAATCACTCGCTCCTTGAGGAGGCGCGAGTAGATGTCGTAGGCGCGCTCGCCACGAGCGGACTGCTCGACAACCATCGGGACCAGGCCGCCTGCGGCCTGGATATCAGAGTTCTGCTGAATATACGAATTACGGAACATGCTCTGCAGTCACTCCCAAATAGTCACGTCTTGAATACGCATAAGCCAGCGCGAAGGCTGGCTTATGGTGTGTGCTTCGAACGAGAAGAAAATCAGTCGGCTTGAGGTGCTTCTACCGGCTTGACCGCTTCTTCGTAGGAGACCGATTTGTCGGTCACGCTAGCTTTCTGCAGAACAGTATCCACAACTTGTTCTTCCAGCACAACCGAACGAACTTCGTTCAATTGCTGCTCGTTCTTGTAGTACCAGGACACGACCTGCTCAGGTTCCTGATAAGCCGAAGCCATTTCCTGGATCAGCTCGCGAACGCGGCCTTCATCAGGCTTCAGATCGAACTGCTTAACAACCTCAGCAACGATCAAACCCAGTACCACGCGACGCTTGGCCTGCTCTTCGAACAGCTCGGCTGGCAGTTGATCCGGCTTGATGTTGCCACCGAATTGCTGGACAGCTTGAACGCGCAGACGGTTAACTTCGTTGTCCAGCAGCGCCTTCGGCACTTCGATCGGGTTGGAGGCCAGCAGACCGTCCATGACCTGATTCTTCACTTTGGACTTGATGGCCTGACGCAGTTCGCGCTCCATGTTCTTGCGAACTTCGGCGCGGAAGCCTTCCAGACCTGCTTCCTTGATGCCGAACTGAGCGAAGAACTCCTCGGTCAGCTCTGGCAGCTTAGGCTCGGAAACGCTGTTGACAGTCACAGTGAACTCGGCGGCCTTGTTGGCCAGATCCAGGTTCTGATAGTTCTCAGGGAAGGTCAGATTCAGGACGCGCTCTTCACCCGCCTTGGCGCCTACCAGGCCTTCTTCGAAGCCAGGAATCATGCGACCCGAGCCCAGCACCAGCTGGGTACCCTTGGCCGAACCACCGGCGAAGACTTCACCGTCGACCTTGCCAACGAAATCGATGTTCAGTTGATCGTCGTTCTGCGCAGCACGATCGGCCACTTCAAAACGCACGTTCTGCTTGCGCAGGATTTCCAGCATGTTATCCAGGTCGGCATCAGCCACATCAGCGCTCAGGCGCTCAACGGCGATGTTTTCGAAGCCGGCAACAGTGAACTCTGGGAACACTTCAAAAGTGGCAACGTACTCCAGGTCCTTGCCCTTCTCCAGCACTTTAGGCTCGACCGAAGGAGCGCCGGCAGGGTTCAGTTTCTGCTCGACAACGGCTTCATAGAAGGAAGCCTGGATCACATCACCTACTGCTTCTTGACGCGCATCAGCCTCATAACGCTGACGGATCACGCTCATTGGAACCTTGCCAGGACGGAAGCCTGGAATCTTGGCCTTTTGGGCAGTCTGCTGCAGACGCTTGTTGACCTGGCTCTCGATGCGCTCAGCCGGCACGGTGATGCTCATGCGGCGCTCAAGAGCAGAAGTATTTTCAACAGAAACTTGCATGGATATTCCTCGTTGCACAGACGTTAGCCGGCCGTTTTCCGACCCCAGAATCAAGGGCATGCATTCTAGAGGGTCAAACTCAAGAAGTCACCCTACTGAAAACGGGTAAAAAACCGCCGGCAATGTGAAGGCGGGGACAAAGGATTGAGCCTCGCCATGAGAGCAAATATTGCGAACCAAACCAGGGCCTCTACTTCAACCCTTCTATATATAGAAGGAGTCGTTCAGCACACCCCTGAAAAACGCCAGCCAATAGCTGAAACCCGGAACCCTCAACGACCAAAGGACAACATTCTGCCACTCAACCGGCTCATCGGATGCAGCCATTTAGAGGTATCAAATCCAGAAACGAAAACGGCGCAGCCCTTTTCAGGTGCTGCGCCGTTATCTGCTATTAACTAGCTACTTTATTGGTGCGGACGAAGAGACTCGAACTCTTACACCTTGCGGCGCTGGAACCTAAATCCAGTGTGTCTACCAATTCCACCACGTCCGCGTAACAAGCTTTTAAAGCAAAGGCGCCAGACTATTAATCTGGCGCCTTCTTCGAATATGGGGTGGACGATGGGGATCGAACCCACGACAACAGGAGTCACAATCCTGTGCTCTACCAACTGAGCTACGCCCACCATATTGCGTTACTTGTGCCAAAGCTGCCTAATGGCGCACCCGGCAGGACTCGAACCTGCGACCATCCGCTTAGAAGGCGGATGCTCTATCCAGCTGAGCTACGGGCGCCTTATTAATCTGTATTCTTTAACGATTACAAACTAATTGCTTTCAGTCGTTACGAGTTAAACATCAACTCTGCCCGACCTTCTTAACCAGTGCTAGGCTGTGCCCGACAAGTGCGACGAATGTTATAGACGGTCCGTTAGGTCGTCAACTCTTTTTTGAAAAAAATTCATTTAATTAAAGGGCTTAGGGGAATTTGCAGACCAAGCGCCTTTGCCCTCACGTTCCGACATGCGAGAATGCGTTCTCTTTTTCTCACCCTCTCGATGGTTAATCACGCGTCATGACTGCACAACTAATCGACGGCAAGGCGATCGCCGCTAGCCTGCGCCAGCAGATCGCCAAACGCGTCGCCGAGCGTCGCCAGCAAGGCCTGCGTACTCCAGGCCTCGCGGTGATTCTGGTCGGCAGCGACCCGGCCTCTCAAGTTTATGTCTCGCACAAGCGTAAAGACTGCGAAGAGGTCGGCTTCCTTTCCCAAGCCTATGACTTGCCCGCCAACACCACTCAAGAGGACCTGGCCGGCTTGATCGACCGCCTCAACGATGACCCGAACATCGATGGCGTCCTGCTGCAGTTGCCGCTTCCCGAGCACCTGGACGCTTCTCTATTACTGGAGCGTATTCGCCCGGACAAAGACGTGGACGGTTTCCATCCTTATAACGTCGGTCGCCTGGCCCAGCGCATTCCACTGCTGCGCCCTTGCACCCCCAAGGGCATCATGACCCTTCTGGAAAGCACCGGTGCCGATCTGTACGGCATGGATGCAGTGGTTGTCGGCGCTTCCAATATCGTTGGTCGCCCGATGGCCATGGAGTTGCTGCTGGCCGGTTGCACCGTGACCGTGACCCACCGCTTCACCAAGGATCTGGCTGGTCATGTCGGCCGTGCCGACCTGGTAGTCGTAGCCGCCGGCAAGCCGGGCCTGGTCAAGGGCGAGTGGATCAAGGAAGGCGCAATCGTCATCGACGTTGGCATCAATCGCCAGGACGACGGCAAGCTGGTGGGTGACGTGGTGTATGAAACCGCCCTGCCCCGCGCCGGCTGGATCACCCCAGTACCTGGTGGCGTCGGCCCCATGACCCGCGCCTGCCTGCTGGAAAACACGCTGTACGCAGCCGAATCGCTGCACAGCTGAGTTTGCTGCCCCGCAACAGAAAACCCGCCAATGGCGGGTTTTTTTATTCTGAAATTAAAGGCCGCCCGGGCTCTTTATCACCCCTGACTCTTAGCCCGCGCCCATTGCTGCGCAAAGCCCTACCGTTCAGGAAAAAAACGTGTTTTTTCTTTATTTTTAAGGGCTTTCGGCTGACCGTGGAAGAACAATCGACAGTTCTTCAGCCATACTCATAAAATGTAACGTTTTTCCCAGAAAGCCCGTTAGCCAACGGCATATCCATTCTTTATCGAGTCCGCCCGCGTGAAAATTCGTCTCTCCATTCTCAGCTTGTTGTTTGCTGTGTCCGGCACACTGATCGCGCACAGCGTCGACGCCAGCGAAACCACCGCGGCGCCAAGAGACACTTCACAATTGCATATCGCGTCCGGTAGCGCCCTGCTGCTGGATCTGCAGACCAACAAAGTTATCTATTCCAGCAACCCGGACGTGATAGTCCCCATCGCCTCGGTGACCAAGCTGATGACCGCCATGGTGGTCCTGGACGCCAAGCTGCCCCTGGACGAATACATCTCCATGAACATCAGCGACACCCCGGAAATGAAAGGGGTGTTCTCCCGGGTCAAGCTCAACAGTGAGCTGAGCCGCCGGGACACACTGCTGATCGCCCTGATGTCTTCGGAAAACCGTGCTGCCGCCAGCCTGGCCCATCACTACCCGGGCGGCTACGCGGCGTTCATCGCAGCAATGAACGCCAAGGCCAAGTCCCTGGGCATGACCCACACCCGCTACGTGGAGCCTACAGGCCTGTCGATCCACAACGTTTCCACCGCCCGTGACCTGAGCAAGTTGCTGGTGGCTTCGCGCAAGTACCCGCTGCTCAGCGAACTGAGTACCACCAAGGAAAAGACCGTAGCCTTTCGCAAGCCCAACTACACCCTGGGCTTCCGTAATACCGACCATCTAGTGAACAAGGAAAAATGGGACATCAAGATCACCAAGACCGGCTTTACCAACCAGGCCGGCCACTGCCTGGTGCTGGTCACCAGCATGGGTAATCGCCCGGTAGCGCTGGTGATTCTTGATGCCTTCGGCAAATACACCCACTTCGCCGATGCCAGCCGCATCCGCAATTGGGTCGAAACCGGTAAGAGCGGCTCGGTACCGGACGTCGCCCTGCGCTACAAAGCGGACAAGAACCTGAAGAACCGTCAGGTCGCCGCTCCCCAGGCCTCACACTGATACCCGGCAAAAAACAACGGCGCCCTCAGGCGCCGTTGTTGTCTGTAGCACACTCAATGACTGTCGAGTGCCTTGCTCGCCCGGGCTGCCGCCTGCTCCTGGCCGGCCTGGGCCAATTCATTGACGGCTTTCAACCAACGCTGGCGATCCACCTTGGCCGGCAACTGGTTGGGGGCCTGGATCAGTACCGCAAAGCTGCCGGCACTCTTCCAGGATGACTCGAACTCGCTGAAGCTCATCAGTTGCCGACGGCTTTTCGCCCCACGCAACAGCACTGTCTGCTTGTCGCGGTTATAGCCGGCCAGCACGGCATAGCGCGGCTCAGCCCAGAATGTCGAACCCTCGGTAAAGCGCACCAGCACCGGGTAACCCGCCGCCACCTGCGTCAGCAACGCCGACAATTGGTTATCCAGGGGATAGACGACCATGCCGTATTCACGCGCCAGGTTCTGCATGTTCTGCTGCAACTGCGCCTCGGCACCCGGCAGATGCAATGGCTTGTCCAGCAGACCGGGCGTGATCACCACGCCCTGCTGCGACAGCATGCTGGCCAGTGCACCTGGGCCGCTCTGGTACATCTGGCCACGGAAAGACGGCACGCTGTTGAGTTCGACACGTTCCGGCAGGCGCTGGATGTCAGGCTGTACGCTACCGGCACAACCGGCCAGGGCCAAGACACAGGCGCTGGCCAGCAGCGCCACTCGAAACCGAGGAAATACCCGCACCATCTTTGCTCTCTATTCAGACACCGGGCGACCCGCCTCCGGCTGGGGCCCTGATAATAGGGCGCCCGCGGGCAAGGGTATAGCGTTAGGCGCCAGTTAATTGAAAACCATAGAGCGAAGTGTTCGAAGACTCTCGACTATTGGTCAATAGCTTGAAACACATAGGCTACTAGACTGTCGATTGTTAAGAGTGTGTGCCCCGCACGGGGCATAAAGGAGGCACTTATGAGCCTGACAACGACCATCCTGATGCTGATCCTCGGCTGGCTGGCGGTAGCCGCCGCTATGCTCTGGGGCGTGCTGCGCATCACCCGCCGCCACCACCATCAGCCCCCGCAAGCAGCCCCCGCCATCAAGGCTGGAAAGAGCGCCCGGCGTCCTGCCGCTGCCCACTGATCAAGGTTTCCCCTACCCCTGAAACAAAGCGGCCGCCTGACTCCAAGGAGTACAGGCGGCCGCCAGTCATGGCTGCGGATCAAGCGTCGCTACGGGCCGCCTGACGCTTCTGCCGGGCCCGGCGGGCCAGCATGTTGAGACTCTCAATGGCCGCCGAGAAGGCCATCGCCGCATACACATAGCCCTTGGGCACATGGGCGCCGAAACCTTCGGCGATCAGGGTCATGCCGATCATGATCAAGAAGCCCAGGGCCAGCATCACCACGGTCGGGTTGTCATTGATGAACTTGGCCAGCGGTTCGGCCGCCAGCAGCATCACCAGCACCGACACCACCACGGCAATGATCATGATCGGCAAATGCTCGGTCATGCCGACTGCAGTAATGATGCTGTCGATGGAGAACACCATGTCCAGCAACAGGATCTGACCGATCGCTGCGGCAAAGCCGATAGCCACGCCCGGAGTCTCGTTCTTGGCCTGCTCAGGTTCAGGGTCCATGCTGTGGTGGATTTCCGTGGTGGCTTTCCACACCAGGAACAGGCCACCGGCAATCAGGATCATGTCCTTCCAGGAGAAACTCTGCCCCATCACTTCAATCACCGGCTCAGTGAGCTGGACGATGAACGCAATGGTACTGAGCAGCGCCAGGCGCAGGATCAAGGCCATGCCGATACCGATGCGTCGTGCCTTGGCCCGGTGCTTTTGCGGCAACTTGTTGGTGAGGATGGAGATAAAGATCAGGTTATCGATGCCAAGCACGATCTCCATCACCACCAGGGTGGCCAGGGCGACCCAGGCGGTGGGGCTTGCAGCGAGCTGTAAAAGGTAATCCATGGGTCAATCCTGACTCGGTTGTATGAAAGATCAGATTTCCTGGGACGCAGGCGCTGGTTTCTTCTCGCTGTCGTCCTCTGGCTTTTCCTTGCCGGTCACGCTCTGAGTCGCATCGCTGAGCGCCTGTTCTGCCGCTTTGTGGGTATCGTCGATGGCCTGCTTGGCCGACTCCGCCGCCTTGCCCAGCATCTGCTGCGCGCTTTTTTCCGCCTGGTCACAACCCGCCAGGGTCAGCATAGACAGGGCCAGCAGCGACGCTGCGCCCAAGGTTTTGAAAGACATGCCGTATTCCTCGATAGAACGGACGGGACCAAGTAGGGCCCCGGCGATAGCGAGGCATTCTAAGGAGAGTGATACTTCAGGAAAATTCGTTTTTTTAGCAGTTATACTTCGCTTTTTACGAACTGAATGTGCCCATGCTCAACTACCGCCAGCTGCATTATTTCTGGGTTGTGGCCAAGACCGGCAGCATCGTCCGCGCCTGCGACCAGTTGAACCTGACCCCGCAAACCATCAGCGGCCAGATCAGCCTGCTGGAACAGACTTACGGCATCGAATTGTTTCGCCGGGTTGGCCGCCAGTTGGAGCTGACCGAAGCCGGACGCCAGGCCCTGCCCTACGCCGAGCAGATGTTCCAGCTCGGGGGCGAGCTGGAAGCCATGCTCCGCGCCCGCCCCGACGAACAGCAGATCCAGTTCCGGGTCGGCGTGGCGGATGTGGTGCCCAAGTCCATCGTCTATCGCCTGATCGCCCCGACCATGGAGCTCAGCGAGCCGATCCGCCTGACCTGTCGCGAAGACAAGCTCGAACGCCTGCTGGCGGACCTGGCCATCCAGCGCCTGGACCTGGTGATTTCCGACAGCCCGATGCCCTCGCACCTGGACATCAAGGGCTACAGCCAGAAGCTAGGGGAATGCGGCATCAGTTTCTTCGCCACCGAGGAGCTGGCGCGACGGCACGGCGCCGACTTCCCCCGGGGCCTGCACGGCGCGCCACTGCTGATTCCCGGGCAGGAAACCGTGGTCCGCAGCCGCCTGCTGCGCTGGTTCGCCGAGCAACAGTTGCAGCCACGGATCATCGGTGAATTCGACGACAGCGCCCTGATGCAGGCCTTTGGCCAATCCGGCAGTGGAATCTTCATCGCCCCGAGCGTGATTGCCGACGAGGTCATGCACCAGTACGGAGTGCAACTGATTGGCCAGACCGATGCCGTGGCCGAGTCGTTCTACGCCATTTCCGTGGAGCGCAAGGTCAAGCACCCCGGCATCGTGGCCATTACCGAAGGGGCGCGACGGGAATTGTTCACGCCCCTCAATCTCTGATCAGGAAGCGCAGGCACTCGGCGCTTTGAGCTTCATCAGCAGCAGCGCCAGGGCGATCGACAGCAGAATGAAACCCGAGGCCGCGAACCCCAGGCTGCCCAGGCCCAGGGTATCGATCACCCGGCCGCCGACCATTGCCCCCAGGCCAATGCCCAGGTTGGCCCCGGCAATGTTCAACGAAGCGGCGAAGGCCGGCGCCTGGGGAGCCGCCTTGATCAAGCGCACATGGCTCACCAGGAACATCGCCGCCTGGGTCACGCCCCAGATGGCCATGGCCGCTGCCAGCCCCAGGGTCGAATGAATGCTCGGCACCAGGGCTACCATGCCGCCGATCATCAGTGCGCAGAACACCATGGAGGCGATCAACGGGTGACGGTCCACCGCCCGGCCGCCCAGGGAATTGCCGATCAGGCCCACCGCGCCAAAGCCCATCAGGCACCAGCCCACCAGCGCACCGTCGAACCCGGCCAGGCGCTCGAGTATGTCCGCCAGGTAGGTGTAGGCAGTGAACATGCCGCTAAATACCAGGATCGACAGCAGCACATGCCCTTGCATCAGCGGGCTGCGCAGGATGCGAAACTGCGCCCGCAGGCTCACCTGCTCGTTGTGCTGGCGGGTTTGCGGCAGGTAGATAAACAGCAACAGGGCCTTGGCGAACGCCACCACCGCCAGGATGCCGAAGGCGCTGCGCCAGCCGAACGCATCGGCAATCAGGGTGCCCACGGGAATCCCGAACACCGTGGCGCAGACAATGCCAAAGCCGATCTTGGCAATCGCCCGCCCGGCGTAGTCCGGGCCGACGATGTCCACCGCCGTCTCGCTGGCCAGGGCCCAGAACACCGGCAACCCTAGGGCCGGCACCAGCCGCGCCAGGGACATCACCCAGATGTTCGGCGCCAGCGCCGCCAGGGTATTGGCCAGGCCGAACATCACCAGCACGCTGATAAACAGCTTCTTGCGGGGAAAACGCGCGAAGTAGGCGGTCAGAAATGGCCCGAAGGCAGCCACGGTAAAGGCGAACAGGGTCACCAGCAGCCCGGCCTGGGACACGCTGACCTGCAGGTCGCGGGCAATCGACGGCAACAGGCCGACGATGATGAACTCCGTGGTCAGCACGGTAAAACCGGCGGCCGACAACAGCAGGATGGGCAACAGCATGCAGAACTCCAGAAACAGCGACAGCAGCGACAGCCCGAAGGGCCCGCTGACTGGATAGAAAAAGGGGATGGCGAATCTTAACAGAGTGCGCCCGGCTCCGGGCAACCACCGCGTGCACGGCTCTGCAAGGGGCAAGTGGCAGATCGTCACATCGACGCGGTAACCCCGGCCTGCTGTGATAAAGTCCGCCCCCTGCTGAAAACAGGCCCTGTCGAGTTCGTCTACCCTTCAAACGTCTCGATCGCCCGTCGCCTTTTCAGACTGCGTCTGTGCCTGGCGGTTCAACCACCGGCGCTGGCGACCGGCAGGCTCCGCACATTAAAAAAAACAGAGATACCGCTATGAGCGCTTCACCCCCTTCCTTTCTGCATTCCCTCAAACGCCTGAGCCTGGTCACGCAGATCGTTATCGGCCTGATCGCCGGTATCGCCCTGGCACTGCTGGCACCGGAGGTGGCGAAATCCACCACCTTTATCGGCAAGGTATTCGTCTCGGCGCTCAAGGCCGTGGCCCCGATCCTGGTGTTCGTGCTGGTCATGGCCTCCATCGCCAACCACAAGCACGGCCAGGAAACCCATATCCGGCCGATCCTGGTGCTCTACCTGCTGGGCACCTTCGCCGCCGCCGTGGTCGCGGTGATCGCCAGCAGCCTGTTTCCTTCCGCCCTGGTGCTGTCGACCCACGACGTGGCCATCAGCGCGCCCGGCGGGATCACCGAAGTGCTGCAAAGCCTGCTGCTGAGCGTGGTGGACAACCCGGTCAGCGCCCTGATGAACGCCAACTTCATCGGCATCCTGGCCTGGGCCATTGGCATGGGCGTGGCCATCCGCCATGCCGGCGAGACCACCCGCACCGTGCTCGATGACCTGTCCAACGGGGTGACCGTCATCGTGCGCGTGGTGATCCGCTTCGCGCCCCTGGGGATCTTCGGCCTGGTGGCCTCGACCCTGGCCACCTCGGGCTTCAACGCCCTGCTCGGCTACCTGCACCTGCTGGCGGTCCTGATCGGCTGCATGCTGTTCGTGGCCCTGGTGATGAACCCGCTGATCGTGTTCTGGAAGATTCGCCGCAACCCCTTCCCGCTGGTGCTGACCTGCCTGCGCGAAAGTGGCATCACCGCCTTCTTCACCCGCAGCTCGGCGGCCAACATTCCAGTCAACCTGGAACTGAGCAAGCGCCTGGGCCTGCATGAAGACACCTACTCGGTGTCGATCCCGCTGGGCGCCACCATCAACATGGCCGGCGCGGCAATCACCATTACCGTGCTGACCCTGGCCGCCGTGCACACCCTCGGTATCGCCGTCGACCTGCCCACCGCCGTGCTGCTCAGCGTGGTCGCGGCCATCTGCGCCTGCGGTGCTTCCGGCGTGGCCGGCGGCTCGCTGCTGCTGATTCCCCTGGCCTGCAGCCTGTTCGGCATTCCCAGCGAAATCGCCATGCAGGTGGTGGCCGTAGGCTTCATCATCGGCGTGCTGCAGGATTCGGCGGAAACCGCGCTGAATTCCTCCACCGACGTACTCTTCACCGCCGCCGCGTGCATGGCCCAGGAAGACAAGGCGCAAGCCTCGGCCTGATGCGCACATCCCGGATCGGCATGGCCCTGTAGCCACTGCCGAACCCGCTCCCTGCGGACCGTTCGCAGCCTGCGGCAGCAGCCACAAAAAAGCCCGGCCAGGGTCAACCTGGCCGGGCTTTTTTATCGCCTGGGGTTTAGAACGCGCCCATGTAGTCGCGCTTGCCCACTTCCACACCGTTGTGACGCAGGATTGCGTAGGTGGTGGTGACGTGGAAGAAGAACTGCGGCAGGCCGTAGGTCAGCAGGTAGGACTGGCCACTGAAGCGCTTCTCTTTCGGGGTGCCCGGACGGGTCACGATCTCGATGCCTTCCTTGCCATCGATCTGCGCCGGCTGGATGCCGTCGATAAAGGCCAGGACCTTGGCGATCAGCGCCTGCAGGTCGGCGAAGGTGGTTTCAGTGTCGTCGTACTTGGGCAGCTCGACTTCGGCCAGGCGCGCCGATACGCCCTTGGCGAAGTCCACGGCGATCTGCACCTGGCGCACCAGCGGGAACATGTCCGGGTACAGGCGCGCCTGCAGCAGGGCGTTGGGCTCGATGTTCTTCGCCGTGGCGTGGGCTTCGGCCTTGTGCAGCACGTCGCTCAAGGCATTGAGCATTTGCTTGAAGACAGGAACGGAAGCGGCGTACAGGGAAATAGTCATGACAGTCTCGACAGGGAATGGCGGGAATACAGCGAGCAGCGATTATAGCCACAGCACGCCAGCACGGGGCCTTTATCCGCAGCGCTCCTGGCGATACACGCTGGGGGCCACGCCGAACCAGCGCTTGAAGCTCTGGGAAAAACTCGACAGGTCACTGAAGCCAAGCCTTTCGGCAACCTGGGACAGGCTCAGCCGCGGATTGCCCAGCAACTCCAGGGCCCGAGCGCCTCGATGCCCGGCCAGTACCTGCCGATAGCAGGTGCCCTCCTCCTGCAAGCGTCGCTTCAAGGTCCGCACGCTGGTGCACAGCAGCCGGGCCATGGCCGGCAAGTCCGGTACGCTTGCCGCCGGCAGGGCATCCAGGTGCTGGCGGACCAGCGCGGCAACCCCATGATGGGCCTGTCGCCGCTCCAGCAACTGCGCGCACATCTGCTCGCACATGGCCACCGTCAGCGGGTTGGCCTGGGGCAAGGGCCGTTGCAGGAAACGCCGGTCGAAGGCCAGGGTATTGGCGTCGGCCCGATAGTCGGCGGGCACCCCGAGAATCTGCGCCGGCTCGTCCCCTTCCAGCTCAGGGCTGACACTGCGACCGAAACGCAGCAGGCGAAAATCCGCACCGACTATTTCCTGCATCAGCGTCGCGGCGGCCGCCATGTCCCGCTGTAACAGGAACTGCGCCAACAAGGGGTCCGCCACCCGAGGCTCGGCAAAGGTCAGCACCCCGAGCCCCGGCTCCAGCCGGTAGCCGATCTCGGCAAAGGCATAGGTCAGCGGCAGGAAGCGCAAGGCCAGGGCCACGGCATCCGCCGGGGTGGCGCTGCTGATCAGGCCGTAGCCGAACAGGCCATAGGTGGAGAAGTGATAACGCGCACCCACTGCATACCCCAGGCCCCGGGGCTGGCCGAGCAGCGCCAGCAGGTTACTGGCCAGGCGCAACTCCTGGGCCGCCGACAGCAGGCTGTTGGGGTTTTGCAACTGCTCCCGGGACAGCCCGCAACCGGCCAGCAACCGCGCTGGCGCCAAGCCCTTTTCGCAGCCGAAACCGAGCAGCAGCAAGGCGCTGGACGGTCCCCGGGTGAACGACTGAGTGCTCATGGGCGCGGCTCGTGAAGAAAGGTGTTGGCCCAAATACTAAAGCACTTGTCCCGTTACAGCATGGGGTCCACGGTTTATTCCCCGCATGCTTCACTGATCGGGGCTGCACCGCAGAAACAAGGAAGTGGCCCCGGGAGCATCAACCCTGCGCCGCACAACAATAACAACGAGGTCGTCATGCCCGAATTCGCACCTGCTACACACCCCGCCCCCGACTCGGCCACACCGCTGGAGGCCATCATCATCGGCAGCGGCTTTGGCGGCCTGGGCATGGCCATCGCCCTGCGCAAGGCGGGCGTGCACCGTTTCGTCATTCTTGAAAAAGGCCAGGACGTGGGCGGCGTCTGGCGCGACAACAGCTATCCCGGCGCTGCCTGCGACGTGCCCTCGCACCTGTATTCGTTTTCCTTCGAACCCAACCCGCACTGGTCCCGGGTGTTCGCGCCCCAGGCAGAAATCCATGGTTACCTGCAACATTGTGCCGGCGTCTATGAGCTCAAACCCCATATCCGCTTCGGCGCCGAGGTGCGCCATGCCGAATTCGATACCGCCAATGCCTGCTGGCATGTCACCTGCGCCGATGGCCAGCGCCATGCCGCCCGCCTGCTGATCAGCGCCACCGGCCAGTTGAGCCGCCCGGCCCTGCCCGACCTGCCGGGCATGGCCAGCTTCCGCGGCCGGGTCTTCCACTCCGCCCACTGGGATCATGACTATCCCCTGGCGGGCAAGCGGGTGGCGGTGATCGGCACCGGCGCCTCGGCCATCCAGTTCGTCCCGGAGGTTGCCAGGCAGGTGGCCGAACTCAAGGTCTTCCAACGCTCACCGGCCTACATCATGCCCAAGGCCGACCGCCCCTACAGTGCCGAGGAAAAGCAGCGCTTCCTGCGCCAACCCTGGAAGATGAAGCTGGTGCGTGCGGCCCACTACCTGCACTTCGAATCCCGGGCTTTGGGCTTCACGCGCCTGCAGGGCCTGACCAAGTGGGTGGTCGGTGGCCCGTTCAAGAAGCTGCTGCACACCTCGGTCACCAGCCCCGAACTGCGCCGCCAGATGACCCCGGACTACCCCATCGGCTGCAAGCGCATCCTGCTGTCCAACGACTACCTCAAGACCTTCGACCAGCCCCATGTGCACCTGCTGACCCGAGGCATCCGGCAGATCACCGAGCACGGCATCGAAACCCTGGACGGCGAGGAACACGCCGTGGACGCGATCATCTATGGCACCGGTTTCGCCGCCACCGAGTTCCTCTCGCCCATGCGCATCACCGGACGCGACGGGCTCGACCTGAACCAGGCCTGGCAAGGTGGCGCGGCGGCCTACCTGGGCATCAGCGTGCCGGGTTTTCCCAACTTCTTCATGCTCTACGGGCCCAACACCAACCTGGGCCACAACTCCATCATCCATATGCTGGAAAGCCAGATTTCCCACGTCATGCAGGCCCGCCAGGCCCTGCTGGACAGCGGCGCCAGCCATGTGGAAGTGGACGAGCAGCGCCACCAGCGCTTTCAACTGGGCATCCAGCGCCGCCTGGCCACTTCGGTGTGGAGCGGCTGCAAGAGCTGGTATGTCGACGAACGGGGGCACAACAGCACCAACTGGCCAGGCTTCACCTGGTCCTACCGCTGGCTGGCGCGCTATGCCGGGCTGGCGGCCTATCGACTGTCCAGCCCGCTGGACACCCAATCCCCAGCCTGCGACGGGCAACGCATAGCCGCCCCCCGGGACTGGTTGGAGCAGGCCAACGCAGCCTTCCTGCGGGTTTTCCTGCGGGTCAGTTTCAGGGCCTTGATCGGCCCGCCCCGGGCCCTGGCCAGCCAGCGCAAGATCGTCGACCGGTTGTCATGGCTGATGCCCGGCTGCCTGGGCGTGAACCGCCGGAGCATGCAGTTGGACGGGCTCTCGTTGCAGATTGTCGACGCCGGAACCAGGGCGCCCAAGGGGGTGATTCTCTACCTGCACGGTGGCGCCTTCTGCCTGGGCAGCCCGCGCTCTCACTACAGCGTCACCAGCCGCCTGGCCAGGGACAGCGGCTGCGCGGTGTGGGTGCCGGACTACCGGCTGGCCCCGGAACACCCCTACCCCGCCGCGCTGGAGGATTGCCTGGCCTGTTACGACGCGATCCGCGCCCAGCTCTGCCCGGCGGACAAGCTGCTGATTGCCGGCGACTCCGCCGGCGGCGCCCTGGTGCTGGCCCTGGCCCTGGCCCTGAAGGAGCGTGGTGACGGGATTGCCGCCGGGCTGATGCTGCTGTCGCCGGTCACCGATCCGGACCTGGGCGGCGCCAGCATGCAATCGCGCCAGGAGGCCGACCCGATGATCCGCCGCGACTGGCTGGAGCAAGCCCTCAAGGCCTACGCAGCGCCCGTTCAAGCACTGAGCCACCGCCCCCTGGAAGCAGACCTGCGCGGCTTGCCACCGATGCTGATCCAGGTGGGCGACCAGGAACTGCTGCTGTCCGACTCCACGCGCCTGGCCGAGCGTGCCAGGCAGTCCGGGGTGGCTTGCCAGTTGGAAATCCACCAGGGCCGCTGGCACGTGTTCCAGTTGCAGGCGTTCTATCTGCGCTCGGCGAGAAATGCCCTGCTGGGCCTCGCCCGGTTTGCCCGCCAGTGCCTGGAGACCGCGGGCCAAACCCCGCAGGCAGCCGACTCACCCCGTACGACACAGCCTGCAACAGATCCGCAACCCAGCTGAACCGGCCGCCCTCGCCCAAAGCATGGTGGCGGGGGCGGCCCGGTCAACCGGCGCCGGCGCGAGCCGCGCCAAGTTCTGATGGCAAGATCCGGGTTCTGGAGGTAAAACAGAGCCCCTCGAAAGTGGCCGACCCGGCCACGCAGAAAACCCGGCCGCTGTTCCAGCGCCCGGTGGCGTTTTTTTCACGATCCATCCATCAGTGACCAAGGGACCAGCACTTATGAGCAGCGAGCACGACACACCCGGTGAAGCACTGCGCTTGAGCAGTACCGATATCCGCATCCTGGGTTCGTTGATCGAAAAGCAGGCCACCAGCCCGGAAACCTATCCCCTGACTCTCAACGCCCTGGTGATTGCCTGCAATCAGAAAACCAGCCGCGAACCGGTGATGAACCTGACCCAGGGCCAGGTCGGGCAAAGCCTGCGTGCCCTCGAAGCCCGGGGCTTCACCCGCCTGGTGATGGGCAGCCGCGCCGATCGCTGGGAACAGCACCTGGACAAGGCCCTGGAACTGGTGCCGGCGCAACTGATCCTGTGCGGCCTGATGTTCCTGCGTGGCCCGCAGACGGTCAACGAACTGCTGACCCGTAGCGGGCGCATGCATGATTTCGAAGACAGCGAACAGGTCCTGCACCAGCTCGAACGCCTGATTGCCCGGGGCCTGGCCCTGCACATTCCGCGGCAGGCCGGCCAGCGCGAAGACCGTTATACCCACGCCCTGGGTGACCCGGCGGACATCGAGGCAATCCTCGCCGCCCGCAGCAACCCGGTGGAGCGCAGCGCCGGCGGCGCGGTTTCAGTGGAACGCATCGAAGAACTGGAAGCGCGAATCGCTGCCCTGGAAGAGCGCCTGGCCCAACTCGAAGGCTGAACCCCGGAGCCGCTGCCGCAGGCTGCGATCGACCTCGAAGGGGGCTTCAGGGCCCTGCTGGCCTTGTCGCGGCCTGCGGCAGCGGTGACAGGGCTTCGGGCTCAGGGGCGGGCGAAGGCCACGGCCCTCTGGAACTGCTCTTCGCTCGGGCGCACCCCGGTATAAAGCACGAACTGCTCCAGCGCCTGGATGGCAATCACTTCCAGCCCGGTGATGACCTGCTTGCCCTCGGCCCGGGCCCGCAGGATCAACGGCGTCTCCGGCGGCACCGCCACCACATCGAACACCGTCTGCGCCGCCGTTATCGCCTCGGCGTCGAACGCCAGCTGCTGCGCCTCTGGCCCGCCGCTCATGCCGATCGGGGTGACGTTGATCAGCATCTGCGGCCGCAGGCTGCCCAACTCGGCCTGCCACTCATAACCCAGGGAGCTGGCCAGGGCGCGCCCGGCCACTTCGTTGCGGGCCACGATCACCCCGTTGGCATAACCACCATCACGCAAGGCACTGGCCACGGCCTTGGCCATGCCGCCGCTGCCGCGCAGGGCAAAGCTCGACTCTCGAGGCACCCCGTGGCCCGCCAGCAATTGCGCCACGGCGATGTAGTCGGTGTTGTAGGCCTTGAGATGGCCGTTGGTGTTGACGATGGTATTAATTGAGGCAATGGCCCGGGCCGAGGCATCCAGCTCATCCACCAGGGCGATGCAGTCTTCCTTGAACGGCATGGACACCCCGCAACCGCGGATGCCCAGCGCCCGGATCCCGGCGACGGCACCGGACAGGTCCTGGCTGCTGAAGGCCTTGTAGTAGAAATTGAGACCCAACTGCTCATACAGGTGGTTGTGAAAACGCAGGCCGAAATTCCCCGGGCGCCCGGACAAGGACATGCACAACTGAGTGTCTTTGTTGGGGTTCATTTGCATATCGGTTTCCTCGCTCGGCACTTTCAGATGGACGGGATTGGTCTGGCGCGCCGCTTGGCCTGATCATATCGGCGCGTGTTCACCGGCCTTCGCCACCGCCCAGGGATGACGGTAAAGAGACCGGTACAGACCTTACACAATATTTACTCAGCGGCTGTGCAGATTTCGCAGGAACCGCTGTCTTAGAAGTATCCCCGCGTCAGTTCTTGAGTCTGGTGCAGACCATAAACGCTGGGGTTGAACCGAGGAATGACCATGATCTCCAAAATCCCCAAGATAGCCTTGCTCATTGGTGCACTCGCTGTCGCAGGCCAGGCTTCAGCCCACGGTGGTGGTGGCTGGGTCGGGCCCGCCGCCTTGGGTGCTGTTGTCGGCGCTGCCGTAGTGGGTTCGGTGATCGCCAACCAGGATCGCCCGGTCTATGTGCAGCAAGCGCCGGTGTATGTCCAACCGCAGCCGGTCTATGCCGCACCGCCACCACCGGTCTACTACCAGCCGGCACCGGTCTATGTGCAGCAACCGGTCTACTACCGCCCGGCACCGGTGTACTACGGGCCACCTCGCGGTTACTACGGCCACCCGCATTACTACTACGGCCCGGGTCCCGGCCGCTGGTAAGCACTGGCAGAATCAAACAACAGGCCCCGCCCCCAAAGCGGGGCTTGTTGCATTTTGCCACTATCCGAATGTCTGAATAATTCTCAAGCATGTCGTGACTGGAACAGTATTTGCGTTTAAATCCGGCAATAGTGTACTGATCCCACGGCTGCGGTGAGCGACATGCGACTGTCATGTTTGTGTCATTCAAGGACGACAAGATCGACACAGTCCGCTCGCCACAGGCCCATAACAACAAGGACGAATCCATGCCCACGCAAAACCCGCACCGCGTCGCCGGCCTCTGCACCTCCAGCCGGGTGTACGACGCCCTGACCGAACTCAAGCACCTGGAAGGCCACCGCAGCGCCAAGTTCCTCTCGCTGCTGGCCCAGAACCTGGTGCGCAAGGGCCTGCTCAACGAGCAGGAAGTGCTGCACATGCTCGACCAGGTGGTGGACTGAACTGCCGGCTGCGGTAGCACCGGCATCAATGTCCACTATCAGATTGGGTGATTTTTCGTAGCACTTGGGGCTTTGTAAGGTAACCCCCTCAGATCGAGGAGGTTGTCATGCCCAAGATTCAGATCATGTCCGTCATTGGCAGCGCGGTCCCCGCATCGCTCAGGGAACTGGGGTTGCTGGCTTGCTGGTACCTGGTGCGCGACGGCGAGATGGTCAGCGGCCCGCTGACCTCCCTGCCCGCCGCCCAGACCCTGTCCCGGCAACTGGCGCTGCGCATCGTCCAGCCCTAGGGCAACTGCACCCGGGGCCGGGTCTCGACGAACAGGGCCCAGCTGGACATGAACAGCGCGGCAATCAGGGGCCCGATGACAAAACCGTTGAGGCCGAAGATCGCCAGCCCTCCCAGGGTCGAGATCAGGATCAGGTAGTCCGGCATCTTGGTGTCCTTGCCCACCAGGATCGGCCGCAGCAGGTTGTCCACCAGGCCGATCACGAACACCCCGAACAGCCCCAGCACCACCCCTTGCCAGATCGCTCCGCTGATCAGGAAGTAGGCCGCCACCGGCCCCCAGACAATCCCCGCCCCCACGGCCGGCAACAGTGACAGGAACGCCATCAGCACCGCCCAGAGCAAGGCGCTGGGAATGTCGAGGAACCAGAAGATCAAGCCCCCCAGGGCGCCCTGGGTCACCGCCACCAGCACATTGCCCTTGACCGTGGCCCGCACCACTCGGTTGAACTTCAATTGCAGGCGGCGCTTCTGGTATTCCGCCAGGGGCACGGCGGTGCGGATCTTGCGCACCAGCTCCGGGCCGTCGCGCAGAAAGAAGAACAGCAGGTAGAGCATGATGAAGAAGCTCACCACGAACTCGAAGGTGCCCTGGCCGAAGCTGAAAGCCTGGGTCGCCAGGTACTGGCTGCCCTGCATCGCGCTCTTGACCACCTTCTCCTGCAGCCCCTTGAGTTCGCCCAGGCCGAAGCGGTCCAGCAGGTGCTGGAAGTACGGCGGCAGGCTGTGCTTGAACTGAGCCAGGTAGGCGGCGATATCCAGCTGGCCGCTTTCGATTTTCTTGTACAGCTCGGCCCCCTCCTGCACCAGCAGCACGCTGGTGATGATCACCGGCAGAATCGCGATCACCAGGCAGATCAACAGGGTGCACAGGGACGTCAAGTTGCGCTGCCAGCCGAAGCGGGCCTGCAGCCGACGCTGCAAGGGGGCGAAGACAATGCCCAGGATCACTGCCCAGAACAGCGCACCGTAGAACGGCAGCAGAATCCAGATAAAGGCCAGGGTCACCAGTGCCAGCAACAGCAGCAGGCTTTTGTTTTGCAGGTTGGTTTGGTTCATCTACAGGTCCAGGTCTGTCACGCGGAAAATCAGCGTCCTGAGGCTTAGTCCCCGGCCGCGGCGCCGAGTGCCGTTTTTTCTGCTGTCGGCATAGATCCAGATCAATGAATACCCTAGCGCACTGGCTTACCCTCGCGACCTTTTGCGACCGACAGCCCCATGACGCCCCTCGCCAAACCCGAACTCCTGGCCCCCGCCGGCACCCTGAAGAACATGCGCTACGCCTTCGCCTATGGCGCCGACGCGGTGTACGCCGGCCAGCCGCGCTACAGCCTGCGGGTACGCAACAACGAATTCGACCATGCCAACCTGGCCCTCGGCATCCGCGAGGCCCAGGCCCAGGGCAAGCGTTTCTACGTGGTGGTCAACATCGCCCCACACAATGCCAAGCTCAAGACCTTCCTCAAGGACCTGGCGCCGGTGATCGAGATGGCCCCGGATGCGCTGATCATGTCCGACCCGGGGCTGATCATGCTGGTACGCCGGCACTTCCCGCAGATGCCGATCCACCTCTCGGTGCAGGCCAACACGGTGAACTGGGCCAGCGTCGAGTTCTGGCAACAGCAGGGCCTGACCCGGATCATCCTGTCCCGGGAACTGTCCCTGGAGGAGATCGAGGAAATCCGCCAGCAGGTGCCGGGCATGGAGCTGGAAGTCTTCGTCCACGGGGCGCTGTGCATGGCCTACTCCGGGCGTTGCCTGCTGTCGGGCTACATGAACAAGCGCGATGCCAACCAGGGCACCTGCACCAATGCCTGCCGCTGGAAATACAGCGCCCAGACGGCCACCGAGAATGCCGTGGGCGACATCGTGCAGAGCTACCAGCCGGAGCCGACCCTAGGCCTGGGCGCCCCCACCGACCAGGTGTTCCTGCTGCAGGAAGCCAATCGCCCGGGCGAGCTGATGCCGGCCTTCGAAGACGAGCACGGCACCTACATCATGAACGCCAAGGACCTGCGGGCGGTGCAGCACGTGGAGCGCCTGACCCGCATGGGCGTGCACTCGCTGAAGATCGAGGGGCGCACCAAGTCGCACTTCTATTGCGCACGCACCACCCAGGTCTATCGCCGGGCCATCGACGATGCCGCCGCTGGCCGCGAGTTCGACCGCCAGTTGATGAGCGATCTGGAGTCCCTGGCCCAGCGCGGCTACACCGAGGGTTTCCTGCGCCGGCATGTGCATGACGAGTATCAGAACTACCAGAACGGCAGCTCGGTGTCGGAGCGCCAGCAGTTCGTCGGTGAACTGACCGGCGAACGCCGCGACCGCCTGGCCGAAGTGAAGGTGAAAAACCGTTTCGCCCTGGGCGATCACATGGAACTGATGACCCCTCGGGGCAACTTCCACTTCGACCTGCACCAGTTGCAGAACGCCAAGGGCGAAGCCATCGAAGTGGCGCCAGGTGACGGCCATACGGTGTACCTGCCGATCCCTGATCAGGTGGACCTGCGCTTTGGCCTGCTGATGCGCGATATCAGCGCCTGAGCCGTGCAGTTAACACCCTGATGTAGCTGCTGACGGGGGCGGTGGGACGTTCTGGTGGGCTGCCAAAAGACCGCCACGCAAGGCCCTTCGGGCCTTTTCGCAGCCTCGCAGGCTTGGCAGCGGCTACACCAGCCACCGGCGCCCCGCCCTCAGATACGGAATTGTCCCACCAGCCGCCCCAGGCGCTGGCCCAGGTCCGCCAGGCTGCGGGAAGTCTGGGCGCCGCGCTGGGTTTCATCGGCCACACTGTCCACCGCCACGGCGATCTGATGCACGCTGCGATTGATCTCTTCGGCCACCGCAGTCTGTTCTTCCGCCGCACTGGCAATCTGCGCGTTCATCGAATTGATGGTGCCGATCAACTGGGCCATGGTGTCCAGCGACGCCCCGGCTTCGTTGGCCTTCACCGAGGTGCCGTCGCCGGCATCGCTGGAACGGCGCATGGCGTCCACCGCCACCCGGGTGCCCTGCTGCAGGCGGTCGATCATGCCCTGGATTTCCTGAGTGCTCTGCTGGGTGCGGCTGGCCAGGGCCCGTACTTCGTCGGCCACCACCGCAAAACCGCGCCCGGCCTCCCCGGCCCGAGCCGCTTCGATGGCGGCGTTCAGGGCCAGCAGGTTGGTCTGCTCGGCGATCGAGCGGATCACGTCCAGCACGCTGACAATCGACGTCACGTCCTGCTGCAGGCTGTCCAGGGAAGTACCGCTGTTGCGGATATCGCTGACCAGCGCATGGATCTGCTGGATGCTGCCATCCACCACGCGCTTGGCCGCCTGGCCCTCTTCATCGGTCTGCTGGGCGGCAACGGCTGCGCCCTGGGCGCTGCGGGCCACCTCGTGGGCTGCGGAAGACATTTCGTTGATCGCCGTGGCCACCTGATCGGTCTCGTGGCGCTGGCGCTCCATGGCCTGTTCCGAACGCTGGGCCTGATCCGAGACCTGGGTCACCAGCTCGGTGAGCTGGCCGGTCATCTCGGTGATCTGCCGCACCAGGCCGTGGATCTTGTCGACAAAGCGGTTGAACGAGCCGGCCAACTGCCCCAGTTCGTCCTGGCTGGTAATGGCAAGGCGCCGGGTCAGGTCGCCCTCGCCGGCGGCGATATCGTCGAGGTTGGCTTTCATCAGGTTCAGCGGGCGCAGCATGGTGTTGGCCACCAGCATGCCCAGGGCGGCGATCACCACCAGCACCACCGCGGCGATCCCGAGGATGCTCAGGACCATGCCTTCCATGCGCTGGTTGACGCTGCTCTGCACTGCGGCGACCTGGGCGTCGATGCCATCGAGGTTGACCGAGGTGCCCAGCACCATGTCCCACTTGGGCAGGTACTCGGTGTAGCCCAGCTTGGGCACCAGCACGTCGCTGCCCGGCTGGGTCGAGCTGTATTGCACATAGTGGCTGCCGTCCTTGCCGACCCGCACCAGCTCGCGGTTGACGTACACACCATTGGGGTCGCGGTTGTCCTTGAAGCTCTTGCCCACGCCGTCCGGACTGTTGCCCTTGAACAGGCGCACAGTCTCGGAGTCGTAGCCGAAGAAGTAGCCGTCCTTGCCATAGCTGATATTGGACAGCAGCTTGACCACTTCGGCCCGGGCGGCCTGATCGCCCTGCGCCGCCGCATCGTAGAGCGGCTTGACGGTAGTCAGCGCGACTTCCACATAACTCTGCAGGGTGGCCTTGGCTTCAGTCAGCAGCCGGTTGCGGGTTTCCTCGACTTCCTTCTGTGCCTGCTGGCGCAGCATGAGCACGGTGCTCAGGCTGATCACCAGGGCGAACAGCAGTACCGGGAGTACTGCCAGGGACAGGACTTTGGCCTTCAGGCTCAAGCGCATAGGGGCTCACTCTTGGTTTTTTATTGGCGTGATATGCGGTTAACGGCACGCCAAAAAAAAAGTTGAGCCTGAACCCGTAGGAGCCGGCTTGCCGGCGAAGGGGCCCTCGAGCCTTGCACCGACCTTGGCGATGCCTTCGCTGGCAAGCCAGCTCCTACGACAACCCCCGGCTTCTACGAGAGCGAGATGATCAGAGGGCCATGGCCGCCACCCAGCCGAAGGCCAGCAGCGGCAGGTTGTAGTGCAGGAAGGTCGGAACCACGGTGTCCCAGATGTGGTGGTGCTGGCCGTCGATATTCAGGCCCGAGGTCGGTCCCAGGGTCGAGTCCGAGGCCGGCGAACCGGCATCGCCCAGGGCACCGGCGGTGCCGACGATGCAGACGATGGCCAGCGGGCTGAAGCCCAGTTGCACACACAAAGGCACGAAGATCGCCGCGAGGATCGGCACCGTGGAGAACGACGAGCCGATGCCCATGGTCACCAGCAGGCCCACCAGCAGCATCAGCAAGGCGCCCACGCCCTTGCTGTGGCCGATCCAGGCCGCCGAGGCCTGGACCAGGGAATTGACCTCGCCGGTGGCCTTCATCACTTCGGCGAACCCCGAGGCGGCGATCATGATGAAGCCGATCATGGCCATCATCTTCATGCCTTCGGTGAACAGCTCGTCAGTCTCGCGCCAGCGCACGATGCCCGACACCGAGAAAATCAGAAAACCGCACAAGGCACCGATAATCATCGAGTCCAGCAGCAGCTGGATCACGAACGCCGCGACTATGGCCGCCGCGGCCACCAGCAGGGTCCGCGGGTTGTACTGCACCGCCACCTGCTCGACCTTCTCGATGCGGTCCAGGTCATAGACGCGCTTCTTGCGGTAGCTGAAGAACGCCAGCAGCAAGCCGCAAAGCATGCCCAGGGCGGGAATGCCCATGGCGTGGGTGACGTTGACCTGGCTGATATCGACGCCGCTGCGGGCCACGTTGGCCAGGAGGATTTCGTTGAGGAAGATGTTGCCGAAACCCACCGGCAGGAACATGTAGGGGGTGATCAGGCCGAAGGTGATCACACAGGCGATCAGCCGGCGATCCAGTTGCAGCTTGGTCAGCACATACAGCAGCGGCGGCACCAGCAGCGGAATGAAGGCAATGTGGATCGGCAGGATGTTCTGCGAGGCAATCGCCACCACCCACAGCAGGCCGATCAGCAGCCACTTGACCTGGCCGCCGCCGTTGGCGTCCTGCCGGTCCACCAGCAGCAGGATCTTGTCCGCCAACGCGTGGGCCAGCCCGGATTTGGCAATCGCCACGGCGAAAGCACCGAGCAAGGCGTAGGACATGGCCACGGTGGCACCGCCCCCCAGGCCGCTATTGAAGGCCTTGAGCGTGGCCTCGATGCCCAGGCCGCCGGCCAGGCCGCCCACCAGGGCGCCAATGATCAGGGCGATCACTACATGCACGCGGGACAGGCTGAGCACCAGCATTACGCCAACCGCGGCAATTACTGCGTTAATCATCGTTACCTCATTACTGCGCCGCTAAAAATGGCGCAAAAGCCTGTGACCGACCGGAAGGCAGCGGGCTGCCGACATCGAAATGAAAGAGGTTCTTATTAGGGGGGCGCACTTTGCAGCAGCCGACCCGGCTTGTCAAAACCCCGCACCCCGCCGCCCGCAGGAGCGAGCTTGCTCGTAAAGCCCCCAAGACCAACCCCGTACCCGTGGCGAGGGAGCTTGCTCGCACTGGGCTGCACAGCAGCCCCAGCGCCTCGCGGTTTATTTCGAACAAGCGTTTAAAGAACGCCATTGGTCGGCCGCTACAGTGCAAAGTCTCAGATATTTATCGAATAAAGGACGTCTCCATGTCGCTCAGACAACTTTCCATCCAATGGAAAATCACCTTGCTGGCCGGACTCTGCCTGTTGGGCATCGTGTCGCTGTTGGTGGGGCTTTCGCTGTATCGCATGGAGCACAGCTCCGAGCTGGTGAAGGCCTCGAGCATGGAGATGCTCAACGAAGCCGCCCAGGCGCGGATCGAGGCCCAGGGTGAAGTCCAGGCACTGGGCATTCGCCAGCAATTCATGGACGCCTATCAATACGGCCACGGCTTCTCGCGCCAGGTGCTGTTCCTGCGGGAACAGGCCGAGAAACGCTTCCTCGACGCCTTCGACCTGCGCGAGGACCTGACCCGCCAGGTCAAGTCGGCGCTGCAGGCCAACCCCGACTTGCTGGGCCTGTCCCTGGTGTTCGAAGCCAACGCCCTGGACGGCAAGGACGAGTTGTTCGGCGGCCAGAGCGAACTGGGCAGCAACGAAAAGGGCCGCTTCGCCCTGTACTGGTCCCAACCCACCCCGGGCAAGCTGACCTCCATGTCACTGCCCGAAAGCGACATGAGCGACACCCGCACCGGCCCCAGCGGCCAGCCGGCCAACGCCTGGTTCACCTGCCCGCGCAGCACCCTCAAGCCCTGCGTGATCGAACCCTACTTCTATGACATCGACGGCCAGAAGGTGCTGATGACCAGCATCGTCTTCCCGCTGATGGTGGACGGCAAAGTCATCGCTTCGCTGTCGGTGGACATCAACCTCAACAGCCTCCAGGCCATCAGCCAGAGCGCCAGCAAGCGCCTCTATGCCGGCCAGACCAACGTCAGCATCCTGAGCCCGGTGGGCCTGCTGGCCGGCTACAGCCCGGACGCCAGCAAGCTCAGCCAGCGCCTGGACAGCGTCGACACCACCAACGGCGCCGAGCTGATCCGCCTGCTGGCCAACAGCACCCAGACCCAGAGCCTGCACAGCAACCGTGAACTCAAGGTGCTGGCGCCCTTCACCCCGATCCCCGGTGGCAAGGCCTGGGGCGTACTGCTGGATGTGCCGGAAAAAGTCCTGGTAGGCCCGGCCGAAGCCCTGAAAAGCGAGCTGGATGCGCGCAACAACAGCGGCACCCTGATCGAGCTCGGCCTGGGCCTGCTGGCGGCGGTGGTGGGCCTGTTGCTGGTGTGGCTGATGGCCCGCAGCGTGACCCGGCCGATCCTCGGCGTGGCCCACATGCTCGAAGACATCGCCAGCGGCGAAGGCGACCTGACCCGGCGCCTGGCCTACGACAAGCAGGACGAACTGGGCCAGCTGGCCGGCTGGTTCAACCGCTTCCTGGACAAGCTGCAGCCGATCATCGCCGAGGTAAAACGCTCGGTGCAGGACGCTCGCGGCACCGCCGACCAGTCTTCGGCCATCGCCACCCAGACCAGCGCCGGCATGGAGCAGCAGTATCGCCAGGTGGACCAGGTGGCCACCGCTTCCCATGAAATGAGCGCCACCGCCCAGGACGTGGCCCGCAGCGCGGCCCAGGCCGCCCAGGCCGCGCGGGATGCCGACCAGGCCACCCGCCAGGGCCTGAACGTGATCGACCACACCACCCGCAGCATCGACTTGCTGGCCGCCGACATGAGCGCCGCCATGACCCAGGTCGAAGGCCTGGCTGCCAACAGCGAGCAGATCGGCACGGTACTGGAAGTGATCCGCTCGATTGCCGAGCAGACCAACCTGCTGGCCTTGAACGCGGCCATCGAAGCCGCTCGCGCCGGGGAAGCCGGCCGCGGCTTCGCGGTGGTGGCCGATGAGGTGCGCAACCTGGCCCAACGCACCCAGGAGTCGGTGGAAGAAACCCGCCAGGTGATCGAGCAACTGCAGAACGGCACGCGGGAGGTGGTGGGTTCGATGAACAACAGCCATCGCCAGGCCCAGGGCAGCGTCGAACAAGTGGGCCAGGCGGTCACCGCCCTGCGCCAGATCGGCGATGCGGTAACCGTGATCAGCGACATGAACCTGCAGATTGCCAGCGCCGCCGAACAGCAGAGCGCGGTGGCCGAAGAGATCAACAGCAACGTGGCGACCATTCGCGATGTCACCGAATCGCTGTCGGAGCAGGCCAATGAATCGGCGCGGGTCAGCCAGTCGCTCAACAGCCTGGCCAACCAGCAACAGAGCCTGATGGACCAGTTCCGCGTCTGACCCCGCTGCCGCAGGCTGCGATAGCCATCACGGGCGCCGAACCTGGCGCCCGGCAAGTTCAGCGTCTGGGCAACTCGATCTCTACCCGCAAGCCGCCCCACTCGCTTTCCCCCAGGTTCAGGGTTCCACCGCAGGCGTCGACGATGTCGCGCACGATGCCCAGGCCCAGCCCGTGGCCGTGGGTCTGTTCATCCAGGCGCGTGCCCCGGCCGAATACCTCATCGCGCCGCGCTTCGGGAATGCCCGGGCCGTCGTCGTCCACCGCCAGGCAGAAGCCCTGCGGCCGCTCTTCCACGCTCAGGCGCACCTGGGCATCCGCCCATTTGCAGGCGTTGTCCAGCAGGTTGCCCAAGAGCTCCAGCAGGTCTTCCCGGTCCCAGGGCAGGCGCAGCCCCGGTGGCGCCTGGTAGCTCAGTTCCAGGTGCTGGCCATGGATCATGTTCAAGGTCGCCAGGAGCCCCGGCAGCTCGGCATCGCACTCGAACAGCACCCCGGGCAGCGCATCCCCCGCCAGCCGCGCGCGGTTGAGTTCGCGATTGAGGCGCTGCTGCACCTGCTCCAACTGTTCCTGGAGCATCCTGCGCACCTCGGGGTGGCCGTCGAGCCTGGGGCTCGACGCCAGGCTCAGGAGCACCGCCAGCGGGGTCTTCAAGGCATGGCCCAGGTTGCCCAGGGCATTGCGGGAACGGTTGAGGCTGTCTTCGGTATGGGCCAGCAAGTGGTTGATCTGCGCCACCAGGGGCTCCAGTTCCACCGGCACCTGGGCATCCAGTTGCGAACGCTGGCCCTGTTGCAACTGGGCGATCTGCTCGCGGGCGGTTTCCAGCGGGCGCAGGGCGCGGCGCACGGTCAGGCGTTGCAGCAGCAGGATCAGCAGCAGCCCGGCCAGCCCCAGCCCGAGACCGATCTGGCGCATGCGCTGGAAGCTTTCACGCACCGGGGTGTAGTCCTGGGCCACGCTGATGGAGATCGACTGCCCGAGGCGCTTGTAGTCGCTGCGCAGCACCAGCAGTTGCTGGCCCTCCGGCCCCAGTTGCAGGTTGCCCTGCAGGCCGGCGCGCTCCAGTTGCGGCAGTTCCTGGTCCCACAGTGAGCGCGAGCGCCAGTGCACATCGGCAAAATCGATACGGAAATAGTGCCCGGAAAACGGCCGCTGGTAGGCCGGCGACAGACGCCGTTCATCCAGCTGCAGCCCCTGAGGGCCGCGCACCAGGGCCAGCAGCAGGCTCTCGCTGTCGTTGCGCAGGCCGGCTTCCAGGTAGCGTTGCAGGCCCACCTCGAACAGCCAGAGGCTGGTCTGCGCCAGCACCAGCCCGACCACCACCATCACCGTGATCAGGCCCAGGCTCAGGCGGCGCTGGATCGATCTCACGAAGTGGTTCCGCCGAACAGATAACCCTGGCCGCGGCGGGTTTCGATCACACTGCGGCCCAGCTTGCGCCGCAGGTGGTTGACGTGAACTTCGAGGACGTTGGAATCGCGCTCGGTTTCACCGTCGTAGAGGTGTTCGGCCAGGTGGCTTTTGGACAGGATCTGCTGCGGGTGCAGCATGAAATAGCGCAACAGGCGGAACTCCGCGGCGGTCAGCAAGACATCCTGGCCGTCGCGGACCACACATTGCCGGCCCTCGTCCAGGTGCAGCCCGGCGGCCTGCAGGGTCTGCTGGTTGGCCTGGCCATGGGAGCGGCGCAGCAGGGCCTGGACCCGCAGGTGCAGCTCTTCGGGATGGAACGGTTTGCTCAGGTAATCGTCGGCGCCGGCCTTGAGCCCCTCGATGCGCTCGGCCCAGGAGCCGCGGGCGGTGAGGATCAGCACCGGCGTTGCCAGGCCATCGGCGCGCCACTTTCGCAGCACCTCCAGGCCCGGCACCCCGGGCAGGCCGAGGTCGAGGATGATCAGGTCATAGGGTTCGCTGGCGCCCTGGTACAGCGCGTCGCGGCCGTCGGCCAGCCAGTCCACGGCGTAGCCCTGGCGGTTCAGGCCTTCAAGCAGTTCATCGGCCAGGGATACGTGGTCTTCCACCACAAGCAGGCGCATCAGTCGTCTTCCTCATCTTTCAACAAACGCCCGGTGGCGGCTTCCAGGTCCAGCTCGCGAACCACCCCGTCCACAGTCAACAGCTCGACTTCATAGATGTACACATCGTGCTTTTCTTCCAGCTCGGCCTCCAGCAGCTTGGCCCCGGGGTAACGGTCCATGGCCTGCTTGAGCAGTTGCTCCAGGGGCAGGATCACCCCTTGCTGGCGCAGGCGCAGGGCCTCGTCCTGGTCCAGGTCGCGGGCCATGGCCAGGGAGCAGAACAGCAGCAGCGCCAGGGCTGCACGGCTGCCGGCGGTGCGCAGAGTGCGGTTCATTAGGTGTCCTGATGATCCTTGAGTACCTGGCCGCTCACGGCGTCCAGTTCCAGGTCCCATTCCAGCCCCTGCGGGTCGCGCAGTTCAACCTGGTAGATGTACTTGCCGTACTCTTCTTCCAGCTCGGTTTCACTGATGCTCGCCCCAGGATGCCGGGACAGGGCCGTGGCATTGAGTTTTTCAAAGGACACAATGGTACCAGCGTCGCGCAGTCTCAGGGCTTCGTCCGGCCCCAGGTCGCGGGCGTGGGCCAGGCTGGCGGTCAGGGCGACAAGGCTGGCGCCGAACAGCGCGGCAAGGGTCTTCATGGCAGTTCTCCAAAGTCGGTGGCCAAAGGCCGATGCCGCAGACCATACCCAAGGCAACTTAATTGAAACTGAATGGCCAGCATGGGCCTGACACAGGTTTCACTCGGCCCGCAGCCCCAGGTGTCTCTATACTCGGCGGCTGATTCAAGAGTGAGCCCGGTATGACCGCCATCCATATCAAGTTTCCCGCCCTGACCCTCAAGGCCGGCCCCCGCGCCCTGGCCCGCATCCGCCAGCAAGGCCTGCACCCCCGTGAAGTCGGCACCTTGCCCGGCGCCGCCGGCGGCCCCAAGGCCCTGGGCATCCAGGGCCTGGACCTGGCGCTGTTCGGTGAATGGCTGCCATCGGCGCCCCGGGAACGCTCGCTGATCGGCGCCTCGGTGGGTTCCTGGCGCTTCGCCAGCGCCTGCCTGCCGGACGCCGCCGAAGGCATCCGCCGCCTCGGCCAGTTGTACAACGCCCAGAGTTTTGCCAAGGGCGTGACCATGGCGCAGATCAGCCAGAGCTCCCGGCGCATGCTCGAGGACCTGCTGGACGGCCGCGACGCTTCGATCCTCGACAACCCTCACTACCGGCTGAACATCATGGTGGTCAAAAGCCACGGCCTGCTCGCCGACGACCATCGCGGGCGCCTCGGCCTGGGGCTGTCCTCGGTGATCGCCGACAATCTGCGGGGCCGCGCGCGCCTGGCCCGGCACTTCGAGCGCCTGGTACTGCACGACCCGCGCCTGGCCCCGCCCTTGCACGCCCTGGAAGACTTCCCTTCGCGCTTCGTGCCCCTGGACCGCGGCAACCTGCGCCAGGCGCTGCTGGCCTCGGGCTCGATCCCCATGGTCATGCAGGGCGTGCGCGATCTGCCCGGCGCCGGGGCCGGCACCTTCCGCGACGGCGGCCTGCTGGACTACCACCTGGACCTGCCCTACAGCGGCAGCGACATCGTGCTCTACCCGCACTTCACCGACCGGGTGATCCCCGGCTGGTTCGACAAGACCCTGCCCTGGCGCCGGGCCAGCCCGGAGCGCCTGCGGGACGTCTTGCTGCTGGCGCCATCGAAGGAATACCTGGCGCGCCTGCCCTACGGCAAGCTGCCGGACCGCAACGACTTCAAGCGCTTCATGGGCGATGACGCCGGCCGGCAAAAATACTGGCGCAGCGCCATGGACGAAAGCCGGCGCCTGGGCGACGAATTCCTCGAACTGGCGGCGCAGAATCGCCTGGGCGAACGCCTGCAAAGCCTGTGAGGCTGCCCCAGGCCGCGCACTGACCCTTTAGTCAGGGTTTTTCCGCAAGCGCCGGGGCAAGCTGATAAACTCGCCGCCTGCCTCAACTCGCCCCCGGGCGATAGCCATCTGACAGAGCTGACCGACACTGTGGAAATCTTCAAAGAATTTACCTTCGAATCCGCCCACCGCCTGCCTTTCGTGCCCGAGGGCCACAAGTGCGGCCGCCTCCATGGCCACTCGTTCAAGGTGGCGATCCACCTCAGTGGCGAGGTCGACGCACACACCGGCTGGATCCGCGACTTCTCGGAAATCAAGGCGATCTTCAAGCCGCTGTACGAGCGCCTGGACCACAACTACCTGAACGACATTCCCGGCCTGGAAAACCCCACCAGCGAAGTCCTGGCCAAATGGATCTGGAATGAGCTCAAGCCCCTGCTGCCGGAGCTGAGTGCGATCCGCATCCACGAAACCTGCACCAGCGGCTGCATCTACCGCGGCGAATAAGCCCGCCGAAGAAACCACCCCACGGGGTGGTTTTTTTATGCCTATGATTGCCCCACCCCGCCGTTACCCGAGCACTCGCGCCCATGCCGCCGACCATTCGCCCCGCTGCCCTGCCCGACCTCGCCGCCATCGAAGGCATCGCCAAGCGCGCCTATGCGCCCTATATCGCGCGGATCGGCCGGGAACCGGCGCCCATGCTCGAAGACTATTCGTGCCTGGTGCTGGCCCGGCAGGTCTGGGTCCTGGAGGAGCAACAGGCAATCGCCGGTTTCGTTGTCCTGCTGGACGCCCATCAAGCCCTGCTGCTGGACAACCTGGCGGTCCACCCCGAGGCACAGGGCCGGGGCCATGGCCGGCAACTGCTGGCCTTTGCCGAACAACAGGCCGTGGCCGCCGGTCACAGTTGCGTGCGCCTGTACACCAACGCAGCCATGAGCGAGAACATCGCCCTGTACAGCCGCCACGGCTACGTGGAAACCCACCGCGCCGTGGAGCACGGCCTGCACCGGGTGTACATGAGCAAGCCACTGGACTGAACCCAGGAGCCCTCTCCATGCCTCCACGTATCTACCTCGCCGGCTTCGATGTGTTTCGCGCCGACGCCCCGGCCCATGGCGAATACCTCAAGCAACTGTGCAGCGCCCAGGGCCTGCACGGCCTGTTTCCCCTGGATAACCAGGCGCCACCTCGCCTCACGCCAGAAGCCACCGCGCAGTGGATCTACCGGCAGAACCTGCAGATGATCCGCGGCTGCGATGCATTGCTGGCCAACCTGAATGACTTTCGCGGCCTGGAGCCGGATTCCGGCACCGCCTTCGAAGTGGGCGCGGCGGTCGCCCTGGGCAAACCGGTGTGGGCCTACTTCGAAGGCCCCGCCACCCTGCGCCGGCAGGTGCCCCACGATCACGCCGGGCGCGACGCCCAGGGCTTTGCGGTGGAGCACTTCAACCTGCCGCGCAACCTGATGCTGGCCTGCAGCTGGAGCGGCCGCAGCAGCAGTGTGGAAGCCGCCATCTTCGACCTCGGGTGCTGGCTGAGCGCTTCCCCTCCATCGGGCTGAGATAGCCGGCAACGTCACTTTCTGCCGAAAACGACCACCCCGGACAAAAGCCTTGTCTTGTCGCGAAAGCCGATGTTATGTTTCTAACACGAGATATAAAAATGAAACACAAATAACATTTCCAGCGAACGCCCGGCGAGATGGTCATGGACAAGAACAGTTTCCAAGTCACCCTGGAACAGCAGTTTGCAAGCCTGACCCCCACCGGCAAGCGCATCGCCACCTACCTGCTGGCCAACCTCCAGCAGTTGCCCTTCGAGACCGCCGACAGCATCGCCCAGCAAGCCGGCACCACGGGGATTTCCGTGGGGCGCTTCCTGCGCTCGCTGGGCTATCGCAACCTGGATGACGTCAAGCAAGGCCTGCGCGGCGATGCCCCGGCCTCCTGGCTGATCACCGATCGGCTCGGCGCCTTTCGCAGCGAAGCCCATCAGGACGATGCCCTGGAGCGCTCGATGCATCGCGAGATCGAGGCCATCCAGCATGTCTATGGCCTGGCCCGCAGCCAGCCCTTCGCCGCCATCGTGCAACAGATCGTCGAGGCCGACGCGGTGTTCATCATCGGCATCCAGTCGACCCGGGGCATCCTCAACGCCTTCCACAGCCACCTGGAATACATCCGGCCCAAGGTCTACTACGTGGACGGGCTTTCAGGCATCTACGCCGAGACCCTGAACTCCGGCTTTGCCAAGCCCTACGCGATCATCTCCGACTTTCGCGCCTACTCCAGCATCACCCAGACCTTCTGCGAAGTGGCCAATGCCAACGCCCTGCCCCTGGCCCTGGTCACCGACCTGCAGTGCCCCTGGGCCCGGGACTACCCGCTGGACCTGCTGCAACTGAAAACCGATGTCGGCCAGTTCTGGGATTCCCTCGCGCCCCTGACCTGCCTGTTCAACCTGATGGTGTCCGCCGTGGCCGAGGGCTATGGCGAGCGCCTGGACCAGCGCCTGGCCAAGAACCGACAGTTGCAGGAAGCCTTCGGCCAGTTCGAGTCCTGACCTTCAAGCGTTAACCCAGATGGAGTGAGTGAGTGAACAACAGCCCCCTTGTCGAAATCGACGCCCAGCGCCATCAGCTTCAGATCGACCTGATCTACGCCAGCGCCGACAACCTGGCCGGCCAGGTGATCTATCGCAACGCCCGCTGCCTGCTGCACAAGGACGCCGCCGCCTGCCTGTACAAGGCCAGCCAGCTGGCACGCATGGCCGGCCTGGGCCTGCGCATCTACGACGCCTACCGCCCGGCCTACGCCCAGCACCTGCTGTGGCAGGCCCTGCCCAACCCGGACTACGTGCGCGACCCGCGCCTGGGCTCGCACCACACCCGGGGCGTGGCCGTGGACCTGACCCTGGTGGATGAAACCGGCGAGCCGCTGGACATGGGCACCGCCTTCGACGCCATGGAGCCCAAGTCGCACCAGTTCTACAGCGACCTGCCGCCCCAGGTACAGCGCAACCGCCTGATGCTGCTGGGGATCATGCTCAGCGCCGGCTTCGAGGCGATCCCCACCGAGTGGTGGCACTACGAGCTGCCCAACGCCGAGGACTTTCCCCTGATCCAGGAGCACGACCAGCCCTTCGAACACTGATTTCCCGCTCCCCACCGGCCACAACAACAGGCAGCTAACTGCCCCAAGCCGGTCCTACTGCAACACTGCTTCAGCAACAACTGCCCGGTTATAGCTTTTATAAAAAACCTGACGAACTTCCCAACATCGAATGATCAAGGAAACCGGCATGACCCCTAACCGCAATCACCCTGATGTGCGTCTGTCCACCCGTGTCGCCCTGTCCCTGCTGTGCGCCGCCCTGAGCCTGGGCACGTGGCAGGCAGCCAGCGCCGCCGCGCCCAAGGACACCCTGATGATCGGCAAGGCCGCCGACCCGCAGACCCTCGACCCCGCCGTGACCATCGACAACAACGACTGGGCCGTGACCTACCCGGCCTACCAGAAGCTGGTGACCTACAAGGTCGAGAACGGCAAGGGCAGCACTGAAGTCCAGGGCGACCTGGCCGAGAGCTGGAGCACCTCCGCCGACAACCTGACCTGGGATTTCAAGCTCAAGCCGGGCAACAAGTTCGACGACGGCAAGCCGGTGGACGCCGCCGCGGTGAAGTTCTCCTTCGACCGCCTGATGCAGCTCAAGCAAGGCCCGTCCGGGGCCTTTCCGGATGACATGAGCGTGGCCGTGGTCGACCCGCTGACCGTGCGCTTCACCCTGAAGAAGCCCTACGCGCCCTTCCTCTACACCCTGGCCCACAACGGCGGCGGCATCATCAACCCGGACGTGGCCAACAAGGGCGAGGACGTCAACGCCTACCTCTCGACCCACACCGCCGGCTCCGGGGCCTTCCGCCTGAGCAACTGGCAGAAGGGCCAGGCGCTGACGCTGGAACCCAACAGCTATTACGCCGGCCCCAAGCCGAGCCTGAACAAGGTGGTGATCAAGATCATCAGCGAGGCCTCGGTGCGCCGCCTGCAACTGGAACGCGGCGACCTGGACATCATCGAGGACATGCCCGAAGACCAGCTCGGCACCCTGGCCGGCAAGCCAGGCATCGTGATCCAGACCTTCCCCTCGCTGCGGGTCAACTACCTGTACCTGAACAACAAGCGTGCGCCTCTGGACAACGTCGAAGCGCGCCAGGCACTGGTCCAGGCCATCGACTACAAGGGCATCGTCGACGGCATCCTCAAGGGCCAGGCCAAGCTGATGAACGGGCCGATCCCCGACGGCATGTGGGCCCACGACCCGAGCCTGCCGCTGATGCAGCAGAACCTCGACGGCGCCAAGGCCAGCCTGGCCAAGGTCCCGCAGAAAATCAGCAACCTGACCTACCTCTACTCGGACAAGGACGCCAACTGGGAGTCCATCGGCCTGACCCTGCAAGCGGGCCTGGCGCCCCTGGGCATCAACCTGAAGATGGAGAAGCTGGCCAACGCCACCATGCGTGAACGGGTGGGCAAGGGCGACTACGACGTGGCCATCGGCTCCTGGAGCCCGGACTTCGCCGACCCCTACATGTTCATGAACTTCTGGTTCGACTCCAGCCTCCAGGGCCTGCCGGGCAACCGCTCGTTCTACAGCAACCCCGAGGTGGACAGCCTGATCCGCGAGGCGGCGGCCACCAACGACACCGCCAAGCGCATCGAGCTGTACCAGAAGGCGCAGAAGATCGTCCTCAAGGACAACGTCTACGCCTACCTGTACCAGAAGAACTACAGCCTGCCGATGCGCGATTCGGTGAAGGGCTACGTGTTCCACCCGATGCTGGAACAGGTGTTCAACATCGCTGAAATCAGCAAGTAGGACCGGCCCTGCGTTCCCCGTCGCCGGCCCCTGAAACGGGGCGGCGACGGGTTGCCGTGTCCCCGGCGAGGGGCCGTCGTGCCCCCTGCCGTTCGTCAAGCGTTAACGAGGTTGCCTCATGGCCTTCCTGAATATGTTGCGCAAACGCCTGCTCGGCCTGTTGCTGGTCGTGGTCGGGGTTTCGCTGATTACCTTCACCATCTCGCACCTGATTCCCGGTGACCCGGCGCGGCTGATCGCCGGCGACCGGGCCAGCGATGCCATCGTGCAGAACATCCGCCACCAGCTGGGCCTGGACCTGCCGCTGTACCAGCAGTACGGGCGCTACATGCTCGACCTGCTGCACGGCGACCTGGGCACCTCAATCCGCACCAGCCGCCCGGTGCTGGAGGACCTGCAGAGCTTCTTCCCGGCAACCCTGGAGCTGGCCCTGGCCGCCCTGCTGCTGTCGGTGCTGGTGGGGGTGCCGCTGGGGGTGCTGTCGGCGGTCTATCACAACCGCTTCATCGACCAGATCGCCCGCACCCTGGCGGTCACCGGCATTTCCACCCCGGCGTTCTGGCTGGGGCTGGGGCTGATCGTGCTGTTCTACGGCCACCTCGGCTGGCTGCCCGGCAGCGGGCGCCTGGACGAAGGCCTGGAGCCGCCGCCCACGGTCAGCGGCTTCTACCTGATCGACTCGCTGCTGGCCGGGGACATCCCGCTGTTCCTCAATGCCCTGCAGCACCTGATCCTGCCGGCGGTGACCCTGGGCTTCGTCAACCTCGGGGTGGTGGCGCGGCAGATCCGCTCGGCCATGCTCGACCAACTGGGCGAAGACTACATCCGCACCGCCCGGGCCTACGGCCTGTCGCGCTGGGCGGTGATCCTGCGCCACGCCCTGCCCAACGCCCTGATCCCCTCGGTGACGGTGCTCGGCCTGACCCTGGGCGATTTGCTGTACGGCGCGGTACTGACCGAGACGGTATTCGCCTGGCCGGGCATGGGCGCCTACGTGGTGAAGTCGATCCAGGCCCTGGATTTCCCGGCGGTGATGGGCTTCGCGATCCTGGTGTCGTTCATTTATGTGCTGCTGAACATGGCGATCGACCTGCTGTACCGGGTGATCGATCCGCGCATTGGCGAGGTAAGTTGAGATGTCCGCTCCCTTGAACATTCCCCTGCCACAACCCACCGCGCAGGCCAGCGGCTGGCGCACCCGCCTGGCCTACCTGGGCTACCGCGTGCGGCAAAGCCCGCTGACCATCGCCGGGCTGTGCATGACCCTGCTGGTGCTGCTGTGCATGGCCTTCGCCCCCTGGCTGTCGAGCCATGATCCCAATGCCCTGAACCTGGCCCAACGCCTGGCCGCTCCCAGCGCCGCCCATTGGTTCGGCACCGACGAAGTGGGCCGCGACCTGTTCAGCCGGGTGCTCCACGGCAGCCGCCAGTCGGTGGGCGTGGGCCTGTTCGTGGCCTTCGCCTCGTGCCTGGCCGGGGGCCTGTTGGGCTGCCTGTCGGGGATCATCGGCGGGCGCTTCGACAGCCTGATCATGCGCCTGATGGACATCATGCTCTCGGTGCCATCGCTGGTGCTGATCATGGCCCTGGCCGCCGCCCTGGGCCCGAGCCTGTTCAACGCCATGCTGGCGATCACCCTGGTGCGCATTCCGTTCTATGTGCGCCTGGCCCGGGGCCAGGCCCTGAGCATCCGCCAGATGGGCTACGTCAAGGCGGCGCAGACCTACGGCGCCGGGCGCTGGCACATCGTCAGCTGGCACGTGGGGCGCAACGCCATGCCGCCGCTGCTGGTGCAACTGAGCCTGGACATCGGCAGCGCCATCCTCATGGCCTCGGCCCTGGGCTTCATTGGCCTGGGTGCGCAGCAGCCCACCGCCGAATGGGGGGCGATGGTGGCCACCGGGCGCAACTTCATCCTCGACAACTGGTGGTACTCGACCTTTCCCGGGCTGGCGATCCTGTTCACCGCCACCGGTTTCAACCTGCTGGGTGACGGCATCCGTGACCTGCTCGACCCACGGCAACAGGGGAAATGACCATGAGCTCATCCGCCGTTCTCAACATCGACAACCTGAGCCTGGAATTCCCCGCCTACCGCAGCAATGTGCAGGCCCTCAACGGCGTGTCGCTGCACGTCAACCCGGGGGAAATCGTCGGCGTGGTCGGCGAATCCGGCTCGGGCAAGTCGGTGACCGCCATGCTCAGCCTGCGGCTGCTGCCCGAGCGCAGCTACCGCATCACCTCCGGCAGCCTGAGCCTGCTGGGCCGCGACATGCTCGCCACCCCGGAAAAACAGCTGCTGCAGATCCGCGGCCGCGATGCGGCGATGATCTTCCAGGAGCCGATGACCGCCCTCAACCCGACCCGGCGCATCGGCCGGCAGATGCTCGACGTGATCATCCATCACCAGCGCCTGAGCCAGGAACAGGCCCGGGCCAAGGCCATCGACCTGCTGCGCGACATGCACATCGCCGACCCCGAGCAGGTGCTGCAGGCCTACCCCTTCGAGCTGTCCGGCGGCATGCGCCAGCGGGTGATGATCGCCCTGGCGTTTTCCTGCGACCCGCAGTTGCTGATCGCCGATGAACCCACCACCGCCCTGGACGTGACCGTGCAGCGCCAGGTGCTGCTGTTGCTGCGCGAGAAAGCCCGGCAACGGGGTACCGCGATCCTGCTGATCACCCACGACATGGCGGTGGTCTCGCAGTTCTGCGACCGGGTCTATGTGATGTACACCGGCGCCGTGGTGGAGCAAGGCAGTACTGCCCAGGTCATGCTCGACCCGCAACACCCCTACACCCGTGGCCTGCTCAGCGGCCTGCCGGAGCAAGTGCGCCCCGGCGAGCCGCTGCTGACCATTCCCGGGCAGGTGCCCAACCTTGCTCACCTGCCCGGCGGCTGCACCTTCCGCGAGCGCTGCAGCCAGGCCATGGCGGTGTGTGCCCAACGGCCGCCGCTGCATTCGATCAACGCCAGCCAGCAGCACAAGAGCGCCTGCTGGCTGGCTGCCCCGGAGTCCGCCCAATGAATGCTTCGCAACCCCGAGCCGGCAGCGAGCCGCTGCTGCGCCTCAACGATGTACAGGTGCGCTTTCCCCTGAGCAACGACTGGCTGGGCCGGCCGCGGGCCTTCGCCCATGCCCTGAACGGCATCGACCTGGAACTGCGCCCCGGGGAAACCCTGGGCATCGTCGGCGAATCCGGCTGCGGCAAGAGCACCCTGGCGCAACTGCTCATGGGCCTGGTCAAGCCCAGCAGCGGCGACCTGCGCTGGGCCTACGCCAGCGACCGCGAGCGCCACAGCCACGTGCAGATCGTGTTCCAGGACCCGCAGTCGTCCCTCGACCCGCGCCTGCCGATCTGGAAGATCATCACCGAGCCGCTGTTCGCCCTGGGCAACACCCCGGTGGCGCAGATGCGCGAAATCGCCGCCAAGGTGGCGCAGCAGGTAGGCATCCGCGGCGAATACCTGGAGCGCTACCCGCACCAGTTCTCCGGCGGCCAACGCCAGCGCATCGCCATTGCCCGGGCCTTGGCGTCGAACCCGGACATCATCGTCCTCGACGAGCCGACCTCGGCCCTGGACATCTCGGTGCAGGCGCAGATCCTCAACCTGCTGGCGGACCTGCAACGCAGCCGCGGCCTGACCTTCGTGCTGATCTCCCACAACGTCTCGGTGGTCCGGCACATGGCCGACCGGGTGGCGGTGATGTACCTGGGGCAGATCGTCGAACTGGGCAGCGCCGAACAGGTGCTGGAGCGCCCGCGCCACCCCTATACCCAACTGCTGCTGGAGGCGGTGCCGCGCCTCGGTGCGCCCCTGGCGGACAGCCAGCTCTCGGCGCCCACCGAACTGCCGGGCAACCGCAAGCTGCCCGCCGGCTGTTTCTTCTTCGACCGCTGCAGCCGCCGCGGCCCGGGCTGCGAGCTGCCGCAACAGCTGCTGGGCGATGCGACGCAGCAAGTGCGTTGCCATCGGCAACAGCTCACCGGGTGATCCCACCGCGCCACGCCGCCGACCACGGCGTGGTGCTTGCTCCCAGCGCGCCCAGGGCTTAAAACAAGCGCCTTCTCTCTGACGTTGCAGGAACCTCTCTCATGGAAAGCAGCTGGCTGACCCACGCCAAACGCCTGCAAGCCATCGCCTCCACCGGCCTGCATTTTTGCCGCGACGTGCATGATCGCGAGCGCTACCAGGAAGTCGCCGAGATCGCCCACGACATGCTCGCGCAGCTGGGCAACGTGCCCCTGGAACGCATCAACGAACTGGTCTCGGACTTCGCCCAGCGCTACTCGACGCCGATGGTGGAAGTGCGCGGCGCGCTGATCGAGGACGGCAAGATCCTCCTGGTGCGCGAGCAGCACGACGGCCTCTGGGCCCTGCCCGGGGGCTACGCCGATGTGGGCCTGTCGGCGGCGCAGAACATCATCAAGGAAGTCCACGAAGAAGCCGGGCTGCAGGTTTCGGTGCGCCAGCTGTACGGCCTGCGGCACAAGGCCAAGGGGCCCTACAAGCCCGACCACCGGGACTTCTACAAGCTCTACTTCCTCTGCGAACGGCAAGACGCCGAGGCCCCGATGGCCGGCAGCGAAACCAGCGACGCGGCGTTCTTCGCCCCGGACCAGTTGCCGCCGCTGTCCCTGGGACGCACCGTGGAACGGGATATCCAGGAGGCCTTCGACTTCCACGAAGGCCGGCGCAGCGTGGCCCTCTTCGACTGAGCGTGACGGCGCCGATGTAAAGCACCCTTGACATGAAAAAGCGCCCCGCCTAATGTAAAGGACACTTTACTAAAAGGAGATCGCCCATGGGCACCAAACGCTATTTCAGGGAATTCGGCCTGGCCTTGCTGGCCTACATCGCTTGCGTGCTGCTGAGCAGCCACTGGCTGGCGGACATGAACCCGGGCCCGGGCAAGATCGCCCTGGCCCTGGTGCCGGTGATCCCCATGGTGGCCATGGCCCTGGCGGTGATGCGCCAGTTGCGACGCATGGACGAACTGGCCCGGCGCATCCAGCTCGAAGCCCTGGGCCTGTCCTTTGTCTGCACCGCGCTGATCACCTTCAGCTACGGCTTCCTGGAAACCGCCGGCCTGCCCCGGCTCTCGATGTTCTACGTATGGCCCGTGATGGGCCTGGTCTGGGCCCTGGCCACGGTGGCCGGCGTGCGGCGCTACCGATGAACAACCAACTGCGCGAACTGCGCACCCGGCAAGGCTGGTCCCAGGCCGAACTGGCCACCCGCCTCGAGGTGTCACGGCAGACGGTGAATGCCATCGAGACCGGGCGCTACGACCCCAGCCTGCCCCTGGCGTTCAAGATTGCCCGGGCCTTCCAGCTGCCCATCGAAAGCATTTTCAGCCCCGACGAGGACTGAACCGCCGGTGAACCAATCTGGCCCAAGGGTGCACCGCTTTCGCCCCCGGGCCACAGGCACCCGGTGCAGGGGCACGGGCATCGGCTATAACTGCTGGGGCGCCCGGCCCTGCCGTCAAGGATTGGCACGGCGCCTGCAACAGCGTGGCATCACTGCGACCAGGGACAGGCCCATGACCCAGCACGAACCCGGCAACGACTACCCCTTGAGCGAAGTTCCGCAGCACGCCCGCAAGGGCCTGGCCTCCATGGCCATGGTGCTGCTGGGCTTCACCTTCTTCACTGCCACCATGTTCGCCGGCGGCAAGCTGGGGGTGGCCTTCGACTTCACCACCCTGCTGGTGGTGATCCTCGTCGGTAACCTGCTGCTGGGGATCTACGCCGCCAGCCTGGGCTACATCGCCTTCAAGAGCGGGCTGAACACGGTGCTGATGGGGCGTTTCTGCTTCGGCGAACGGGGCAGCAAGCTCAGCGACCTGATCCTGGGTTTCACCCAGATCGGCTGGTACGCCTGGGGCACCGCCACCGCCGCGGTGGTGCTGGGCAAGTATTTCCAGCTGGATCCGGGTGCGGTACTGGGGCTGATGCTGCTGTTCGGCATGGCCTTCTGCGCCACCGCCTACATCGGTTATCGCGGCCTGGAGATCCTGTCCTGGATCGCGGTGCCGGCCATGGGCCTGCTGTTGCTGCTGTCGATGTGGGTGGCCACCCGGCAGATCGGCGGCCTCGACGGTTTGCTGGGGGTCACGCCAAGCGCCAGCCTGGACCTCTCCAGCGCCATCACCCTGGTGTTCGGCACCTTCGTCAGCGGCGCCACCCAGGCCACCAACTGGACCCGTTTTTCCCGCTCGGCGCGGGTGGCGGTGAGCGCCAGCCTGATCGGCTTCTTTATCGGCAACGGCCTGATGGTGCTGATCGGTGCCTACGGCGCCATCGTCTACCAGCAGCCGGACGTGGTCGAAGTGCTACTGCTCCAGGGTTTTGCCATGGCGGCCATGGCCATGCTGCTGTTGAACATCTGGAGCACCCAGGACAACACCATCTACAACTTCGCCGTGGCCGGCTGCAACCTGTTGCGCACCGACCGGCGCAAGACCGTGACCCTGGTGGGCGCGCTGATCGGCACCCTGCTGGCGATGCTCGGCATGTACGACCTGCTGGTGCCCTACCTGATCCTGCTGGGCACGGTGATTCCGCCGATTGGCGGGGTGATCATGGCGGACTTCTTCTACCGCTGGCGCGGCCGCTACCCGCGCCTGGCCGACAGCCAGTTGCCGGCCTGGAACTGGCCGGGCCTGGCCGCCTATGGCCTGGGCACCCTGGCAGCCTTCTGCTCGCCCTGGGTCGCGCCGCTGGTGGGCATCGGCGTGGCCAGCCTGAGCTATGTCCTGCTCAGCGCCTGGCTCCGCGCCCGCACCAGCGCCACCCTCGACGCCCGGGCCTGAACCCGGGCCTTGCCCTCCCGGCGCGTTCCGGGTCTATCATGACCCGCCCCGAACCACCTGCCTGCTTCGACCGGTACCGGTTGAAGCACAGCCCAATGACCGAGGGACAAGGGCCGCCGCCCGGATCCCACGGCTGAACCGCTGATTGCCCGACCCGAGGAACCGCTCCGATGCTGATCACCAACGCCCGCCTGCGCCACCGTGAAGGCCTGCACCAACTGCACCTGGAAAACGGCCGCATCGCCCGCATCGTCCAGCAGGGCCCGGACGCCCCCACCGCCGCGCCGGCCTTCGGCCCCGAGCACCTGGATGCCGGCGGCAACCTGGTGGTGCCGCCCTTCGTCGAACCGCACATTCACCTGGACGCCACCCTCACCGCGGGCGAGCCGCGCTGGAACATGAGCGGCACCCTGTTCGAAGGCATCGAGTGCTGGGGCGAACGCAAGGCCACCATCACCGCCGAAGACACCCGCGCCCGCGCCCACAAGACCATCCGCGCCCTGGCCGCCCACGGCATCCAGCATGTACGCACCCATGTCGACGTCACCGACCCGGACCTCACCGCCCTCAAGGCCATGCTCGAAGTGCGCGAGCAAAGCGCGCACCTGATCGACCTGCAGATCGTCGCCTTCCCCCAGGAGGGCATCGAATCGTTCCGCAACGGCCGCGAGCTGATGGAAGAAGCCATCCGCCTGGGCGCCGATGTGGTGGGCGGTATTCCGCACTTCGAATACACCCGGGACCAGGGCGTGAGCTCGGTGAAGTTCCTCATGGACCTGGCCGAACGCACCGATTGCCTGGTGGACGTGCACTGCGACGAAACCGATGACCCGCATTCGCGCTTTCTTGAAGTGCTGGCCGAAGAAGCGCGCAGCCGGGGCATGGGCTCCCGGGTCACCGCCAGCCACACCACCGCCATGGGCTCCTACGACAACGCCTACTGCGCCAAGCTGTTCCGCCTGCTGGGGCATTCGGGCATCAGCTTCGTCTCCTGCCCCACCGAAAGCATCCACCTGCAGGGGCGCTTCGACAGCTTCCCGAAACGCCGCGGCGTGACCCGGGTCAATGAGCTGCTGGAGGCCGGGATGAACGTGTGCTTTGGCCAGGACTCGATTGTCGACCCCTGGTACCCCCTGGGTAACGGCAACATCCTGCGGGTACTGGAAGCCGGCCTGCACATCTGCCACATGCTCGGCTACCGCAACTTGCAGAACGCCCTGGACCTGGTCACCGACAACAGCGCCAAGGCCCTGGCCCTGGGCGAGCGCTACGGCATCGAAGAAGGTCGCCCGGCGAACCTGCTGATCCTGTCTGCCGACAGCGATTACGAAATGATCCGAAGCCAGGGCCTGGCGCTGTACTCCATCCGCCACGGCAAAGTGCTGATGCAACGGCAGATGGCCCAGGTGCAACTGGCCGGCGACTGACCCGTGGCGATGCTTACTTGACCCGAAACGGCTGGGCCCCCATGAACGCCAGCGGCAACAGCGGCAGGGCGAGGATCGTCAATACACCGTCTGCGGTGAGGGTAACCGGCGTCAGCAACACCTGGCCGACCTTGCTCTTCTCCCGGTACGCCGAGAAATTCAGGGTGTAGGTGCTGTTCAACGCGTTGGCCGGATAGGCGCTGATATCCCGCTTGGACTCAAAGCGGCTGCCGCGAATGGCATAGCGGTGCAACAGGGCGTTCTGCGACCTTGCAACAACGAAGCCCAAAGCCTGGGCTGCATCGATCTGCTGGGCGTCGAGCTGGTCCAGCCCGGGTATCCTCAGGACCAGCTCACCCTCCAGGTTCTGCCACGCATTGACGAGGATCTGCGAAAACTCGGCCTGCATTTTCCCATGCAGGTCCGACTTGATGGCCTTCAGCAACTCAGGATCGACCATCACGAAGTAGTGATACTGCTTGCCAAGAATGACGAAGCTCTTCGCGTCCGCCGTGATGTAGAACTGGCTGACGGTTTCCGTATAGACCTCATTGCTGGCCCGGCTTTCGTACAGCCTGCTGGTCAGACAGCCGCCAAGGCTGCCAGCGACCGCAGCCCCCAGGGCCATAACCGTGCCTTTGAGCAAAGCTCGGCGAGGCGTTCCTTTTTGCATGTCGAGTCCTTTCGGTAAATGTGGGCTGTATCGAGCGACCAGCCGCGACTGCCGCCACGCTATAGAAACTCCAGCCGTTTTGCACTCCGCCACCGCGACTCCGGCGTCCTCACTCAGCCAGTGCCAGCGCCGTGCCGAACAGGCTCACCCGGGTCAACACCCCGTCGGTCTCTTGCAACATCAAGGGCGCGGTGCCGCCCGGCATCAGCACTTCGACCCGTCCGGCCTTGACCCAGCCCACCCGCCACGCCGCGCAGGCCACGGCGCTGGCGCTGGTGCCCGAAGAGGCGGTCGGCCCTTCGCCGCGTTCGAACACCCGGGCGACGATGCGCTGCGCCGATTCCCGCGCCGCCCATTGCAGGTTGACCCCCGCCGGGCAGGGTTCGCCGCTGCCCAGGGGCAAGGCAAAAGCAGTGGCCGTCAGCCCTTCGGCCAGTGGCGCTTCGAGCATCTGCGGGTTGCCGGGCAAGGCCTCGGCATCCTCCAGCAGGGTCACGCAGTGCGGGTTGCCGATGCGCACGAACTGGCTGTGCTCCCACCGCGGGTCGAGTGCCTGCAACGGTGCCACCCGGCTCAGCTCGCGACCGTTCAAGGTCACCGCCTCGACGCCAATGGCGGCCACCGCCTCGGGCCCGAAGGACGGCTGGCCGAGGTCCAGCCAGAACCCTGGCACCCCCGCCACCCGGGCCGGCTCCACCACGGTGGCCACCGGCGAGGTACCGGTGGGCTGGTCATGGTGCACCTGCAACAGGGTTGGCCCCTGCTCGGCCAGCAACCCCTGCTCGGCCAGGGCCTGGGAAAAGATCGTCAAACCATTGCCACTGCGCTCGGCCAGGGTGCCGTCGGTGTTGACGATCAGCAGATCGAAGGGCGCCACGTCCTGGAACGGCCCCACCAGCAGACCGTCGCTACGGTGGGCCTTGGCCCCCGGCGGGCGGGTGCCCGGAGCCCAGTCACAGAGGGCGGCGATGGCCTGCTCGCTCCACAAGCGCCGGTCCCGCGCGGCCTGCGCGGCGCTGCCGGGCAAGGCGACCCCCAGGCTGCGCAACCGCGCGGGTGTCACCACCCCATAGATGTTGCCCCGTGCATCGTAGAACGCCGCCATCACACCGCCTCCTGGAAAACCGAGCCACTGACATTACGGAGAAACCGGCGGCTCGACCAGAGGACAACACCGGCTCAGGCCGGCAAGACGACCTGTGCGCGGTACCCCAGCCGACGCCACCTGCCACAGAAGCCCCTGGGTTCGTGGCTTTCTCGGGCAAGCCCCGCAGGCCCCCTGAACCTCAGCCGGCCGTGGGCACTTCCAGGCCGACCTTGACCCGGTTCATCGCCACCAGGGTCTTGAAGCGCTTGACGTTGGGGTTGTCGAAGAACAGTTCGCGGGTCAGCTGGGTGTACTGGGCCATGTTGCGCACGCAGAAAATCAGCACGAAATCGCACTCGCCGGCCACGTAGTAGCACTGCTGGACCTGGGGGCAGGCCTGGAAGTTGCGCTTGAGGGCGTCGATCTGGTCGATGCGCTCACTCTCCACTTCCACCTCGACGATGATGCTCAGTTCGTGCCCCAGGGCATCCGGCGCGACGATGGCGCTGTAGCGCTCGATCACCCCCTCGTCGCAGAGGCGCTTGAGCCGCCGGTTGACCGCCGCGGTGGACAGGTTGACCCGCAGCCCCAGCTCGCTTTGCGCGGTGCTGGCGTCACGTTGCAGCTCGGCGAGCAGCTTCAGGTCGTAGGCGTCGAGGCTGGCATTCATGGGCAGGAAAACTCCGGGAAGGAACGGCACGCACTGCAACGTTTTTGTGCACAGCCGCCGATTATGCGAAACAAACCGCCGGCCTGCGCAAATTTATTTCACCCGCAACCCGCTGCAGAAGCACTGCGCTGCGGATTTCTGCAACCTTCGAGGGCCAGATTTGTCACAATCCCCACCCGGCCGCCATCACGCCATGGGGGCATCAGGCGGCCGGCAGCGAGTTCGATCGCCAAGGATTTTTATGACTGCCAGCAACACCCACTTCCAGGCCACCCCCGGCCGCCTCGAACAGATGTCCACGCGCATCGCCTTTTTCATCGCCGGCTTCGGCATTGCCGCCTGGGCCCCGCTGGTGCCCTACGCCAAGGCCCGGGCCGGGCTCGACGAAGGCACCCTGGGCCTGTTGCTGCTGTGCCTGGGGGTGGGTTCGATCCTCGCGATGCCGATTGCCGGCGCCCTGGCCGGGCGCTTCGGCTGCCGCAAAGTGATGGCCGGCGGCACCCTGCTGATCTGCCTGGCCCTGCCCTTGCTGGCCACCCTGACCTCGATTCCGCTGCTGATGGCCGCGCTGTTCATGTTCGGCGCCGGGCTGGGCGGCGTGGATTCCACGGTCAACCTGCAAGCGGTGATTGTCGAGCGGGCCAGCGGCAAGACCATGATGTCGGGCTTTCACGGGCTGTTCAGCCTGGGCGGGATCGTCGGCGCCGCGGGGGTCAGCGCCCTGCTCGGCCTGGGCCTGTCGCCACTGGGCGCGACCCTGGTGGTGATCGCCCTGATGCTGCTGGCGCTGCTCAAGGCCGCGCCGCACATGCTGCCCTATGGCAGCCAGAGCTCGGGCCCGGCCTTTGCCGTGCCCCATGGTGTGGTGCTGTTCATCGGCTGCCTGTGCTTCGTGGTGTTCCTCGCCGAAGGCGCGGTGCTGGACTGGAGCGCGGTCTTCCTCACCGCCGAGCGCGACCTGGATGCCGCCTACGCCGGCCTGGGCTACGCCGCCTTCGCCCTGACCATGACCCTGGGCCGCCTGACGGGCGATGCCATCGTCCATCGCCTGGGCGCGCGCCGGGTGATCATCATCGGCGGCACCACGGCCGCCGCTGGCCTGTTGCTGGCGACCCTGGCCCCGGCCTGGGAGGCGGCGCTGGTGGGTTATGCCCTGGTGGGCGCGGGTTGCTCGAACATAGTGCCGGTGCTCTACACCGCCGTGGGCAAGCAGAACGTCATGCCCGAAAGCATCGCCGTGCCGGCCATCACCACCCTGGGTTACGCCGGCATCCTGGCCGGGCCGGCGGTGATCGGCTTCATTGCCCATGGCAGCAGCCTGAGCGCGGCCTTCGGCCTGATCGCGGTCCTGCTGCTGGCGGTGGCCGCCAGCGGCAAGGTACTCAAGGTCTGAGCCACTAAAGCACAGCATTGCGCCAGGGATTCGCCGCCCTCCATGCAGGAGCTGGCTTGCCAGCGAAGGGGCCGCCCGCCATGGCCCATCTCCCAGAACCTGCGCCGCTCTGGGGATTCGCCGGCAAGCCGGCGCCTGTTGCGGGGGTCAGAAGCCGACGCTGGCCTGGACAAAGAAGGTCCGGGGCGCGCCCACGTAGATCCCCGAGTTGTTGTCGCTGGAACGGGTGAAGTACTGGCGGTCGAAGACGTTCTTCACGCCGGCCCCCAGCTTCAGGTTCGACAACTGCGGCCCGAAGTCATAGCCACCACGGATGTTCCACAGCACATAGCCCGGCATGTCGCCGTACCGGCCATCGGCGCTGCCATCGGTGATGTAGTTGCCGTTGAAGCTGCCGTTGGCGTTCACCCCGGTGCCCGGCGAGTGCTGCTTGGACTGGGCGAAGGCGTCGATGTTGTAGGTCCAGCGGTCAATGTCGTAGCGCAGGCCGACAGTGGCCACCTGGCGCGAGTAGAACGGCAGGTCGCGGCCCTTGAAGCCGGGGATCTCGCCTTCATAGCTGGCGCGGGTGTAGGTGAAGCCGGCGTTGGCGGTCAGGCCGTCAAGGCTCGGGTCCAGGGCTGCCAGGTCGTAATGCATCGAGGCTTCCAGGCCCTGGTGCTTGGTGGCCCCCAGGTTGGTCCAGCCCACGTCGTTGCTGATGTATTGCAGCTCGTCGTCGAAGTCGATGTAGAACAGCGTCACTTCACCGCCCCACACATCATCGTTGTAGCGGGTGCCGATCTCGTAGGTCTTGGCCTTCTCCGGGCTCAGGCCGTTGGCCGTCTGGTCGCCCTTGCCGCCCTGGCCCAGCTGGAAGTACTGCAGGCTGCCAAAGGAAGTCTCGTAGTTGGCGAACAGCTTCCAGGCATCGGACAGGTGATACATCACGCTCAGGGCCGGCAGCGGTTCGTTGCTGTCGATGCTGCGGCGCTTCTCCTGCACTCGCACGCCGTTGGTGCCCGGGACCGGCCGGTCGTGCCAGTGGGTGCTGATGTCCTCGAAGCGGATGCCCGGGGTGATGGTCCAGTTGCCGACGTCGATCTTGTCGTCGATGTAGTAGGCATTGGCCTCGGTGCCGCCGGTACGGTCCTGGTAGACATGGCCGTCGGAGTCCGCGGTGAGCACCGGCTGGTTGTTCACCAGGGCCACGCGGCCGGCCTGTTCATGCATGCCTTCCTTGAGGTAGCGATAACCCACGCTGACTTCCTGGGTGGTGGGCCCCAGGTCGAACACATGGGACACCCGTGGCTCGATGCCGAAGGTGTAGTAGGTGCGCGGGTAGGAAACCAGGGTCTTCTGGTCGCTGGCGGCAATGTTGCTGCCGCGGAAGCTGTCGGAGTAGTAGGTCAGCACTTCGAACTGGGTGCGGTCGTCGACCTGGCGCTGGTACTTGAAGGACACATCCTTGCGCCGGCCGCTGAAGTTGTCCCAGTCGCGATCGGAGTCGTAGGGCTTGGCGTCGTACTGCTTCTGGGTCAGGCCGCCGGGCATGTCGGCGGTGGCGTCGTAGTAATGCAGGTTGAACCAGAACTCGTCCTGCTCGGTGGGTGCCCAGTGGGTCTTGAGGATCACGTCGTCGATGTCGTTGCCGTTGTTGCCCTCGCGGTAGCCATTGCCGTTGACCCCGGAATACAGCAGCGCCACCCCCAGGCCGTTGTCCGCAGTGCCGCCGAGGAAAGCCGTGTCGATGTGCTTCCAGCCGCCCTGCCGGGAGGTTTCCAGGGTGGTGCCGATTTCCCCGGTGGCCTTTTCCGGAATCGCCCGGGTCACGAAGTTGATCACCCCGCCGACGTTCTGCGGCCCGTAGCGTACGGAACCGGCGCCGCGCACCACATCGATGCTGTCCAGGTTGCCGGAGGAAATCGGCGCCATGGACAACTGCGGCTGGCCATAGGGTGCAAAGGCCGCCGGCACGCCGTCGATCAGCACCGTGGAGCGCGGCGACAGGCGCGAGGTCAGGCCGCGCACGCCGACGTTCAGGGAAATATCGCTGCCACCGGTGCCGTTGGCATCCTGGACCTGCACCCCGGGCACCCGGCGCAGCACGTCGCCGACGTTCATCGCGCCCTGCTCCACCATGGCCTCACGGCGGATCACCGTACGTGCACCGGGGTGGTTCTGGACCTTTTGCACATCGGCATCGCCCAGCCAGTCGCCCACCACGCTGATGCTGCTGGTGCCCAGTTCCAGGGCACCGCCCGTGGCTGCCGGAGCCGGGCTCAGGGTCACCGAACCGCCGTCGATCCGGTATTGCAGGCCACTGCCCTGGAGCAACTGGCCCAGGGCCTGTTCCGGGGACAGGTTGCCGTCCACCGCCGCGGCCTGCTTGCCGGCCACCAGCTCGGGGCTGAAGAACACCTGCAACGAGGTCTGCAGGCCCAACTGGCTCAGGGCCTGGCCCAGCGGCTGGGCCTGGATGTGAATGGCGGCGGCTTGCCCGGCCTGGGCCTGGGGCAAGGCCGCACTGACCGCCAGGGCCAGGGCCAGGGGCAGCCAGCGGCGCGCGGGCAACGGGGATACGGCGGGAGAAACAGCTATTTTTTTCACGTCGGCGGCAATCCTGTCGATCACACAAAGGTGCGTCTGTTAATGCAAACCAGTTGCAGTTGGACAAGAAGACGATGAACTGAAAAAAAACCTGAATCTAACGTGAAAAAATTTCCTGGCTACCGTCGGCAAGGGTCCGCACCTCCACCGGCAGGATGCTCGGCAGGGCCTTGAGCAGCGCCTGGGTGTCGTCGGACTTGAACACGCTGGTCAGGCGCAGCTCACCCACTGCGGCGCTGGCTACCCGCAGGGGCTGTTCGCGATAACGCGAGACTTCGGCCACCACCTCGGCCAGGGAGGCGTTGTTGAATACCAGCTTGCCGCTGCGCCAGGCCGTGAGCGCCTCGGGGTTCACCGCGTAGGCCTGAGCCACCTTGCCGTGCTCATCGACCTGGGTGCCCTGGCCCGGGGTCAGGGCGATGAAATCATCCGCTGCGGCGTCGCGCCCCTGCACCTTGACCCGGCCCTGCTCCACTGCCACCCGGGTCTGGCGTTCATCGCGGCGCACATCGAAGCGGGTGCCGGTGACCGTGACCTTGCCCGCTCCCGCCGCCACCACGAAGGGCCGATCCGTGTCGTGCTCGACGTTGAACAGGGCTTCGCCTTCCACCAGCTCGATCAGCCGCTGGTTCCTGGCATAACGCACCTGCAGGTGGCTGCGGCTGTTCAGGTCGACCTGCGAGCCATCGGGCAAGGCCACATGGCGGCGCTCGCCCAGGGCGGTCACGAATTGCGCACTGTAGGAAACCGGCTGGTTGAGGCCACTGAACAGCCCCAGGCCCACGGCCAGCGCCGCCACCCCGGCAGCCAGGGCAAAGCGCAGCAGCGGGCGCCGCCGGGCCTTGGCCGGCGGGGTGGCGCACAGCGCTTGCAGGCGCGCCCTGGGCACCAGGTCGGTGGCCGCCCACAGGGCTTCGAGCAACTGGAACTCGTGCCGGTGCTGCGGATCCTCGGCCAGCCACTGCTGGAACCGCAGTTGCTGCTCCGGGCTCACCTCGGGCTCCTGCAACCGCGTGAACCAGGCCGCCGCCTCGTCACGAATCCTGGCCTGCGCGCTGGCGCAATCGCGGCTGTCCATCATGCAAATTCCTGTTTGGCAGAGGGTGAGAAATCGCCACGACTGATCATGGGGCCGACCCGTCCAGACGGTCGCGCAGATGCCGCAGGGTGCGGATCATATACTTTTCCACCATGTTCTTTGACAGCCCCAGGCGCTCGGCGATCTCGGCCTGGGTCAGGCCTTCGATCTTCTGCCAGACAAACACCTTGCGACAGTTGACCGGTAACTCGCCAAGCGCCCGTTCGATGGAATCGGCCAACTGGATCGCGTGCATGAAATGCTCCGGGTCGCCGCTGGGCGACACGCTGAGGTGGACCCCCTGTTCTTCCAGGGCACCGCGCCGGTCTTCTCGGCGAAAGGCATCCACGGCGATATTGCGCGCGGTCTGATGCAGGTAGGCGCGCGGCTGCTGCACCGTGGCGGCATCGGATTCCAGCACCCGGACAAAGGTGTCGTGGGCCAGGTCCTCGGCCTGCTGGCGATTGCGCAAGCGCCGGGTCCAGGTGCCGATCAACTCTTCGTAGTGCTCGAAAAAGCCTGGTCTGCGGGGCGGCTTGGCTGTCATCGCGGGGCGCTGGGGAAGTGGGGCGTGAATAGTAATGCTTCGCATTAATGCAGGCAATGGATTCACCGCCCACCTCGCGCCCGGCGGTCGGCCCTAGCGGCTGTACCAGCGCGGCGACTCGACAAACAGGTGAGTCTGCCCCGCCACCAGCCAGTCCCCCAGGCACTGTTGCAGGTGGGCCAGGCAATGCACGGCCAGGTAGATTTCGTGGTACGGAATGACCATCAGGCGCAGGCTCAGGCCCATGGGCCCGCCTTGTACAATCGGTTCATCTCGGCGCCCTTGTTTTATTTATACCGAACAATTAACCGATATAATGAACGGCGAAATTTATCTGCGTCAAGAGAATCAAGGATGATTTAATAGAGATATGAACGATAAAACGAACGACCCAACCTCCCTTTCGCCCATCGGCCTGCTGGCCATGGCCATCAAGCGCGAGCGCCTGAATGCTGGTTTCTCCGTTTCGGAACTGGCCAAGCGGGCCGCGGTGGCCAAGTCCACCCTGTCCCAGCTGGAAGCCGGGCTAGGTAACCCGAGCATCGAGACCCTGTGGGCCCTGGCCCAGGCCATGGGCTTGCAGGTGACGCGGTTTTTCCAGCAACCGGCGCATCAGCTGAAAGTCATCCGTGCCCACGAAGGCACCACCGCCCATGCCGAGGATGCCCACTACGCGGCGACCCTGCTCGATGACTGCCCGCCGGGGGCGCAGCGCGACCTGTATCGCCTGAAGGCGCAACCCGGCCAGGCGCGCCAGTCCAAGGCCCACCTGCCGGGCACCGTGGAACACCTGGTGATCTGCAGCGGGCGGGCCCTGGCCGGGCCTGCGGACAGCCCGGTGAGCCTGGAGGCCGGCGACTACATCCGCTACAGCGCCGACCTGCCCCACGTGTTCGAAGCCCTGGAGGCCGACACCACGGCGATCCTGGTCATCGAACATCGCTAGAGCCCGGGCATTTATCTGCAGGGCCAAGTCTGGAATCATGGCCCCCCGCCTCAACAGGAGTGAGCATCAATGCCGTATTTCTCCCGCCGCGCGCCCCTCCTTGGCCTGCTGCTGGCCAGCCTTGCTGCCCAGGCCGCCCCCAAGCAGGACCAGGACCTTCACATCTACTACAGCATGGTGCCCGGCCAGTTCATGCTGATCGGCAAGGAGCCCGATGGCGGGCCGACCTACTCGGGCACCGCGGTGATCCGCTACGAGAACCAGGCCCTGACCCTGGTCAAGACCATCGACGGCAAGACCACCACCGCCACCGGCAAAGTGGAACGGGCCACCATGGCCGAAGCCGATGTGCTGCGTTTCAGCTGGCCGGGGCACAACGCCACCTGCCTGGTGCGCGGCGACCTGGACAACTACTCACGCTTGAGCTGCTACTGGACCCGGGACGGGGTGGACCACAAGGAGCCGGGGCTGGAGGCCTATTTCCCCACTGAAACCTGGCCCGGCCATCAGGACTGAAACCCGCCCCCCCTGTGCTCCCCCACTTTAGCGAGCCACGCCATGATCCAGATCGTCGAATACAGCAACCCCCACCATCGCCAGCCCGTGATCGACCTGTGGAACCGCAGCTTCGGCTACGACACGGCCCACAACACCCCGAGCCTGGCCATCGACCGCAAGCTCGCGGTGGATGACGCTCTGTTCTTCGTCGCCCTGGACCAAGGACAGGTCATAGGCACCCTGATGGCCGGCTATGACGGCCACCGCGGCTGGCTCTACGCCCTGGCGGTGGACCCGCAACAGCGCCGGCTCGGCACTGGCCGAGCCCTGGTGCGTCATGGCGAACAAGCCCTGCAGGGCCGCGGCTGCCTGAAGATCAACCTGCAGATCCTCAGCAGCAACGCCGCCGTGCAAAGCTTCTACCAAGCCCTGGGCTATCAGGTCGAACCACGGATCAGCATGGGCAAGGTGATCAGCGCCAACCTCCCCGAACACCTGCGTGGCTAGGGGCCGCCGCCCCGCACTCACCAGTTGTGCCGGTTGCTGCGCGGTGGCGCCAGCAGTTGCTGGGCCAGGCTGGCGGCCGCCAGCGGCGAGGCACTGTGCAACAGCGGATAACCCCAGAACTTTTCATAGGTATCGGCAAAGGCCTCGACCCCGGCCTGGGCCTCGGGCTCCGGGGCGATGACGATCATGGCCTTGATCCAGCGACGGATCGCCGCCTTGTTGCGTTTCATCCATAACGCCCCCTGCTTGAGCAATGCCTTGCTCTGCTCGGTGTTGCGCTGCGCAGGATCGGGCATGGCATCGCTCATCAGGACGAAGGCCTGACCGCGCTGCATCAACGCCTCCAACTGCTGGAACGGCTCGACTCCCGGCTGCCCGGCGCCTTTGGCGGGGCGCATCCAGACCAGGGGAAAATGCTGATGATCGAAGTACATGGGAACACCTCAAGAAAGCTGACAAACAAGAATGGTTATCATCTTCCGGTATGAACCTGTCCGCATCAGCCGAGATTGACAAGTTATTGATCAATCCGGCCAAACGACCGCAGTGATGGAGGTGGCCGTGGTGGCCTTGAAGGCGCTGGTGTTCGTCAAGCAAGGCCCTGCGAGCCTTTGCGCAGCCTCGCGGGCTCGGCGGCTACAGGGGTAGGTCGTGCTCCAGGGCCTGGCGGCGTTCGGCAAAGAAGCGCCCCGGCGGCTGGCCGACGGCTTTCTTGAACATGCGGATAAAGGCGCTGGCGCTGTCATAGCCCAGGGTCAGCGCGACCCGTTCCACCGAGTCGCCCCGGCCCAATTGCTTGAGCCCCAGAAGAATGTGCAACTGGCGCTGCCAGCGGCCGAAGCTCAGGCCGGTCTCGGCCACAATCAGACGGCTCAGGCTGCGTTCGCTGAGGCCGATCTGCTCGGCCCATTGCCCAAGGCTCAGGCGGCGTTCCGGCTGTTCAAGGATCTGCCCGGCCAGGCGCCGCAACTGTTCATGCCGGGGCATGGGCAGGTGGATCTGCTCCCGGGGCGCCGCCGCCAGCTCGTCCAGGGCCACGGCCATCAGCCGCCCCTCGGCACCCTGCTGGTCATAGAGATAGGGCAATTGCGCGCAGCGTTGCAGCAGCTCCTGCAATAGGGGCGATACTGCCAGGGTGCAACAGGCCTGCGGCAGTGAGCGGGCATGCTCGGGTTCGACGAACAGGCAATAGCCCAGGGCGTTCTCCAACCCCTGGACCCGATGGTCGGTGGCGCTGGGGATCCATACCGCGCATTGCGGCGGGGCCAGCCACAGGCCCTCGGCGCTCTCGCAACTGAGCACGCCGGACAATGGGAACAGCAGCTGGGCCTTGCGGTGGCTGTGCCACGGCCGCTCCCAGCGCTGTTCCTGAGTCGAGATGCGCAAGGCGCACACCGGGCGCGCAATCGCATCCGGATCCTCGGGCTGATCCTGTTCGTTCAAGACGGGCATCCACCTTCCTCCACGGCATCGGGCCATGCCCGCCATCCGTCTGACGGCCAGGCAAGCCCTGCAAGGTCGAGGATTGTGCCGGGCCCCTGGGGGTTAGCCAAGAACCGCGGGGCACACCGCTCTTCATCCCAGCGCCCTAGCGGTAGTAGCCATAGCGATAGCAGCAGCCGTGGTAGTGCCCGGGGTAAACCACGCAACCGCCCAGGGAGAGCATGGTGGCCATGACAATCAGCAGTGCAATGCGACGGGACATGGTGAATTCCTCATGGGTTCAGTGATACGACCGGCAAGCGCCGCTGGCGACCATCGCCAGCCGTGGCTGCACGGTTACTGATTCAACGGCGCAGCGCGCAGAGATCCGTCGCCGCCCCTGCACAAATATTTCCAGCCGCCGCTGCCCGCGCCCTGCCCCCGCCAGCTGAACCGGGGTTGAACCGGGAGCGGATAAAAATTTCATTTGCCCGCGACGGATTCCCAGCCCATCTATCGTTGAACCCATCAGCTGCGTTCATCAGCGAACGCAGGCCTGAAGGAGTCATCATGAAGCTTGTCCGTTCCCTGCTGCGTCTGCGCACATTGCTGCTGATCCCCCTGGCACTTGGTGCGCTGGCAAGCACGCCCTCCTATGCCGAAACCATCATCATCCAGCAGGCACCACCGCCCATGCGCTATGAGCCGATGCCGGTGGCCCGCCCCGGCTACGCCTGGGACCGCGGCAACTGGCGCTGGCGCGGGCACGGCTACGTCTGGGTGCCCGGCCACTGGCAACCGGTGATGCAGCGCGGGCACTGGATGCCCGGCCATTGGCAGGCCCATGGGCCGCGCTGGTACTGGGTCGAAGGCCGCTGGGTGCGCTGATGCCGTGATGCCCTGGACTACCCCGTTAGCGCACCGAGACTTGCCCACTTGAACGAAACCGACCCGGATCTGGAGTTGCTCAAACGCATCGGCAACAACGACGCGCAGGCCGTGAAGGAAATGGTCACGCGCAAGCTGCCGCGCCTGCTGGCCCTGGCCAGCCGGCTGCTGGGGGATGCCGACGAAGCCCGGGACATCGCCCAGGAGAGCTTTCTGCGGATCTGGAAACAGGCCGCCAGCTGGCGCAGCGAACAGGCACGGTTCGACACCTGGTTGCACCGGGTGGCGCTGAACCTGTGCTACGACCGCCTGCGCCGGCGCAAGGAACATGTGCCGGTCGATAGCGAGCACGCCTGCGAGGCCCTGGACACCCGCCCGGCGCCCGATGAACAACTGGAGGCCAGCGCGCAGAGCCGGCGCATGGCCCAGGCCCTGGACCAACTGCCGGATCGCCAGCGCGAGGCGATCGTCCTGCAGTACTACCAGGAACTGTCCAACACCGAGGCCGCGGCGCTGATGCAGATCAGCGTCGAAGCCCTGGAAAGCCTGCTGTCGCGGGCCCGGCGCAACCTGCGCAGCCACCTCGCCGAGGCCCCCGGCGCAGACCTCTCAGGAAGGAGAAAACCATGACCCCCGAACGCTTCGTGCACCTGGCCGACGCCTATGGCGCCGACCTGCAACGCTGGCCCAGCGCTGAACGCGCCGCCGCCCAGGCCCTGCTCGACTGCGGTGATGCCCAGGCCGTGGCAGCCCTGCGCCAGGCGCACTGGCTCGACAGCCAGCTGGACCGCTACCAGGTGCCCGCACCGAGCCCGGCCCTGGCCCAGCGCATCATCGCCGCCGCGCAGCAGCCCGGCGCGCCGTTCTGGAGCCGCTACGCCGGCTGGCTGGCCTCCCTGGGCTGGGTCGGGGTCGGCCTTACCGGAGTCGCCGCCGGCATGCTTGCGGTGGCCCTGAGCCTGCCGCTGTCGACCTCCGCCGAGGCCCTGCCCAGCGTGTTCGACCAGAGCGATGCGGAATTCGTCCTGAGCATCAATGCCGAGGAGGCCGAACAGTGAGCCTGTCCATGCGTGCGCTGAAAACCTGCCTGGTGCTGTCGCTGCTGATCAACGTGTTCCTGATCGGCGGCGTGGCCGGCGGCCTCTATCAGTGGCTTGGCCACCCCAAGCCGGCCCAGGCCCTGGCGGTACCCCAGCACGGCCTGCGCCAGGCCATGGCGCAGATGCCGGAAGAGCGCCGGCGCCAGTTGCGCCAGTTGCTGCGCCAGACTCGCATCGATAGCCAGCCGCTGATCATCGCTGGGCGCGAGGCGCGCCAGGCGGTGGTGCGTGAACTGGGGGCCGAACCACTGGACCGCAATGCCCTGGATGCCCAACTGGGCAAGTCCCGGGATGCCGACATCGCCCTGCGGGCCCGGGTCGACGAGGTCCTGGCCGACTTTGCCGGCAGCCTGTCGCTCAAGGAGCGCCAGCAACTGGTGGACGCCATGTACCTGCGGGGCCCGGGGAAAAACCGCGCAGCCAATAAAGATTGAAGGCCCGGCGACGGATTTCGCCCCGGGCCACGTTCAACCCTCAACCGCCCGCGATGGCCGCGGGCCCACTGCCCCCCTCAGGAAACCGCCCATGCTTCGTACGATCCAAAGCATTCTCATCGCCACCTTGCTTGGCACCACCCTGGCAGGCTGCGTGGTGGCCCCGGCCCATCCTCGCCGGCCGCCACCGCCGCCGCCCATTGTCGAGGTGATTCCGATGGCGCCGGCGCCGAGCTATCACTGGGTTGCCGGGCATTACCGCTGGCACGCCGGCCAGTGGGTCTGGACACCGGGGCATTGGCGCTATTGATGGCTAGCCGGCCACCGCTTCCAGCAGCCAGGCCTTGAACGCGCCCATGGCCGGGGTTTCGGCCCGGGACTGCAGGCGGGTCAGCCAGTAGCTGCCGGTGACAATGCCGATGTCGAAGGGCTGCACCACCGCACCACTGGCCAACTGGCGCTGGAACATCAAGGGCGGCGCCAGGGCCACGCCCAGGCCTTGCAGCGCCGCTTCGAGCATGCCCAGGGACGAGTCGAAGACCACGCTCTGGGGCAACAGGCTGTTGGCCCCCAGCCCCGCCGCCTGGAACCACTGCGGCCATTCGTCGGTGCGGTAGGAGCGCAGCAAGGTCTGCCCCAGCAGGTCCGCCGGGCTGTGCAACTGGCGGGCAAGTTCCGGCACGCACAAGACCGACAGTGGCGCCTGCAACAACGCCAGCGCCTCGATGCCGTGCCAGGCCCCGGTGCCAAAGCGGATGGCATAGTCCAGGCCCTCCGCCGCCACGTCCACCCGGTTATTGTTGGTGCTCAGGCGCAGGTCGACATAGGGATGGCGTGCCTGGAAGTCCTCCAGCCGCGGCAGCAGCCAGCCCACGGCGAAGGTGCCCACCGCGCCCACCGTCAGCACTTCACGATAGTGCCCACCCTCGAATCGTCCCAGGGTCTGGGCGATGCGGTCGAAGCATTCGCGCAGCACCGGCAGCAGGGTCTCGCCTTCGCTGGTGAGCATCAGGCCCCTGGGCAGGCGCTTGAACAGGGTGACGTTGAGCTGGGCCTCCAGGCTCTTGACCTGGTGGCTGACCGCCGCCTGGGTCACGCACAGCTCGATGGCCGCACGGGTGAAACTCAAGTGCCGCGCCGAGGCTTCGAAAGCCCGCAGCGCATTCAGTGGCAGATGGGGGCGGAGCATGGGCATTCCCTAGTTTTTCTAATGGCTCGTGCGAAATATGGTCGTTTGTCGATGCGCCGTAAACTGCCTACATTGGCCTCGCTCGCGCAGCACCGGCCACGCCCTCCTGAGCCAGGAAGGCTTCGCGGGCAGGCCGCCCGGAGCGTTCCCACGAAGAACGCCGAGGCCGCAAAGCCGCTGGGACAAACGCGGCGTACATAACCAGAACCCAGGGAAACCAACCAATCATGCGGCACACAACCTTGACCGGACTAAGCGTCATCAGCGCCTGCGCACTGCTACTGGGCGCCTCCAGCGCCTTCGCCGAGACCACCGCAGACAGCGCTCTGAAAACCACCGTGGACGCCACCATCCGCCCGCTGATGCACCAGCAGGGCATTCCCGGCATGGCGGTGGCGATCATCGCCAACGGCAAGCGACATTACTTTAACTACGGGGTTGCCTCCAAGGACAATCAACAGCCGGTGGACAACGACACCCTGTTCGAGGTGGGTTCGGTGAGCAAGACCTACACCGCCACCCTCGCCGGCTACGCCCAGGCCAGCGGCAAGCTGGCCCTTGAGGACCACGCCAGCCAGTACCTGCCGGCCCTGCGCGGCAGTGCCTTCGACGGCATCAGCCTGCTGCAGCTGGGCACCTACACCGCCGGTGGCCTGCCCTTGCAGTTCCCCGACGAGGTGCAGGGTGAAGACAAGACCCTGGACTACTACAACACCTGGAAACCCACCTTCAGCCCCGGCACCCAGCGCCAGTATTCCAACCCCAGCATCGGCCTGCTCGGCTACCTGGCCGCCCGCAGCCTGGGCCAACCCTTCGACCGGTTGATGGAGCAGACGCTGTTTCCCAAATTCGGCCTCAAGCACAGCTACATCCATCTGCCCAAGGACCAACTGGGGCACTACGCCCAGGGCTACGACAAGCAGAACCGGCCGATCCGCCTCAGCCCCGGGCCGCTGGACGCCGAAGCCTACGGGGTCAAGACCAGCGCCCCGGACCTGCTGCAATTCATTGCCGGCAACCTGCAACCGGGCCAGTTCGACCGCCCCCTGCAACAAGCCATGGTGGCGACCCAGAGCGGCTACTACCAGGTCGGCGACATGACCCAGGGCCTGGGCTGGGAGCGCTACGCCTACCCGGTGCCCCTGGCGCGCCTGCTGGCGGGCAACTCATCGGCCATGGCCCTTGAGCCGCACCCGGTGCAATGGCTGACCCCGGCCGCAGCCCCCAAGGCCGACGCGCTGTACAACAAGACCGGTTCCACCAGCGGTTTCGGCGCCTATGTAGTGTTCGTGCCGAGCCAGCAGATCGGCATTGTCCTGCTGGCCAACAAGAACTACCCCAACGAGGAACGGATCAAGGCCGCCCACGCCATCCTCACGGCCCTGGAGACCGGGAAGTAATCAACCCGGCAGCCCCTCCGGTGCCTGCGCCTGCCCGCAACGCCACCTGACCTTCGGTCACGTGGCGTTTTTTCTGTTGCCTCGTCCAGAGTGGCGCCTAGACTCAAACCAGCCCCCTCGACCGCGCACTCGGGCCAGGCCAGCCACTGGCCCGGCGCTTGCGGCGCCGGGCCTGATTCAAGGTTCGCGCTGAACCTTCTGCCAGGCTTTCCGGTCGATAACTGCAACCTGGCCAGGCTTGCCGGCGCTGCTGCGCCGGACATCGCCCGGGCACCACAGCCGCTGGAGAAACGTCCGTGATATCGACCCTGCAGATCGCCAGAATCAAAGCCTGGGGCGCCCATGGCTTCACCGCCACCGGGGTGGTCAGTGCCTTGCTCGCCACCCTGGCACTGTTCGACAACCAGCCCAAGGCCTGCCTGCTATGGCTGGGGGTGGCGCTGCTGGTGGATGGCGTCGACGGCTCCCTGGCGCGCAAGGTCAAGACCAGCTCGGTGCTGCCCAACATCGACGGCTCGGTGCTGGACCTGGTGATCGACTACCTGACCTATGTGTTTATCCCGGCGCTGTTCATCTACCGCTACATTCCCCTGCCGGAATACAGCGCGCTGCTGGCCACCTCGCTGATCCTGCTGTCGTCGCTGCTGTGTTTCTGCAACGTCAACATGAAGAGCCACGACAACTACTTCCAGGGCTTTCCCGCGGCCTGGAACGTGGTCGCCCTGTGCTTCTACCTGATCGAGCCCGGCCCCTGGCTGAGCCTGCTGAGCATCTTCGCCCTGGCCCTGCTGACCGCCACCCGGGTGCAGTTCCTGCATCCGTTCCGGGTACGCAAGTGGATGGGGCTGAACATCATCGTGACCTTCGTCTGGCTGCTCAGCGGCGCATTGCTGATCCTCAGCCACCCGCTGCACAGCCCGCCGATCATGGGCTTGTGGCTGGCAGCCTCGGCCTACTTTCTCGGCGTGTGCCTGTGGCGTTCGGCCCAGGAATGGTTCAGCAAGGCCAGCTGAACCCGGGCCGCGCGAACCATTGCCGGGGCCCGGCAAGCATGCAAGACTCCTGCGCCCAAGCCTCTGCAGCAGAGGCTTGGCGACTATTTGCCCGCCCGATGAGCGGGGACGGGTGCCTACGGCACCTCGGGCTGACCGATCGCCGCGCTCAGGGCCAGGGCCAGTTCCGCCACCGAGTAGGGCTTTTGCAGGAATACGAATTCCCGGGTCTGGCCCTGGGCCAGGGCCGGGCTGTAGCCGCTGGTGAGGATGACCGGCAACCGCGGGTAGTCGCAACGGATCCGGCTGGCCAGTTCGATACCGCTCATGCCCGGCATCACCACATCGGAAAACACCGCCTGGAATCGGGTCCGCTCCTCGCCCAGGCGGCGCAGGGCCTCCGCCGCGCTGGTGGCCCATTCGGTCTGGTAGCCCAGCTCGTTCAGGGACTGGGCCAGCAGCACGCCGACTTCGGGATTGTCCTCCACCACCAGCAGGGTCATGCCCTGGCCGTCGATCATGGGCACCACCGCCTGGGTTGGCGTCGGCAAGCCGGCCAGGGCCTCCGCGCGCGGCAGGTACAGGGTAAAGCACGTGCCCTGCCCCGGCTGGCTGTGCACCGCCAGGCCGCCGCCCGATTGCTGGGCGAAACCGAACACCTGGGACAAGCCCAGGCCGGTGCCCTTGCCCACCTCCTTGGTGGTGAAGAAGGGTTCGAAGATCCGTTCGATCTGCTGGGGGTCGATGCCGGCGCCGGTATCAGTCAGGGATACCGCGACAAAGTCCCCGGCCTGGGCACCCTGGCTGGCACTGGGGGGAATCTGCGCCACCCGCTCCACAGCCACCACCAGCAAGCCTTCGCCCTGCATGGCGTCCCGGGCATTGACCGCCATATTGATCAGCGCCGTGTCGAACTGGCCGGCATCGGCGTGGATGTAGCAAGGCTGCTGCGGCAACTCGATACGCAGTTCGATGCAGGCGCCGATCAGTGGATTGATCATCTGCGCCAGCAACTGCACGCTGGCGCCGACGTCGAAGGTCTCCGGGCGCAGGTTCTGCTGGCGGGCATACGCCAGGAGCTGGCCGGTGAGCTTGCTGGCGCGGTCGACGGTGTCGGAAATCGCCTTGATGTACAGCTGCCGGCGCTCTTCGCTGAGGTTGCGGCGCAACAGGTCGGTGGAAGAGCGGATCACCGTCAGCAGGTTGTTGAAGTCGTGGGCCACGCCACCGGTCAGTTGCCCCACCGCCTCCATCTTCTGCGCCTGGCGCAGGATGTCCTCGGTCTTGCGCAGCGCCTGGGCGGCCTCGCGCTCGGCCTGCATGTCACGGCCCACGGCGTGAATGTGGTGCGGGTCCGGCACGGCGCTCCAGGCCATCCAGCGATAGGAACCGTCGCGGTGGCGAAAGCGGTTCTCGAAGCGCGAAAAGCTCTCGCCCCGGGACAGATCGGCCGCCGCCCCCGCTGCGGCCAGGCTGTCCTGGGGGTGGATGAAATCGTAGAAACTGCTGCCTTCCAGTTCCTCGCGCTGCCAGCCCAGGAGCTGGGTCCAGGCCGGGTTGACGGCGACGATGCGGCCATTGAAGTCCGCCACCAGCATCAGGTCCGTGGACAGCTGCCAGATCCGGTCGCGCTCCTGGGTACGCTCCTGGACCCGCTGCTCCAGAGACTCATTGAGCCGCCGCAGTTCCTCCTGCGCCTCGCGGGTGGCGCTGATGTCCCGGGAAATGCAGAGGATCTTCTCCGGCTGGCCGGCCGCGTCGAGCATCGGCGTAACCTGCACATCCCACCACTTGGTGCGCCCCTGGAGGGTATCGGCGGCGCCCTGGAACCGCGCCGAGCGGCCCTGGCGCGCGGCGGCAATGGCATCCCGGGCCTCCTGGTGGCCCTGGCCCTGCCAGAAGTCCGGCCAGGGGCAGCCCCGCACCGCATTGAAATCACTGACCTCCATGACCCGCAGGCCACCTTCGCTCATGAACGACAGCTGGCCATCGAGGTCCAGCACCTTGATGCAGTCGTTGCTGGCGGCCAGCACCCGGGTATTGAGCTCGCGGGTTTCGCGCAGGTGCGCCTCGGTCTGCCGGGCGTGCCGGGCCAGCAGCACGCGATCGGTGGTCTCCACGGTGTGGCACAGCACTCCGAGCACCTGTTCGTCGTCCTCGTCATACACCGGGCTCATGGAGAACGACCACCAGGTCAGCTCTTCGCCAGGGTAGCGCTGCATGTTCACCGGCAGGTCTTCGTGGCGGCAGGAGTAACCGAGAAACGCCTGCTCCACCATCGGCTGGACATCCGGCCAGGCATCGGCCCAGAGGGTCTGGATGGTCTGCCCCAGGGCATTGGCCAGGCGCGGGCCGAGGACCGGGCGGTAGGCATCGTTGAAGAAGAACTGCATCTGCGGCCCCCACAGCAGGTACAGGCTCTCCGGGGACTCGAGCATCTGGCTCAAGGTACTGCGCAGCAGGCCGGGCCAGCCTTCACGAGGGCCCACCGCGGTCTGCGACCAGTCGAAGCGACGGATTGCAGCACCGATCTCGCCGCCGCGGGAGGTCTTGGGCGCTGCACCACGAGGTGGGGAAGTAGTCATGAACACATCACAGAAAAGGAAAAAGGCAACACTGCCATCCAATGGCCAGCGCAGGATAACTGACCCCGTGGATCCGCAGAAGTTGGCAACCGGCAACGCTGATTCGACAACGGCGGCCAAAGTGCCCGGCGAATGCCTTTAAACCCGCGCCGGCCTGGGGCATTCTGCACCGGCATTGCCACCTGCCCGCCGAGAACCGCGCGATGAATACCACCACCTTGCTGCTCTACACCTCCAGCTGTTTTATCGGTGCCCTGATTCCCGGGCCGACCTCACTCCTGGCCATGGCCAACGGCACCTCGCGCAATCGCCAACTGGTGGCGGTAGGCATGGCCGGTGCGGCGCTTTCGGATGTGCTGATCATCGCTGCCGTGGGCCTCGGGCTGGGGGCCATGCTGATGGCCTCGCAGCAGTTGTTCATGGCCTTGAAATGGCTCGGGGTGTGCTACCTGGCCTGGCTCGGCATCCAGCTCTGGCGCAGTGCGCCCCAGGCCCTCGGAGCCCAGCAGGTGCAGGCCGGGTCACGGCGCGTCGAGGTGTTCCGGCGCAGCTTCTCGGTGGCCATGACCAACCCCAAGGTGCTGCTGTTCTTCACCGCGTTCCTGCCGCAGTTCGTCGACCCCGCCCAGCCGGTCCTCATCCAGTACGCCACTCTGGCGCTGGTCACTGCGGTGGTGGAGGTGCTGGTGATGGGGCTGTACGCCGCGGGTGGCGTGCAGGCGGCGAAGTTCCTGACCGCCAGCGGCATGCGCCGGCTCAATCAATGCTGCGGTGCGGCGATGCTGGCGCTGGCGGGGTTTCTGGCGCTGTATCGGCGCAGCTGAAACGCCGCGCCAGGTTTCAGAAGGCCAGCTTGTAACCAATGGAAAACAGCATGACCGCCAGGCACGGGCGCAGGATCTCGTCGGAAATGCGCCCGGTCATGTGGCTGCCGATCCAGATCCCGGGCAACGAGCCCATCAGCAGGAAACCCAGCAGGTGCCAGTCCATGTTGCCCATGCTGGCGTGGCCCAGGCCTGCCACCAGGGTCAGGGGCACGGCGTGGGCGATTTCAGTGCCCACCAGGCGCTTGGTGGCCAGGAACGGATAGAGGATGAACAGCGCCACGGTGCCCAGTGCACCGGCGCCGATGGAGGTCAAGGCAACCATGGTGCCCAGGATCACCCCGGTGACCACGGTCAGGCCATTGAGCCCGCCGGGGCTGGGCTGGTAGTCGCTGCCATGGCGCTGGGCGAAGGCCATGAGTTTCTTCTTGAAGACAATGGCCAGGGCCGTGAGCAGCAGGACGAACCCCAGACCCTGCTTGATCACCGCGTTCAGGGCCTGGGGGTCGGTGTCGAGATTCTTCAGGAACCACAGGGTCAGCGCCACCGCCGGCACGCTGCCCAGGGTCAGCCAGCCGGTGATGCGCCAGTCGATGTTGCGGTTCTTCTGGTGCACCAGCACCCCACCGGATTTGGTGATGGCCGCGTACAGCAGGTCGGTGCCCACGGCCGTCGCCGGGTTGATGCCGAACCAGAGCAGGATCGGGGTCATCAGCGAACCGCCCCCCACACCCGTCATGCCTACGATGAAACCCACTACCAGGCCCGCGACTACAAAACCGAAGTTACCCACATCCATCAATAAAGCCCTACAAATCACGCGGCCAGGTCAAAAACTGGCGGCAGCATAGCGGCTAAAGCTTATGTCCATTTATATGAATAAAATCTAACGTTATAACCAGGCCCATTTTTCTCATGCACAAGGCGCATGGCAGCCCCTGCGCAATTGCAGCCGCCACATGCCACGGCGCCCCTGGCACGCGGCTAAAAAAAACACTTGCCGACAGACGCCGAACGCTCTGCGCTGCACATCAGGGCCGCGGCATCCGGTATTCTGCCTGACGCTTGCCGGGGCACCCGGCCTGGCACTCCCCCTGGCTCGTGCCCCACACCCGATTCCAAGGAAGGCCCATGACCTCTGCCGACACCTCGTACCAGATCGAGCACCAACGCATCCGCTTCAGGCGCCAGAGCCTGCAACAGGAAGCCCCCGAAACCGGCGCACCCGGCCGGGGCAACTGGGGGCTGGCACTGTCCGGTGGCGGCATTCGCAGTGCAACCTTCGGCCTTGGGGTGCTGCAGGCCATGGCCCGGGCTCCGGCCCCCGTCGTGGCGCAACCACAGCCTGCGGCCGCGCGCGAACACAGCCTGCTGTCGCGCATCGACTACCTGTCCACGGTCAGCGGCGGTGGCTATATCGGCAGTTTCTTCAGCAGCCTGTTCCTCCCCGGGCGCCTGCAGCCGCAGGCTCCCCAGGACCCGGTGGCCCATGCCGCCCACAGCGCCTACCAGGCCCTGCGCTTCGAGCCGCCGGGGCGCATCAGCACCGGCGTCGACTACGCCACCCGGCCACCGGGCCAGGGCCCCGCGGCCTGGCTGCGGGAAAACGGCCGCTACCTGACCCCCACCGGCTCCGGTGACATGCTCTACGCCCTGGCCATGACCTGGCGCAACTGGCTGTCGCTGCATGCCATGATCGGCCTGCCCATCGTGCTGCTGCTCAGCCTGCTGAGCCTGTTCCAGGTCCTGAGCCAGGCCAGCCTGCTGCTCTGGCCGCTGATGGCCGGTGTGCTGTTCGCCCTGCCCTGCGCCGTGGCGTACTGGCTGGTCATTCCCCAGGGCGACCTGGACCGGCCGCCGAGCATGGGCAACGCGGCGTACCGGATCATGCTCGGCATAGTCATCGGCCTGTGGCTCAGCGGCGCCCTGGCCTACTGGCTGGCCCAGTGGCAGGCCGTGGGCGCCCTGACCCTGGGCTGTGCCCTGGTGGGCAGCTGCGCCTTGCTGATCACCCGGCAACTGGTGCGGCGCCTGGCCGACAACCGCGACCCGGCCAAGGACAACGCCTGCGCCAACAGCGTGCGCAACTATCGGGTGCAGATCACCCGCGCCCTGGGCCGGGCGATGGCCGCGGTGGCGGTGCTGGGTTTTCTCGCCCTGCTGGTGACTGCGGCCCAGGCGCTGTACAGCTACCTGCACGACCTGAGGGCCCTGGGCAGCCTACTGTTGCTGGTGGGCCTGGTGTGGCTGGTGCGGCGCCTGGCCCTGCTCAAGGATGAAAAACGCCTGCCGGGCTGGATGCACAAGCTGCCGCTGGACGTGCTCGCGCTGATTGCCGGCGGCCTGCTGCTGAGCCTGCTGTGCCTGTGCTGGGGCTTGCTGGTGCAGTGGATCGCCCACGACGGCGGGGTGGTGTCCGGCGACCACGCGGTGGCCTGGCGGCTGGCGGCGCTGAGCCTGCTGGCGGCCGTGCTGACCCACATCAGCGGGCGCTTCATCGGCTTCCTCAATACCTCATCGCTGCAGGCCTTCTACTCGGCGCGGCTGATCCGCGCCTACCTGGGCGCCTCCAATGGCCGGCGCTTCAACGGCCCGGCCGCACAGCGCCGCACCTACATGAGCGTGGCCGAGCCCATGTCCAGCGACGACTTGTCGCTGCAGCAGTACTACGCCAGCCCCAGTGCCGGCCCGGTGCACTTGATCAACGTCACCATGAACCTGACCGTCGACCCGGCCGAACAACTGGTGCAGCGCGACCGCAAGGGCAAGCCGCTGTGCATCGCGCCGAACTGGGCACCCGACAGCCCGGCCCCCAGCGCCGAATGCCCGGCAGAACGCTACATTCTCGATGGCACGGCCTATCGTCGCGACCTCGACCATGGCCCGGCCTCGGAGATCATGAGCCCGCTGACCCTGGGCCAGTGGATCGGCGTCTCCGGCGCCGCCTTCAGCACCGGCCTGGGCCGCGCCACCAGCCTCGGCATGTCGCTGGTGCTGGGGCTGGCCAACGTGCGCCTGGGCATCTGGTGGCCCAGCCACTTCCTCGACCCCGGGCAACAGCACTGGGTGCCCCGGGACCTCAAGCCCTGGACCCGCTACGGCACCCAGGCCTACCTGTTCTATGAACTGACCGCGCGCTTTCACGGCTACCGCCGCGACTACCAGTACCTGTCAGACGGCGGGCACTTCGAAAACACCGGTACCTACGAACTGCTGCGCAAGGAGCGCAAGGTGGAATTGATCGTCACCTGCGACGCCGGCTGCGACCCCGACTACCAGTTCGACGACCTGGCCAACCTGGTGCGCCTGGCGCGCATCGACCAGGCGCTGGAGATCCGCGAAGACCCGGGGGTTCTGAGCCATCCGCAGCTCAAGACGGTGTTTGCCAGCCTTGAGGAATTCCGCCAGCCACCGAGCGCCGAGAACCAGAAATGCGCCCTGCTGCTCAACGTCCATGCCCACTCCCCGGGCAGTGACGATGACCTGTGCCAGACGCCCCACTGCCGGATCCTGGTGCTCAAGCCCCGGCTGATCGCCGGACTGACGCCGGACGTGCTGAACTACGCCCGGACCAATCCGGGCTTTCCCAACCAGAGCACCGTGGACCAGTTTTTCGACGAGGCGCAATTCGAGAGTTACCGGCAACTGGGCCTGAGCATTGGCCAGGCAGTCTTCGGCACCCAGTGCCAGCCCAGCGAGATTGCCCAGGCGCTGTGGCGGTATCTGCAATAGCCCCGGCAGCGCCGGGGCCTGCCGGTCAAGGGGTCTTGTGCCGCTTCACCGCTTCCAGCCATTGCGCTTCAAGGCGTTCCTGGTGCGGGTCGATGCCATGCTCGGCCAGCAGCGCCAGATGCCGCTCCACCTCACCGTGCATCTGCCCGTGGGCGCTGGAGTTGGCGTCCAGCTGGTGCATCTGGATCAGCCCCAGGTGATAGAAGCGCAGCAGCTTGAGGGCCGCAGGATCACCCGCCGCCACCCCGGCGGTGACCTGGTGCATAACGTTGGTCACCCGCATCAGGCTGCGCTTGAGGCGCCAGCCATAGACCGCCGCAGCCATCCACGGCTTGCTCCAGAACACACTGCGCAACAACGCCGCGCTGATCAGCAGGCCGGTGAATACACCTGCCGCGTTCCACAGCAGGTTGTCCCCGCCGGGCTGGCCGAACAGCGCCACCGCCGCGCTGGAAAACAGCATGGCCAGGGCAATGAACACCAGCGCGATGATCAAGGTGCTGCGCCGGGTTTGCCGACGGTAAGTCTCAGGGTCCTGCGGGGTGATGACGAACATGGGCGCGACGGGCTCCAATGGCTGAACGTGAGTGGCTGGCGCGCATTATCACCGCTGGACCGGCCGCCGGTGGGTTAAACGGGAAAAATATCCCATTAGGCTGATCCAGGTCGGTGTATTCCCCTGCCCCCGCGTCAACGCCGCTGCAACGACCGCCCCAGGCGCCGCCAGCCCAGCACCACCCCGCTGGCGCTGACCAGCAAACCTCCGGCGCTGAAGGCGATCATCCACAGATCCCACAACGGCCGGTTGGCCAGCAGCGGCAGCCAGTCCCAACTGTGCAGCAGGGCGAACAGCCAGCGCGAGGCGCGGCGCGGCTGGTCCAGTTGGCCGACGATGGCGCCGGTGTGCAGGTCCAGGTGCAGCCAGGTGTGCGCCGGGTCGTCGAAACGCACCCGCAGCACCGGCAGGCGCTGCTGCAGGTGGCCCATCATGCTTTGCGGTTCCCGGGCGTAGTAATAGAAGTCGTAGGCGGCAAGTTGCTCGACGAGCATCGGTTGCCCTGGCCGGATGGCCCAGGCCGCCTGCTGCAAGGTGCCGGGGTGGAACCGGCGCTGGACCCGATCCCCGGCCATGTCGAAGATCCGCGTACGCCCGGCGCCGTCATAGCCAATCACATACCCCTTGCCGGCGATCATCCGCCACTCCAGTTCCCGGGCCTGCAGGCCGTCATCGGCAAAGCGTTGCAGGATCTGCCCGGCATTCAGCGGGAAGGCCAGGGCGCCCAGTGGACCACCCTGGTACGCCGCCACCGACAAGGGCTGGGCGCTGCTGAAGAGCTTCCACGGGTTCATCGACATCAGGCCACTGAAGATCCAGGTGATCAGCAGCACGCCGAACAGCATGCCCCCCAGGTGATGCCAGCGGGCAAAACCCTGGTACGGCGAGTGCGAGCCGTTGCGGTAGGTGCGCTTGAAGCGCCAGCGCAGCACGCCCACCGCCAGGCCGAGCACCGCCATCAGGGTGGCGGCCAGGGACAGGTAGGTGACGATCGGCCCCCAGGCGCCATCGATGCCGATGCCCCGCAACGGGTACAGCCAGTGCAGCCAGGCGCCGATCCAGTTCCAGCCGCGTTCGCTGGCGGTAGCGTCACGCACCACCTCGCCGGTGGTGCCGGAGATATACAGCAGGCGCCGCTCGGCATCGGCAATGGCCACCCGGTGCAGCGGCCGGTCGGCATCCAGGGCCCGGGACAGGCTCCACATGTCTTCCTGCACGACGCCACGATCACGCGCCACCGCTTCGGGGGCGAACTGGCAGGCCGCGGCCAGGGCTTCGACCCTATCGGGGGGCGCCGCCGACAGGCCGCTGTGGGAGTCGACCGCCACCTTGCGCGGCCCGGGGTATTCAAGGATGTAGCGCGGCTGCCCCGCCACCGTGGTCAGGCGGATGCGGGTGGGCGGCTGGTGCGGATCGGCGGCGTGCAGCACCTGCCCCAGGTCGGCTGGGGCAGGCTCCAGTTGCAGCACCGGCAGGTGGGCCAGGTGCTCGGCCGGGGTCAGCTTGGGGTAGCCGACATACAGCATCACCACCCCGGAGATAAACCACAGGGCCATGAACAGGCAGGCAACGATGCCCAGCCAACGGTGCCAGAGGTACAGGTAACGCTTCATCACGGGCAACTCGCAGATGCGCGGGGCGCCACCGGGCGCCCCGCTGGCTCAGGTTAAAAGCGCGTTTGCAGCGCCAGTTCGAAGGTCCGCGGCGCCCCCAGGTACAGCTGGCTCTGCGCGGTGGTGCGGGCGTAGACCTGATCGGTGAGGTTGCGCACCCGCCCGGTGATCCGCGTATCGGCGCTCACCTGATAGCCGACAAAGGCACCGAAGATCGTGTAGGCCGGCGCGTAGCGGCTGTTGGCCGCATTGGCGTACATCGAAGACACGTAGCGGGCGTCGCTGCCCACCTGCCAGGACGGCGCCAGGTCATAGGTCAGCCACAGGTTGCCGACCTTGTCCGGAGTGTTGGTAGGCCTGTTGCCCTTGCGCGATACCGGGCGCCCGCCGACGTTTTCATAGAACTCGTCGTATTGAGCATCGACGTAGGCGAAGTTGCCTTCGGCCAGCAGCCTGGGCGTCACCCGCAGCGATGCCGCCAGTTCCACGCCCCGGGAAGACTGCTGCCCCACCGGTTGGCTGCTGCCGGGGTTGCTCGGGTCGGCGGTGGACAGGTTCTTGCGCTCGATGCGGTAGGCGGCCAGGGTCGCCGAGCCGCGGCCGTCGAGGAAATCGAACTTGCTGCCGACCTCCCACTGGTTGCCGGTGCTCAGGTCGAAGTCGCGCACCTGGCCATAGCTGGCGGTGGTCAGGATGCCCGCCGGCGGGTCGGCGGCGGTGCTGTATTGCACGTACACGTTGGCCGCCGGGGTCAGCTCGTAGACCAGCCCCAGGCGCCCGGTGGTCGGGCGGTATTTACGCTGGAAAAACGCCGGGTTGGCCTCGGTGACGGCGCGGTAGTTGGTCACCTGCAGGTCGATCTGGTCGTGGCGCAGGCCGCTGAGCAGGGACAGGCGCTCGCTCAGTTGCAGGCGGTTTTCCAGGAACAGGGCCCAGGTGTCCACCTGGTTGCGGCGGTTCTTGTCGAAGCCGCGCTGCATGCCGGGCAAGTCCCAGAAGCTGCCCGGGTCGAAATCGCCCGGATCAACGCCGGGCAGTGAGCCCGACACCGAGCGCGGGAAGTTGCTCATCACGTTGTGGCTGTAGTCGATGCCCGCCGACCATTGGCTGTCCAGGCCGAACAGCGTGTTGTGATGCAGCAGCTCGAAGCGGTTGCCATTGAGTTCCTGGGCGTGGCGCTGGAGCAGGATGCCGGAACGCACCACCTGGCTGTTGTCGCTGCTGTAGGCGTAGGTCTCCAGGTTGCGGTATTCGCGGTCGGCGTTGTAGTGGTACAGGGTGTTGCGCAGCGAAGTACGGTCATCGACCTGATAGTCGATGATCGAGCGCAACCACTGCACCCGCTGTTCGTAACGCCCATCGCGGACGTTGTAGTTCTCGAAGCGCCGGCTCTTGTCCACCTCCATCTTGCCCCCCAACGGGTTCAGCGCCGGGGTGCCCCAGTAGGGGCTGTCGACGCGCTCGTCCTGGTACTCGTAGGCCAGGGTGTGGGACAGCTGGTCGTTGAAGTCCGTCAGCAGGGAGAAGGCCGTGGTCCAGGCGTCGCGCTGTTCACGGTCGACATAACCGTTGCTGGTGGTGTGGCTGAGGTCCAGGCGCGCGTAATGCCGCGGGCCGGCCCCCTCGTTCAGCGCGTGGTTGAAGCCGAAGGAGGTTTCAGTGCTGTCGTAGGAGCCATAGCTGACCCGCCCTTCATTGAACGACTCGGTGCGCGACGGCAGCTTGGTGATGTAGTTGATCGAACCGCCCACCGCGCCGGCGCCGTAGAGAAAGCTCGACGGCCCGCCGACGGCCTCGACCCGGTCGTAGATCCAGCTGTCCACCGGGCGCGCGGCGATGGAGTCGTACTGCACGCTGATGCCATTGAACAATTGGGTGATCTGCGCCCCTGAGAAGCCGCGATAGGACACGAAGCCCGGCACCCCGGGGGACGAGGCCGCGTTCATCCCCGGCACGCTGGCCAGGATGTCCTGGGTATTGGCGGCGCCGCGCTGCTCGATCTGCTGGCGGTTGACCACACTGATCGAAGCCGGGGTTTCCCGGGGCGTCAGGCCCAGGCGCGAACCGGTGCTGCCCTGGGTATCGAGTTGCAGGCCGACCTTGCGTTCTTCGTCGGTGCTGATGCGCATCTGCGGCAACTCCAGCGGGGAGTCGGCCAGGGCATTGAACGACAGGGCGCAGCACAGCGCCGCGCAGTGGGGGGAGCGATTGAGGTGTTTCATGGACTCGGACTCGAAAAAAAATCATCGAACAGCGTCCGGCAGCAGTCGCCGGAGCGACCGTGCAGCTAGTGCCGGAGGACGAGAAAGCGCGACCGCCGATGACGGTCGCCGGAGCGAGTCAGCCCAGAGGAGGTGCCCGGGGATTGAGCGCAGGCCAGCAAGAGCGCGGCGGTGCCTTGCTGCGCTGCTCGCCCCCCAGCCGTGGCGGGCGTTGGCGGCGCAGCATCCAGCCCAGGCAAAACAGCAGCGCGATGCCCAGGCTCACGGCCGAGCACAATGGGCACATGAACGTGCTCAACCCACCGGCGACGGCCTGATCGCTGAAGTCGCCGTCCAGGGCCGGGCCCGGGTTGCCCATGGCGGAACAGAATTGCCCGCCGACGCCATTGAGCTCCAGCCCGGCCATCTGCCCGTGGCCCAGGCCACAGACGAACACGTTGAACAGCACGCAGAAATACAGCGTCCAGGCAATGTGGGGGCGATGGGGGGAGGCATGGGTCATGGCGGCAAGATTAACAGTGAAAAAAGCGGCGGAAAATCACCCATGCAGGGCAAGCGAGACTCATGGGCCTGCCAGCGGTGAGGTTGTGGCGAGCTTTATAGCCGACTCCCGAAGAGTGCAGTGTCGGACCAGAACTAAAAAGAAGGCGCATCGCCTCACCTTCAAAGCAGCTCCCAGCCCATACGGTCCCTGTAGCCGCCGCAGGCTGCGAACGACTGCGAAGCAGGCGCCGCGCTTGAGAGCGCTGAAGGTCCTGCGGCCCTTGTCGCAGCCTCGCAAGCTCGGCAGCGGCTACAAGCAGCGTCACCCTTCATCCTTATCGCCAGGCTATGTGCCCCAGCGCACAGACAACCCTCGCCTCTGCCCGGCAACCTCAAGGTTGCAGATTTTTGCCTGACACGCTCGTCGCGACGGTGCCTCGATTTGACCGCACGCCCCGCTCCCGGCCCTCCCTCGCACCCCGTGCCGAGGGACGGCTCTGTTATGCCAAGGAAAACATGGACAGTCATTGGACCCACGCATTCCTGAGGTTCTGGCGGCTGCCCGCCGCCCGATACGGCCAATGGAAGGCCTCGCGCAACAGCGTCGAATACCAGGCGCCGCTGCGCTCGGAGCTGTTCAGCACTGAACAGATGGCCCGCCACGGCACCCTGCTGGCGCAACAGCATCGCCTGAGCCCGAGCCGCACCCCGGACTGGCTGCTGGCCCGCCTGGCGGACAACGCCAGCGCCCTGGCCAGTTGCTGCAAGAGCCTGACCGCCGCCACCCACGCCTCCCCCCGGACCACCCCCGCCGCGGAATGGCTGCTGGACAACTACTACCTGCTGGAAGAACAGATCCGCATCACCCGCACCCACCTGCCCCGGGGCTACAGCCGGCAGTTGCCGCGCCTGGCCAACGGCCAGTCGGCGGGCCTGCCGCGGGTCTATGACATCGCCCTGGAAACCATTTCCCACGGCGACGGCCGGGTCGACACCGACAGCCTGGGGCGCTTCGTCGACAGCTACCAGAGCGTCACCCCGCTGATGCTCGGCGAGCTATGGGCAATCCCCATCATGCTGCGCCTGGCCCTGATCGAGAACCTGCGCCGGGTGGCCTTCCGGGTCATGGCCAACTGGAGCGAACGCAACCTGGCCAACGACTGGGCCGACCGCCTGATGGAAACCGCCGAGCAGGACGCCAAGAGCGTGGTGCTGGCGGTGGCCGACATGGCCCGCTCGGCACCGCCCATGACCGCCGCCTTCGTCGCCGAGCTGGCGCGTCGCCTGCAAGGACAGAACGCGGCCCTGGTGCTGCCCCTGGCCTGGATCGAGCAACTGCTGGGGGAAACCGGGCTGAACATCGAGCGCCTGGTGCAGCTCGACGCCCAGCAGCAGGCCGCCGACCAGGTCTCCATCAGCAACAGCATCTCCAGCTTGCGCCTGCTCTCGGCCAGCAACTGGCGCGAGTTCGTCGAGCTGATGAGCCGGGTCGAACAGGTACTGGAACAGGACCCCGCGGGGGTCTACCGACGCATGGATTTCGCCACCCGCGACCATTACCGCCATGTGCTCGAACGCCTGGCCCGGCACTGCCGCCACAGTGAAGAACAGGTGGCCCGCCAGTGCATCGAGCTGGCCCGCGCCCAGTACCGCGCCGAGGCGCCGGAAGCCGTGGCCGGCCACGTCGGTCACTACCTGATCGGCGCTGGCCGGCGCACCCTGGAACAGCAGATCGGCGCCCGAGTCCCCCTGGCTGAACGTGGCCGCCGCCTGCTGACCCAGGCGCCACTGGGCTTTTTCCTGGTGCCGGTGATCCTGCTCTCGGCCCTGTTCGCCTGGCCCTTCCTCAGTGCCCTGTATCAGGAAGCGACTTCCGGCCACTACTGGCTGGGGCTGTTGGCGGTGCCGGCGCTGCTGCTCGCCAGCCGGCTGGCCATCGGCCTGATCAACGGCCTGGTGACCCTGACCGTGGCCCCCGGCATCCTGCCGCGCCTGGACTACAGCGAAGGCATTGCTCCCCGAGCCCGGACCCTGGTGGCGGTGCCCTGCCTGATCGGCTGCACGGCGGATGTCGAGGAGCTGGTGGAAGGGCTGGAAGTGCGCTTCCTGGCCAACCGCGACGCCCAGCTGTATTTCGCCCTGCTCAGCGACTTTCTCGACGCCCCCAGCGAAACCCTGGACGCCGATGCCGGCCTGCTGATGCTGGCCCGGCAACGGATCGAGGCGCTGAACCTGAAGTACCCCGAAGAAGCCGTGGAGCGCTTCTACCTGCTGCACCGGCCACGCCTGTGGAACCCGGCGGAACATTGCTGGATGGGCCACGAACGCAAGCGCGGCAAGCTCGAAGACCTCAATGCCCTGCTGCGCGGCCGGGGTCGGGAGCGTTTTTCGCTGATCGTCGGCGATATCCAGGCACTGCCTGAAATCACCTACGTGATCACCCTGGACAGCGACACCCAGTTGCCCCGGGACGTGGCCCAGCAATGCGTGGGAGCCATGGACCACCCCCTGAACCGGCCCCTGGCCGACCCGTTGAGCGGGCGCATCGTCAGCGGCTACGGGATTCTCCAGCCGCGGGTCGGCATCAGCCTGTCGAGCACCGCCCGTTCGGCCTATGCCCGGCTGTTCGCCAGCGACGCCGGGATCGACCCCTATACCCGCGCCGTATCGGACGTCTATCAGGACCTGTTCCAGGAAGGCTCCTTCGTCGGCAAGGGCATCTATGCCGTAGACACCTTCGAGCAGACCCTGGGCGGGCGCTTCGCCGACAACCGGATCCTCAGCCATGACCTGATCGAGGGCTGCTACGCCCGCTCCGGGCTGCTCAGCGATGTGCAGCTGTTCGAGGAATACCCGGCCCGCTACAGCGCCGACGTCAAGCGCCGCCAGCGCTGGATCCGCGGTGACTGGCAACTGCTGCCGTGGCTCCTGCCCTGGTCGCCCAAGGCCGGTGGAGGCCTGGAAAGCAATCGCCTGAGCCCCCTGGCGCGCTGGAAGATCCTCGACAACCTGCGCCGCAGCCTGGAGCCCATGGCCCTGCTGGGCATGCTGCTGTGGGGCTGGCTGGGGGCCACCCACCCCGTGGCCTGGACCCTGGCGGTGCTGATTCTGCTGCTGGTGCTGCCACTGTCGGCGGCCTTTCGCGAGCTGCTGGAAAAGACCCCGGATGTGCCCCTGCAACAACACCTGGTGGCCGCCTTGGGCACAGCCGGCCAGCACCTGTCCCGGGCGCTGCTGCCCCTGGCCTGGCTGCCCCATGAGGTGGCCTACAGCCTGGGTGCCCTGGGCCGCGCGCTATGGCGCATGAGCATCAGCAAGGAGTATCGCCTGCAATGGCAACCGTCCCGGGAAGCCGAACGCGGCCCCGATGACAGCCTGCTGGAGCTCTACCGGCGGATGTGGGTCGGCCCGGCCCTGGCGTTGCTCCTGGCCGGGCTGTCGTGGCCGCGCCCACAGTTGCTGGTGGCCGCGCCCCTACTGCTGGCCTGGCTGGCCGGCCCGGCCCTGGCCTGGTGGCTGAGCCGCCCCGCCAGCCAGGTGGCCTTCGTGCCCAACACGGGCCAGCGGCGTTTCCTGCAGAGCCTGGCCCGCCGCACCTGGGCCTTTTTCGACCAGTACGTCGGCCCCCAGGACAACTGGCTGGCCCCGGACAACCTGCAGGAGCAACCCCAGCAGCGGGTAGCCCATCGCACGTCCCCCACCAACCTGGGCCTGGCCCTGCTGGCGCACCTGGCGGCCCATGACTTCGGCTACCTGAGCAGCAGCCGGCTGCTGCAGCGCCTGGAACGGATGCTCGCCAGCATGGGCCGGCTGGAACGCTATCGCGGGCACTTCTACAACTGGTACGACACCCAGAGCCTGGAGCCCTTGCCACCGCGCTATGTGTCCACGGTGGACAGCGGCAACCTGGCCGGGATGCTGCTGACCCTGCGCCCGGGCTTGCAGGGCCTGATGGACAGCCCGCCGTCCCCGGTGCAGATCGCCAACGGCCTGCTGGACTGCCTCGACGTGCTCCAGGACGCCCTCACCGCAGCGGGTCAGGACACCGCAGCCGTACTGCGCTGGCGCCTGGAAACCCGTGCCGTGCATGAACACCTGAGCCTGCATGCCGGGGTCAGCGCCGAGGGCCTGCTGGGCCTGTTGCAACGCATTGGCGAGAGCGCCGTCGACTCCCACGGCGAGGCATCCGATGACAGCACCTTCTGGCACCAGGCGCTGACCGTGCAATGTCGCGACCTACATGACGAATTGCTCTGGCGCACCCCACCGCCCATGGCCGACGGTCGCCGCTTCGGCCTCCTCAGTTGGCGCCAGCTGGCCGAGCTGGACACCGACTATTGGCTGCCCCGGCACCATGGGCGGATCGCCGCGCTACGGGAACTGGCGCTGGAACGCTGCACCGCGGTGAACCAGTTGCTGGAGCAGGTGACCGGCATGGCGCAGATGGATTTCGGCTTCCTCTACGACACCCGGCGCCATCTGCTGGTGATCGGCTACAACGCCGACGAGCACCGCCTGGATGCCGGCTACTACGACCTCTTGGCCTCGGAAGTGCGCCTGACCCATTTTGTCGCCATCGCCCAGGGGCAGTTGCCCCAGGAAAGCTGGTTTGCCCTCGGCCGCCTGCTCACCAGCAGCGCCGGTACCCCGGTGCTGCTGTCCTGGACCGGTTCGATGTTCGAATACCTGATGCCGATGCTGGTGATGCCCAGTTACCAGGGCACCCTGCTGGACCAGACCTGCCACGCCGCCGTGGCCCTGCAGATCGAGCACGGCCAGCAACTGGGCCTGCCGTGGGGCGTGTCCGAGTCGGGCTACAACACCCTCGACAGCCAGTTCAACTACCAGTACCGGGCGTTCGGCGTGCCGGGGCTGGGGCTCAAGCGTGGCCTCGGCGCGGAACGGGTGGTGGCGCCCTACGCCAGCGTCCTGGCGCTGATGGTGGCGCCCCAGGCAGCCTGCCAGAACCTGCAGCGCCTGGCCCAGTTGGGCCTGCAGGGCCGCTTCGGCCTCTATGAAGCCGTGGACTACACCGAGTCGCGCCTGCCCCGGGGCCAGAACCATGCCGTGGTGCAATCGTTCATGGCCCACCACCAGGGCATGAGCCTGCTGTCCCTGGCATGGCTGCTGCTGGACCAGCCCATGCAGCGGCGCTTCGAATCCGACCCGCAGTTCCAGGCCATCGCCCTGCTGTTGCAGGAACGAGTGCCGAAAACCGCCGCCCAGTACCTGCATGCCGCCGGTGCCCCGGCGGCCGACGAAGCCGCCCGGGCCCACGAGAACAAACTGCGGGTGTTCGCCGACCCGGACCGCAAGCGCCCGGCGGTGCAACTGCTTTCCAACGGCCACTACCACGTCATGCTCAGCAGCGCCGGCGGCGGCTACAGCCGCTGCAACGAGCTGGCGGTGACCCGCTGGCACGAAGACCCGACCCGCGATCACTGGGGCCAGTTCTGCTACCTGCGGGACGTGGCCAGCGGCACGTTCTGGTCCGCCGCCTACCAGCCGACCCGAGGCCGCCCTTCAAGCTTCGAGGCGATCTTCACCGACGCCCGGGCCGAATTCCGCGTGCGTGAACAGGACTTCGACAGCCACACGGAAATCGTCGTGTCCCCCGAAGACCCCATCGAGCTGCGCCGCCTGCACATCTGCAACCGCGCCCGGGTACGCCGCAGCATCGAGCTCACCAGCTACGCCGAAGTGGTGCTGGCCCCGGCTCCAAGCGATGCCGCCCACCCGGCCTTCAGCAACCTTTTCATCGAGACCGAACTGCTGCCCGATTGGCAGGCCATCGTCTGCAGCCGCCGGCCACGTTCCCAGGGGCAGCCGGTGCCCTGGATGTGCCACCTGCTGGCAGCCCACGGCGTGGACATCGACGCGATTTCCTACGAAACCGACCGCGCGCGCTTTATCGGCCGTGGCCGCGACCTGGCCGCGCCCCAGGCCCTGGACCCGCAGACCGAGCGGCTCTCGGGCAGCGCCGGGCCGGTGCTCGACCCGATCGTGGCGATCCGCTGCCGGATCACCCTCGACCCCGGCCAGAGCGCCACCATCGACCTGGTGACCGGGGTCGCCGAAAGCCGTGAACACTGCCTGCAACTGATCCACAAATACCGCGACCGGCACTTGGCGGACCGGGTCTTCGACCTGGCCTGGACCCACAGCCAGGTGCTGTTGCGCCAGCTCAACGCATCCCTGGCCGAGGCCCGGTTGTTCCAGCAGATGGCGGCCTCGCTGCTCTACGCCAACGCCACCCTGCGCGCCGACAACAGCCTGCTGCAGGCCAACCGGCGCAGCCAATCCGGGCTCTGGGGCCAGGGCATTTCCGGCGACCTGCCGATCGTCCTTCTGCAAGTGGGCGACCTGGCCAACATTGCCCTGGTGCAGCAGTTGATCAAGGCCCACGCCTACTGGCGGCAAAAAGGCCTGGCGGTGGACCTGGTGATCTGGAACGAGGACCAGGCGGGTTACCGCCAGCAGCTCCAGGACCTGATCATGGGCCTGGTGACCTCCGGCAGCGAAGCCAGCCTGATCGACCGCCCGGGGGGCATCTTCGTGCGCCCGGCCCAGCAACTGTCCGGCGAAGACCGCACGCTGATGCTGGCGGTGGCGCGCCTGGTGGTCAGCGACAGCCGCGGCAGCCTCGCCGAGCAAGTCCACCGGCGCCGCGCCGACCCTTCGCTGCCGCGCCTGGAAGCGCCCCTGGTACGCCTGCCACCACCCGCCAGCCGAGCCAGCACCGCTGCAGCGCCAGAGCTGATTCTGGAAACCCCCTACGGCGGTTTCAGCAGCGACGGCCGTGAATACCTGATCACCCTCAACCCCGGGCAGCCGACGCCCGCGCCCTGGGCCAACGTGCTCGCCAACCCGCTGTTCGGCACGGTGATTTCGGAAACCGGCGGCGCCTACAGCTGGCGTGAGAACGCCCACGAATACCGCCTCAGCCCGTGGCACGACGACCCGGTCAGTGACCCCAGCGGCGAGGCCCTGTACCTGCGCGACGAAGACAGCGGGCGGGTCTGGTCGCCCACTCCCCAACCCTGCCCCGGAAGCGGCAGCTACCGCACCCGCCACGGCTTCGGCTACAGCGTCTTCGAGCATGAAGAGGACGGCATCCACAGCGAGATCACGGTTTATGTGGCGCTGCAGGCGCCGATCAAGTTCTCGCGTCTGAAGATCCGCAACCTCAGCGGTCGGCCACGGCGCTTGTCGGCCACCTGCTATGTGGAATGGGTGCTGGGAGAGTCCCGCAGCCGCTCGGCCATGCACGTGGTCAGCGAAAGCGACCCGGTGAGCGGCGCACTGTTCGCCCGCAACCCCTACAACATGGAGTTTTCCGGGCACGTGGCGTTTCTCGATACGGACGCCGAGGTCAGCAGCTTCACCGGCGATCGCAGTGAGTTCATCGGCCGCAACGGCAGCCTCGCGGCGCCGGCAGCGTTGACTCGGGGGCGCCTGTCCGGGCGCTCCGGTGCCGGTTTCGATCCCTGCGCGGCGATGCAGGTGAGCCTGGAACTGGAGGACGGCCAGAGCCGGGAGGTGCTGTTCCGCCTGGGGGCCGAAGTGGATGCCAAGGCCGCCACCCGCCGGGTCCTGCAGTACCGCGGCAGCCAGATGGCGCAGGCCGAGCTTGCGGCCGTGCACCAGCATTGGCAGCGCAGCCTCGGCGCGGTACAGGTGCGCACACCGGACCCGGCCATCGACGTCATGGCCAACGGCTGGCTGATGTACCAGACCATTGCCTGCCGCTTCTGGGCCCGCAGCGGTTTCTACCAGTCCGGCGGTGCCATCGGCTTTCGCGACCAGTTGCAGGACAGCATGGCGATGATCCACGCCGAGCCGGCCCTGGCCCGCGAGCACCTGTTGCTGTGCGCCGCCCACCAGTATCCCGAGGGCGACGTCCAGCACTGGTGGCACCCGCCACAGAATCGCGGGGTGCGCACCGGCTGCTCCGATGATTTCCTGTGGCTGCCCCTGGCCACCAGCCGCTATGTACAGATCACCGGCGACCACAGCGTGCTGGAGGTCGAAGTGGGTTACCTGGAAGGCCGCCTGCTCAATTCCGGGGAAGAATCCTATTACGACCTGCCCCAGGCCAGCGGGCTGCGGGAAAGCCTCTACCTGCACTGCCGGCGCGCCCTCGAGCACGGCCAGCGGCGCGGGGTCCACGGCTTGCCGCTAATGGGCACCGGGGACTGGAACGACGGCATGAACCGGGTCGGTGAACACGGCCTGGGGGAAAGCGTGTGGCTGGGCTTCTTCAGCCATGAAGTGCTGCAACGCTTTGCCGTCACCGCCGAGCAGCACCAGGACCCGGACTTCGCCCGGGAGTGCCGCGCCCAGGCCCTGGCCTTGCGCGCCGCCCTCGACAGCCAGGCCTGGGACGGCCAGTGGTATCGCCGCGCCTGGTTCGACGAGGGCCAGATCCTGGGCAGCGCCAGCAACCAGGAGTGCCGCATCGACTCCATCGCCCAGAGCTGGTCGGTGCTGTCCGGCGCCGCCAGCGATGCCCGCCAGCACCAGGCCATGGCCTCCCTGGACCAGCACCTGGTGCGTCGCGACAGCGGCGTGGTGCTGCTGCTCGACCCACCTTTCGCCCACAGTTCCCTGGACCCTGGCTACATCAAGGGCTACGTGCCCGGGGTGCGGGAAAATGGCGGCCAGTACACTCATGCCGCGGTCTGGGCCAGCATGGCCTTCGCCCGCCTGGGGGACAGTGCCCGAGCCTGGGAGCTGCTGCACATGATCAACCCGGTAAGCCGGCGCAGTGCCGAACAGGTCGCCACCTACCGGGTCGAGCCCTACGTGATGGCCGCCGACGTCTATGGCGTGGCGCCCCACACCGGGCGCGGCGGCTGGAGCTGGTACACCGGTTCGGCGGGCTGGACTTACCGGCTGATCGTCGAGTCGCTGCTGGGCCTGCGCCGCGAAGGCCAGAGCCTGTACATCGAACCGGTGATCCCGGCGCATTGGCCGGGCTACAGCCTGGACTATCGGTTCGGCGAGACGCTCTACCGTATTGAAGTGCGGCAGAACCCCGGCGCCACCCTCAGCCTGAGCCTGGACGGCCGGCCACTGGTGGGGCTGGCCATACCGCTGCTGGATGACGGCAGTACGCGCCGGGTGCTGCTCACCTGGCCCGCCGCCCTGCCCGCGCAGGCCGGGCATACCCCGACAGCGACCCATACGGAGCCGGCACCATGACAGACACCCGGCCACACCCTGGACTACCCTGAGTGAGCGCTGACGCCTTGCCATCCGGTGGTTCTGAGATGTTCGACAACCTTGGGCACGGGCCCAATCACTTGCTCAATGCACTGCCGGCGGCGGTGCAGGAGCGCCTGCTGCCCCACCTCAAGCCGGTGGCCCTGAGCCTGGGCCAGGTGCTCTACGAGTCCGGGGACATACCGCGCCACGTGTACTTCCCCACCGATGCAGTGGTGTCGTTGCTGTACCTGATGGAAAACGGCGCCTCGGCGGAAATCGCCGTGGTGGGCAACGAAGGGCTGGTGGGGGTGGCCCTGGTCATGGGCGGCGAAAGCACCACCAGCCGGGCCATCGTGCAGGGCGCCGGGCACGCCTTGCGCCTGCCGGGCCAGCACCTCAAGGACGAGTTCAACCGCCACGGCGAAATGCTCCTGCTGATGCTGCGCTACACCCAGTCGCTGATCACCCAGATGGCCCAGACCGCGGTGTGCAACCGCCACCACTCCATCGACCAGCAACTGTGCCGCTGGCTGCTGCTGTCTTTGGACCGGCTGCCGGGCAACCAGCTGGTGATGACCCAGGAACTGATCGCCAACATGCTCGGGGTGCGTCGCGAAGGCGTGACCGAAGCCGCGGGCAAACTGCAGCGCCAGGGCATCATCGAATACAGCCGCGGCCGGATCAATGTGCTTGACCGGCCGCGGCTGGAGCAGCACAGCTGCGAGTGCTATGGGGTGGTGCGCAAGGAAACCGAGCGCTTGCTGCCGTACCTGCCTGGCAGCAAGCGCGCCGATCCGGACTGAAACGGGCGTGGGTGTCAGGCCGCGCCAGACGCCTTCACCGCCAGGATGCTCCCCGGCATCGAGTACAAGGCGCGTTCGGTGGTGCTGCCGATCAAGCGGCCAAAGCCGGTGCGGTGCACCGTGCCCATGACCACCACGTCCACCAGGTATTCGTCGACGAACTGGGCGATGCCCGGCACCGGCGGGCCCATGATGAAGTGGCGGAATTCCTGGGGCACGTTGTGCTCATCCCCCAGGCGTTCGAATTCCTTGTGCAGGGAGTCGCGCAACTCGTCCAGGCAGTTGACGCTCCAGGCGGTGGACGCCACCGGCGCCACGCCATCGAGCATCGGCATCAGGTCGTAGGCGTACAGCAGGTGCAACTGGGCGTCGCATTGCAGGGCCAGGGCGTGGGCGGTCTGGATGATCTGCGTATTGAGCCCGCGGATCTGGGTGTCGGACTGGGCCGGGTCCACCGCGGCGACAATCCGCCGGGGCAGCTTGTGCGGCGCGTCGTTGACCAGGTGCACCGGCACCGGCGCCTCGCGCAGCAGGTGGCAATCCAGCGGGGTGACAAACACGCGCTTGAGGGCCGACTCCAGGGTCACGTCCTTGATCAGCAGGTCAGGTCGGAACTCGTCGATGTAGGCGAGCATGTCCTTGAGCACCTGGGTGCTCCAGATCACCTGGGTGGTGACCTGCACGCCCTCCTCGGCCATCCACTGCGCTTCCACCTGCAACCAGCGCTCGTGGCGCTGCAGGTAGGCTTCGCGCTCGCTGTCTTCCAGGTGTTCTTCCCACAGGTAGGTGCGCGCCGGCGGTTCGACGAACACCAGGGCGTGCAGCGCCGCGCCGCTGGCCCGGGCCAGGGCAACGGCACGGCGCGCCGCGGGGGATTGGTGCTGCTGTGGATCGGCGATCAGCAACAGACGCTGGTACTGGCTCATGGTGCTCCTCCTTGGGCGATACGTGAGCTTGAGTGTGGAATGCCGTGCTGCCGGGCGCCTTGACCGGTATCAAGGGCGCCCGGTGGCACGGATCATGGGGTGATGGCGATCTTCATCACGCCGTCGCGCTGGCTGGCGAACAGCTCGTAGGCGGCCTCGATATCGTCGAGCTTGAAGCGGTGGGTCACCAGCGGCTTGAGGTCCACCTGGCCACTGGCGACCACCTCCATCAGCCGGCGCATGCGTTCCTTGCCGCCCGGGCACAGGGTGCTGAGGATGCTCAGGTCGCCCAGGCCGGCGGCATAGGCATCCAGGGGAATGCGCAGGTCGCTGGAATAAACCCCCAGGCTCGACAGCTTGCCCCCCGGGCGCAGCACCCGCAGCGCCGACTCGAAGGTGCCCTGGGTGCCCAGGGCCTCGATCGACACATCGACCCCGCGACCGTCGGTGAGGTCCATGATCTGCTTGACCACGTCGCCCTGCTTGAAGTCCACCACATGGGTCGCCCCCAGCTCCCGCGCCACGCTCATGCGCGCGGCCACGGTGTCGACGCCAATGATGGTGGTAGCACCCTTGAGCCTTGCTCCGGCCACCGCGCACAGGCCGATGGGGCCCAGGGCGAACACCGCCACGCTGTCGCCGATGTTCACCTCGGCACGCTCGGCGCCGGAGAAACCGGTGGACATGATGTCCGGGCACATCAGCACTTCTTCATCGCTCAGGCCGTCGGGGATCGGGCACAGGTTGGCCAGGGCGTCCGGTACACGCACGTATTCGGCCTGGCAGCCATCGATGGTGTTGCCGAACTTCCAGCCGCCCGTGGCGCGGAAGCCGTGGCGGGTGTCCGGGCCGTCCTGGGAGCCGCAGCCGCAGAGGCAGGCGTAGCTCTGGCCGCTGGGGGTGATGGCCCCGGCGATCACTCGCTGGCCCTCGTGGAAGCCGCGCACCTGGGAGCCCAGGCGCTCGATCACCCCCACCGGTTCGTGGCCGATGGTCAGGCCCTTGGCCACCGGGTATTCACCCCGCAGGATGTGCACGTCGGTGCCGCAGATGGTGGTGGTGGTGATCCGCACCAGGGCGTCCAGCGGACCGATTTCGGGGATGTCCTTGTCTTCCAGCACGATGCGGTTCTTCTCCACGAATACCGCTGCTTTCATCTTGGCCATGTTGCCGATCTCCATTGCCGGGAAGGGGTCTGCGCGAATCCGCAGGTCTGCTGACAGACTGCGCGGATACCCCGGGGAAGGGCTTGATCATGGTCAAACAATGGCCCCTTGGCGGCCGCTGGGGCGACCGTGTGTCGCAAACTCGCCCTTCAGCCCTGCTGCCGGCGCCGCACCAGGCACAACAACAGCGCCGCAACCCCGCACAGGCCCAGGGTCGGCCCCAGGGCCTGGCCCCAGCCCACCAGCAGCAACCCGACGCCAATCAGCAGGTAGTAGAACAGGCCGAACCCGGCCCCGGCGCTGCCCAGCCGGTCGCTGTAGGCCGCCAGCGCCGAGCCGAGGATATTGGGGATGGCCAGGCCGAAGCCCAGCACCACGCCGAGCATGGGCAGCAGCAACCACAGGCTGTGCCCAAGCGCCGTCACCCCGAGGCCACCCAGAGTCACCGCCAGGGCCGCCAGCCGCAGCAGGGTGTCACCGGACCAGCCCCGCCCCAGCAGCCGACGATTGAGCCAGGCCCCCAGCCCCGAAGCCAGGGCCAGGCCCGCACCGCTGTAACCAAAGCCCTGCTCGCCCCACCCCAGGTCGCGAAACAGGAACGGCCCGAGGCTGTAGTAGCTGAGCAAGGCCACATTGAACAGCGCCACCAGCAGCGCCGAGCGCCAGATGCCCGGGTCCCTGAGCATGTGCCACAAGGTCCCGGCCAGGGGCGCCAGGTGCGGCGCCGGCGCACGGGTTTCCGGCAAGGCCCGGGCGCACCAGCCGAGCAAGGCCAGGGCCAGCACCAGCAACCCGGCCAGTGCGCCCTGGTAGCCCCAGGCCCGCACCAGCCCGGCGCCACTGAACAGGCCAATGGCCGGGCTGGCCGCCAGGACCATACCCACCAGGGAAAACACCCGCACCAGTTCACTGCCGCGAAACAGGTCGCGCAGCAGGGTCTGGGTCACCACCGAGCCCGCCGCCACGCCCAGGGCGGCGAGGGCCTGGCACAGCAACAGCGCGGTAAAACTCTGCACCTGCAATTGCAGCCCGATGGCCAGGACGTACAGCGTCAGGCCACCCAGCAAGGCCGGGCGCCGGCCCCAAAGATCGCTCAAGCGCCCCCACAGCAGCACCCCCGGGGCAAACCCCAGGACAAACACCGAAAGGCTCTGGGCCGCTTGCGCGGGGGCCACGCCAAAGGCCCGGCCAAGATCGGCCAGGGCCGGGCTGTAGAGGGTCTGGGCGAGCTGCGGGAACATCAGCAGGGCCAGGGCCAGGGGCAACAGGGAACGGGGATTCATCAGGCAGTGCTCGGCAAAAAAAACATGCCGGCGATTCTAGGCAGCGGCGCCTGGCGTATTATCGCAACCCTGCCAACAAACATCGGAAGTACGCCAATCATGGCCTGGCTCGAACCACAGGCACTCTTCGACCCCGACCGCTTCGACGCCCCCCTGCTGGGCATCGCCGCGACCCTCGGCGACCACGACTCCGGCCTGCACCGCCACCGCCGCGGGCAACTGCTGTACACCCGCCAGGGCTGCACGCGGATTACCCTGGACCATCGCCTGTGCCTGCTGCCGCCCTCGCGGGCGGCGTGGATTCCCCCGGGGATCACGCACCGCGCGCAAATGCAGCAGAGCGTGGACTACCGTTCGCTGTACTTCAGCGCCGAACTGAGCCGGCGCCTGCCGGCCGAAGTGGCAGTGATCGAGGTCAGCCCGCTGCTCCAGGCCGTGCTGGAACCCATGGCCCAGGCCGCCTTCGACTGCGACTGGAGCCAGGGCCGCTACCCGCACCTGCTGGGCCTGTGCATCGAGGAAATCCGCCAGGCCCTGCACCAGCCCCTGTCGCTGCCCCTGCCCCGGGACAAACGCCTGCAACCGCTGCTGGCGGACCTGGAGCAACTGCCACCGCAATTGCAGGTACTGGCCACCCGGGTCGGCGCCAGCAGCCGCACCATCGGCCGGATCTTCCAGCGTGAAACCGGCCTGAGCTACCAGCAATGGCGCCAGCAGTGGCGGCTGATGCGCGCCATCGAACTGCTCGCCACAGGCCGCGGCATCGGCTACAGCGCCTGCGCACTGGGCTTTGCCAGCGACAGCATCTTCATCGCCTTCTTCAAGGCCATGACCGGCACCACGCCGCGGGCGTATTTCAAGTAAGCCCGCACCTTTCATTCCTGGGGGATGTGGCGAAAGCCCACCGCTACAGCACGGGTCGAGGTGGGGCTACGTTACGTGCCGCGCGCACCCAGGCCCATGACCGCTATCGGGGAACTTGAGGAGACCAATGCCGTCGCGGCCCAGCGCCTTGGCGAGGCATGACGGGAGATCGCCAGGCAAGGCCCTTCGGGCTTTGCGCAGCTTCGCAGGCTCAGCAGCGGCTACAGGGCCAGTGCCGTTCGGCGACTTTTGTAGCCGCTGCCGCAGGCTGCGAACGGCTGCGCGCAGACGCGGCGATGTCAGGGACATTGTCAGGCCCGGGCCGGGCCGGGGCTTGGGGTGGCCGGCGCCTCAGGTGCGGCTGCGCAGCCATTGCAGGAAACCCTTCCTGGGCACTGGCTTGGGCGCAGCCTGGGACAGGGTCTGGGCCATGTGCCGGCGAAAATCCAGGAGGTTCTTCATGGCCTCGTTGATGTCGTGGCGCGCATCCAGGCAGGGCTTGAGGAACTCGTTGTCGATGCGGTAGAGGCTGCAGAAGGTCTTGGCCGCAAACTGCGCCACTGTGGCTTGATCGGCCACCACGCCGGCTTCGCCGATGACCTCCCCCGGCCCCATGCGCCCGGCCTCGAAGGGTTTGCCGTCGCGTTGCATGGTCACCGAAACCACTCCGGATTCGATGATGAACAGGTGATCGCTGACCTCGCCCTGGGCCAGGATGGTCTCGCCGGCACGGTAGGTCTGCAGGTGCATGTTCTGGCTGAAGGTGTCCTTCTCATCCTGGCGCAGGGTGGAGAAGATGCTCGACGCGTCCAGCAGCGCCCGGGGCCGCGACAGGGGCGCAGGCCCGCTGGTCTCGCTGGCGGACAACAGGCCGATGCCGCTGGCCTGCAAATGGCGGAAGGCCAGGTCGAACAGCTGGTTGCGCACCTCGCGCTTGTGCCCCATGTCGGCGACAAAACCGCTGATCTCGTATTCCGCGCCACTGCTGCTGGTGCTCTTCATCGCCACGCTGGCCGCCGGGGTGCTCAACAGCAGGCGGCAGCCCAGGGTGGCCCGCTCCAGGGCCTCGATGACTTTCTGCGGGCGCGCGTGGGGGCTGACCTGCACGCTCACCGACAGGCCATGAACATCCACCGGCCGGCTGAAATTAGTGATCTTGGCCTTGGACGCCAGGGAGTTGGGGATCACCACCATGCTGCCCTGGGAGGTCTGCAGCCGAGTGGCGCGCCAGTCGATGTCCAGCACCCGCCCCTCGGTGCCGTCGATGGCGATCCAGTCATCGATCTGGTAGGGCTTGGTGGTGTTGAGGACGATCCCGGAAAACAGGTCGCTGAGGGTGCTTTGCAGGGCCAGGCCGACGATGATCGCCAAGGCCCCGGAGGTGGCCAGCACGCCCTTGACCGGCAGTTCCAGCACATAGGCCAGCGCGGCGATGATGGCGATGAGGAAGATCACCGCGCCCATCAGGTCCTGCAGCAGGCGCCCGGTATGCCCCACCCGCTGCATCATCAGGGTGCCCAGCAACACCGTCAGGGTCCGCGCGCCAAACAGCCACCAGCCAATTTCCAGGCCGGTGGCGGCCAGGTGCAGGGGCACGTCGTCGGGCCAGGGCGCGGCCTGCATCGGGTTCATGCCCTGGTTGAACAGCATCAGGCTGTAGAGGGAAAAGATCAGCACCCGTACCGCCAGCTTCCAGTAGTCGCCACGGCTGCCGATCAGGCGCCAGAGCAGCATATCCAGGAACAGCAGGAACAGCGCGGCCAACAACGGATGATCGCTGAACAGGGAAGACATCGAGGCACTCCGGCATGACGAAGACGGCACGATCGCACGAAAGACGCAGGAGCAGGTATAGCTGGAAAAGCCCGGGGCGTGCGCCCCGGGCCGGGATCGGGCGACGGGCACAGGGCCCGCCGCGACTCAGGGATTACTGGCCCTGGGTCAGGGTGTTGTAGCTGGTCATCAGGTTGCGGTAGTCGGGGATGTGGTTGGAGAACAGGGTGCCCAGGCCTTCGATGTCGTTGCGCCAGTCGCGGTGCAGCTCGCAGGCCAGGCCGAACCAGGTCATCAACTGGGCGCCGGCATTGGACATGCGGTTCCAGGCCGAATCGCGAGTCAGGGCATTGAAGGTGCCGGAAGCGTCGGTAACCACGAAGACTTCAAAGCCTTCTTCCAGGGCCGAGAGCGCCGGGAACGCCACGCATACTTCGGTAACCACGCCGGCGATGATCAGTTGCTTCTTGCCGGTGGCCTTGATCGCCTTGACAAAGTCCTCGTTGTCCCAGGCATTGATCTGGCCCGGGCGGGCGATGTACGGCGCATCGGGGAACAGCGCCTTGAGCTCCGGCACCAGGGGGCCGTTGGGGCCGGTTTCGAAACTGGTGGTGAGGATGGTCGGCAACTTGAAGTACTTGGCCAGGTCGGCCAGGGCCAGCACGTTGTTCTTGAAACGATCGGGCTCGATATCGCGGACCAGCGACAGCAGGCCGGCCTGGTGGTCTACCAGCAAAACGGCGGCGTTATCCTTGTCCAGACGCTTGTATGCAGTGGTCATGTGAAGTCCTCGCTAATGATCGATGCCGGAAGACCCGGCTTGGATGAAACCCGTGGCACGCTCCGCCGGGGTAACGGCGGGCGCCGGGGAGTTGCGCGCGACTGGCAAAGCCTAGTTGCCGATGCCAGCCGCGCCAGTGCAACCGGTCAGTGACCGGTTGCGTCCATCTGGCCGAAGCGTCCCGATTGGAAGTCGACGAAGGCCTGATGAATCTCTTCTTCGCTGTTCATCACGAACGGGCCGTGGCCGACGATGGGTTCGTCGATGGGCTCGCCGCTGAGCAACAGCACGATCGCGTCGTTGTTGGCCTCCAGGCTGATGTCCTGGCCGTCACGCTCCAGCAGCGCCAGCTGACCTTCGCGCACCAGCTCCTGGCCATTGACCTGCACCGTGCCGCGCAATACCACCAGGGCGCTGTTACGCCCCGAATGCAGAGGCAGGTCCAGGTGCTTGCCGGCTTGCAGGCGGATGTCCCAGACGTCGATCGGGGTGAAGGTCCGTGCGGGGCCCCGGTGGCCATCGAGCTCGCCGGCGATCAGGCGCAGGCTGCCGGCATTGCCCGGCAGCGGGACCTGCGGGATGTCCGCCGCAACGATGGTCTGGTAACCGGGCGCCGCGAGCTTGTCCTTCGCCGGCAGGTTGACCCACAACTGGACCATTTCCAGGTTGCCGCCACGCCGGGCGAAGTCCGTGGAATGGAACTCCTCATGGAGGATCCCCGAGGCCGCGGTCATCCACTGCACATCGCCAGGGCCGATCTTGCCGCCGCTGCCGGTGGAATCCCGGTGCTCCACCTCGCCGTCATAGACGATGGTTACGGTTTCGAAACCGCGATGGGGGTGCTGGCCGACGCCGCGCCGGGCGCTGGTGGGGCTGAACTGCGCGGGGCCGGCGTGATCCAGCAGCAGGAACGGGCTGATGTGCTGGCCGAGGTTGTCGTAGGAAAACAGGGTACGGACCGGGAAGCCGTCACCGACCCAATGGGGCCGTGGACTGGTGTAGATGCCAATGATGTTTTTCATGTCGTCCTCCAGAACTATCTGATGGACACACCTTAAAACTCAGACCTTTGCCGCGCTAGACTGCAAAAATCACCCTTAGCGTTCTATCTGGAGAACGATCTTGGAAGATCTGAACACCCTCTACTACTTCACCCAGGTGGTGGAGCACCGTGGCTTTGCCGCCGCGGGACGGGCCCTGGACATGCCCAAGTCCAAGCTCAGCCGGCGGATTTCCCAGTTGGAGGAACGCCTTGGAGTGCGCCTGATCCATCGCACCAGCCGCCACTGTTCGCTGACCGAGATCGGCCAGGAGTACTACCAGCGCTGCCTGGCAATGCGGGTGGAAGCCGAGGGCGCGGCGGAGGTCATAGAACGCAACCGCTCCGAACCCCAGGGGCTGGTACGCGTGGCTTGCCCCACGGCCCTGCTCAATTCCTGGGTGGGGCCGATGCTTACCCGCTTCATGCTCAAGTACCCCCTGGTGGAACTGTTCATCGAGAGCACCAACCGCCGGGTCGACCTGATCCACGAGGGCTTCGACATCGCCCTGCGGGTGCGCTTCCCGCCCCTGGAAAACACCGACCTGGTGATGAAGGTGCTGGGCAACAGCACCCAGTGCCTGGTGGGCCACCCGGATTTTCTCCAGCGCCTGTCGGGCCCGGCAACACCGGCCGACCTCAGCGGTTTGCCGAGCGTGCACTGGGGTGCGGCGCAACGTGAATATCAATGGCAATTGCTGGGCCCGGACGGCGCCGAGGCACTGATCCGCCACCGACCGCGGATGGTCACCGACGACCTGCTGGCGCTGCGCCATGCAGTGCTGGCGGGCATCGGCATCGCCCACCTGCCCAAGGTGGTGGTGCGTGAAGACCTGGAGGCCGGGCGACTGCTGGAACTGGTGCCCGACTGGGCGCCAAGGTGCGGCATCGTGCATGCGATCTTCCCCTCGCGCCGAGGGCTGCTGCCTTCGGTACGCAGCCTGATCGACTTTCTCGGGGAGGAATTCAGCCACAGCGACATGGCCTGAGGCTCAGAAGCAAGCGCCTGGAACGGCCAGGTGGTGGCGGTTGGGCAACCTCCCTGTGGGGTTTCGTGCCTGGGTACGCGATTCGCCGGCAAGCCGGCGCCTGCAGGGGCAGGTGGATTCGTGAACGCGGGGCAATATTCCTTTGTGCCGGCGGCGGTTTTTCTCGGCAACGCAGGTACGGATACTGCCGGCCAATCCCACTGCAATGCCCGGAGTGACCCATGTCTGTACCCGCCTTTGGCCTCGGCACCTTCCGCCTTCAGGGCCAGGTGCTCATCGATTCCTTGAGCTGCGCCCTGGAACTGGGCTATCGCGCCATCGATACCGCGCAGATCTACGACAACGAAGCCGATGTCGGCGCCGCGGTGGCCGCCAGCGGCATTCCCCGCGACCAGCTGTTCATCACCAGCAAGATCTGGATCGCCAACCTGTCCCGGGAGCGCCTGATCCCCAGCCTCAAGGAAAGCCTGCACAAGCTGCGCACCGATTACCTGGACCTGACCCTGATCCACTGGCCCTCGCCAGACAACCAGGTGCCGGTGGAGGAGTTCATGCAGGCCCTGCTGGAAGCCAAGACCCAGGGCCTGACCCGGCAGATCGGCGTGTCCAACTTCAACAATGCCTTGCTGCAGCAAGCCATTGATGCCGTCGGGGCCGAGCAGATCGCCAGCCACCAGGTGGAATTGCACCCCTACCTGCAAAACCGCAAGGTGGTGGAATTCGCCCGCAGCCAGGGCATTCACATCACCTCCTACATGACCCTGGCCTATGGCGAAGTGCTCAAGGACCCACTGATCCTGCAGATCGCCCAGGTACGCCAGGCCACCCCGGCCCAGGTGGTGCTGGCCTGGGCCATGCAGTCGGGTTATGCGGTGATCCCCTCCTCCACCCGCCGGGCCAACCTGCAAGGCAACCTCGCAGCCTGCGCCTTGACCCTGAGCAGCGCGGAGCTTGAGAGCATCGCCGGCCTGGAGCGCGGCCAACGCCTGACCAGCCCGGCAGGCATTGCCCCGCAGTGGGACTGAAGCGCGAACGGCGCTGACAAAAACGCCAAACGGCATCCCTGGGGATGCCGTTTGGCGTGGGGTGCGAAAACCTCGCTCAGCTCGGGCTACCCCAATGGCCATGCGATTGCACCAGCCGCTGCCGGGAAGGCCCGGAGGCATCGGGCAATGGCGGGTCCACCCACAGCATCAGGCGCTTGATCGCCGCGCTGTCCGGCCATTCGGCCGGGCTGACATGCACCTTGCACCGCCGGCTGCCGGAAGTGGCGGCAAGATGCTGGCTGCCGTAGATCAGGGCTTGCTCGATATGCGGGTGGTCCAGGCAGAAAGCCAGCAGGTCGAAATCGCTGCGGACAGCCAGGTTGGCGTTGATGATCAGCAGGTCGAACGACTCGCAGGAATACTCCACCAGCGTCAGCAGTTCCTCCAGCCTGTGCACCGGGGCCACTCGGTAATAGTTCAGTTGATTCAGGGGTCTTTCGATCTGCATGCGACGAAAGTGCTGATCATCGGCAATCAATATGCGCAATGCTCTGTTGGACATTTTTCTGATCCTGCTGACAAGACTTCGGCACTGCGAATACCGGCCCTACTCCCGGGCCGCTGGAAGGCTAAGCCAGTGGGTGGAAGTTGGCTCTAGGAACAACCTGAAAGTCGCTGCCAAGGCCCCCCGGCGGACGGCGCTCGACCCCGGCCGCCTGGCGCTCGCGGCTCGCCCTCCGGCCCCGCTGTGCAACCGTGCCCTACCCTAACCACCGGCCACGGCTTTTAGCAGGGGTCAGGCCCTTGAAAGGTCTTGTTGTCAGGTAAGCACCTTCCGAGAAAAGCCGAGCCGTATCTCATGCCTCCCCTGGCGGAGGCGAAAAATGCTCATTCGGTGGTGCTCGGGCTCCAGAACGCCTGCTGCACCCAGGGCGATGTGGACAGCCGGGCCACCAGCGCATCCAGTTCGTCACCGTCCACCGAGGTGGTCGCCAGGGTCGCCTCGATCTCCACATCCTCCGTACCGAAGGCGTGCACATCAACGTCGCTGGCGGGGTAGTTGCAGCGCGCCAGCTCCGCTTCCAGCAGGGCGAACACTGCCTTCTGCTTCGAGCGGTGGGCGATCACGTAGACGATATTGGTGACCTCGGCGGACACCACGTCCAGGGGCTGGCGGTTGATGTTGTTGACGATGGGCCGCAGCAGGGTATTGGCGGCCAGCACGAACAGGGTGCCCAGCAGTGCCTCGAGGATCAGGTCGGCACCGGCGCAGGCCCCCACCGCCGCCGAGGCCCAGAGGGTGGCGGCGGTATTCAGCCCACGGACATTACCCTCCTCGCGCATGATCACCCCGGCGCCGAGAAAGCCGATACCGGAGACCACGTAGGCCACCACCCGCACCGCCCCTTCGGCGCCCCCCAGGCGGTTGGCCATGTCGACGAAGATCGCGGCCCCCACCGCCACCAGCACATTGGTGCGCAAACCCGCGGTGCGCTGGCGGTACTGGCGTTCGAAGCCGATCAGGCCCCCGAGGATAAAGGCGGCGCTGAGGCTGACCAGGGTATCGATCAGCGAGTCCAGGTTGATGTTGTGCAGGGCTTGCATGGCGACTGTCCTTGAGCGAAGGGCATGAATGGCACCAGAGGACTCTAGCAGCGGTCCATGAACGTCTCATGGCCTGCCGTGATGCACGGCTGACCGTAGGAGCCGGCTTGCCAGCGAAGAGGCCCGTAAGGGCGCCTTAGCCCGCCGGGGAGCTTTCGCTGGCAACACAGCCTTCGCCAGCGAGCTGGCTCCTACAGGGCAGCATTACTGCCAGCCGAAGCGCCGCACGTAGAAGCCCTTCACCGCCTGGGTCAGGGCCATGTAGGCCAGCAGGATCAGCGGCAGGAACACGAAGTACAGCGACGGCAGCGCTTGCAGCTTGAAGTAGTGCGCCAGCGGGCCCATCGGCAGGAAGATCCCCACCGCCATGATGACGCCGGTCATCACCATCAACGGCATGGCCGCGCGGCTCTGCAAAAACGGAATCTTCGGCGTGCGGATCATGTGCACGATCAGGGTCTGGGTCAGCAGCCCCACCACGAACCAGCCGGACTGGAACAGCGTCTGGTGGTCCGGGGTATTGGCGTCGAACACGTACCACATCAGGGCAAAGGTGGTGATGTCGAAGATCGAGCTGATAGGCCCGAAGAACAGCATGAACCGCCCCACATCCGCCGGCTGCCAGCGCTGGGGCTTTTTCAGCATTTCCTCATCGACGTTATCGAAGGGAATGGCGATCTGGGAAATGTCGTACAGCAGGTTCTGCACCAGCAGGTGCATCGGCAGCATCGGCAGGAACGGAATGAAGGCACTGGCCACCAGCACCGAGAACACGTTGCCGAAGTTCGAGCTGGCGGTCATCTTGATGTACTTGAGCATGTTGGCGAACGTCCGGCGCCCTTCCAGCACGCCCTCCTCCAGCACCATCAGGCTCTTTTCCAGGAGGATGATGTCCGCCGCTTCCTTGGCGATGTCCACCGCGCTGTCCACGGAAATGCCGATGTCGGCGGTGCGCAGCGCCGGGGCATCGTTGATGCCGTCGCCCATGAAGCCCACCACGTGGCCGTTGGCCTTGAGCAGGCGGACAATGCGCTCCTTGTGGGTCGGGGTCAGCTTGGCGAACACGTTGGTGGTTTCCACCGCCTGGGCCAGTTGCTCGTCGCTCATGCGCTCGATGTCGTTGCCCATCAGCAGGCCCTGCTGCTCCAGGCCCACTTCGCGGCAGATCTTCGCCGTCACCAGTTCGTTGTCACCGGTCAGCACTTTCACCGCCACGCCATGTTCGGCCAGGGCCTTGAGGGCCGGCGCAGTGCTTTCCTTGGGCGGGTCGAGGAATGCCACGTAGCCGATCAGGGTCAGCTCGCACTCGTCCGCCAGGCTGTAGGTATCGCGCCCGTCGATCATCGGCCGTGCGGCCACCGCCACCACCCGCAGCCCCTCTTCGTTGAGGTCGGCGGTCACCTGGCGGATCCGCGCCAGCAGGCTCTCGGTCAGGGCTTCCTCGGCTTCGCCATGGCGTACGTTGCGGCACACCGCCAGCACTTCCTCCACCGCCCCCTTGCAGATCAGCAGGTGCGGCCGGTCCTGTTCCGCCACCACTACCGACATGCGCCGACGGGTGAAATCGAAGGGGATTTCATCGACCTTCTGGAATGCCGTGCCGACCTTGAGCTCGCGGTGCACCTCGACGTGCTCCAGTACCGCCACGTCCAGCAGGTTCTTCAGCCCGGTCTGGTAGTAGCTGTTGAGGTAGGCCATTTCCAGCACGTCGTCGGAATCCTCGCCCCAGACGTCCACGTGCCGCGCCAGGAAGATCTTGTCCTGGGTCAGGGTGCCGGTCTTGTCGGTGCACAGCACGTCCATGGCGCCGAAGTTCTGGATCGCGTCCAGGCGCTTGACGATGACCTTCTTGCGCGACAGGAACACCGCGCCCTTGGCCAGGGTCGAGGTGACGATCATCGGCAGCATTTCCGGGGTCAGGCCGACGGCGATCGACAGCGCGAACAGCAGCGCCTCCATCCAGTCGCCCTTGGTGAAGCCGTTGATGAACAGCACCAGGGGCGCCATGACGAACATGAAGCGGATCAGCAGCCAGCTGACCTTGTTGACCCCGCTCTGGAACGAGGTGGGCGCGCGGTCGGTGGCGCTGACACGCTGGGCCAGGGCGCCGAAATAAGTGCTGTTGCCGGTGGTCAGGATCACCGCCGTGGCGGAACCGGAGACCACGTTGGTGCCCATGAACAGGATGTTGTCCAGGTCCAGGGGGTTGCTGGTGTCGGCGTCCTGCTGGCGGGGGAATTTCTCCACCGGCATGGATTCGCCGGTCATGGCCGCCTGGCTGACGAACAAGTCCTTGGCGCTGAGCACCCGGCAGTCGGCGGGAATCATGTCGCCGGCCGAGAGCACGATCAGGTCGCCGGGCACCAGTTGCTTGATCGGCAACTCGATGCGCTGAGCGCCCTTGACCTCGGCGGCGGCCCCCAGCAGGCGGCCGAGCATCGGCGCGGCCTGGGGCGCCGACCCTGGGCGCATGACCGTGGCGGTGTTGCTGACCATGGCCTTGAGGGCATCGGCGGCCTTGTTCGACTTGGCCTCCTGCCAGAAGCGCAGCAGGGTCGAGAGCACCACCATGGAGAAGATCACCGTGGCCGCCTTCATGTCTTCGGTCAGCCAGGAAATCACCGCCAGCAGGGTCAGCAGCAGGTTGAAGGGGTTCTTGTAGCAGTGCCACAGGTGGGTCCACCAGGGCAGCGCCTGCTCGTGCTCGACCTCGTTGAGGCCGTGACGCTCACGCAGGGCATCGGCCTCCTCGGTGCTCAGGCCGTCGGTGTGGCTGCCGAGCTGGTCCAGCAGTTGCGCGGCATCGCTGTTGGCCGCGGCCACCAGGGTTTGCGCCAGGGTCGGCGGCACGTCGCGACTGACGCTGGCATCGCTGAAACTTTCCAGCAGTGCCAGGCGGCGGAAGTGCCGGGCGAAATGCCGGGTCCGCAGGAAGCCGGCAAAGAACTCTTTCAACAGGGTGAGCTTCATGGTGATGACTCCTGCAGCAACGGCGTAGGGAAAACCGCAGGCAGGTACGATCGGGCGTTGCCGGAGGGTAATCCTCCATGCATGCCTGATCCGCAGGTCCTGGACCTGCGCGTCGATGCCACCACGACACGGCAGCCGGCCGGGTCGAAGGGGAAATAGAAGTCGCCAGGAAGTGGCGTCGGGAAGCGAACCACAGAAGTTCGCGATCGGGATGCCGCATCTCGCTGGACGGCGAGACAGCGGCAGGAAAAAGGCTGCGCGCTATCTTGCCGGGACTGCGCCGGTTACTGAAACCGGCCGACTCCTGTCACTCGAACAAGTACCCACACTGGGCCTCCACTGATTGAAAACGCGCGCAGCTTACGCCGCACTATTTGCAGAGTAAACCGGAGGGAAACCCTGGCAGAGGGAATCGAAAAGTTCTTCAGCCAAGGTTCAGGAATGCCTTCGCCGGCAAGCCGGCTCCTACAAAAAACACCCGGGATAGCCCCGAATGGCAGGAGCCGGCTTGCCGGCGAAGAGGTCCGCAAGAACGGAGGTGGCGCCGATCAGCTGGCGGTGGCCAGCAGCATGTCACGCACCGAACGGCTGTGACCGCGGCTCTTGCCGTGTTCGTAGAGCGAATCGGCAATCTCCTGGGCACGGATCGGCAGCACCGACAGCAAGGTGTCGCTCAGGCCATGGCTGGCCTGGCTGAAGCCCTGCATGTAGACGCCGGCCTTGCAGCGTTCGTCGGTCACCAGGCGGTAATTGCGGTCCACCTCGAAGTCGCCCAGGTAGGCCTGCAGCGGCGCCAGCAGTTGACGATGCATCTGCCGCTCGTAGCCGGTAGCCAGCACCACCGCATCGTAGTGACGCACTTCGCGCTCGCCGCTGGCACTGTTGCGCAGGATCAGCTCGATGCCCAGGTCGGTAGCGGTGGCCTTCTCCACCGTGGTCATGGTGCGGAAGGTATGGCGCGCGATGCCGGAAACCTTCTGCCGGTAGAAAATCCCGTAGATGCGCTCGATCAGGTCGATGTCCACCACCGAGTAGTTGGTGTTCTGGTATTCGCTGACCAGGCGCTCGCGCTCACTGCCGGTCTGCTGGAACACCAGGTCGGTGAAGGCCGGGGAGAACACTTCGTTGACGAACGGGCTGTCATCCGCCGGCTTGAGTGCCGAACCGCGCATGATGATGTCGGCCTGCACCGAAGGGAAACTGTCGTTGAGGTCGATGAAGGCTTCTGCCGCGCTCTGCCCGCCGCCGATGATGGCGATGTTCATCGGTTTGCCACTGACACAGGGCTGGTTGGCCATGCATTCCAGGTACTGGGAATGGTGGAACACCCGCGCATCGCCCTTGAGCCCCTTGAAGGTTTCCGGAACCCGCGCCGTGCCGCCGGCACTGACCACCACCGAACGGGTGGTGCGCACCAGTTCGCTGCCCTGGGCATCCCGGGAAATCACCCGCAACGCCTCGACCTGCTGGTTGTGCAGCACTGGCTCGATGGCCAGCACTTCTTCGCCGTAGCGGCTGTGTTCCTGGAAATGCCCGGCCACCCAGCGCAGGTAGTCGTTGAACTCCATGCGGCATGGATAGAAGGTGCCCAGGTTGATGAAGTCCACCAGGCGCCCGTGGTGCTTGAGGTAGTTGACGAAGGAATAGGGGCTGGTGGGGTTGCGCAGGGTCACCAGGTCCTTGAGGAAGGAAATCTGCAGTTCGCTCTGGGTTACCAGGGTGTTGCCGTGCCAGCGATAGTCAGCCTGCTTGTCGAGGAACAACGCGTCCAGCGGACCGTGCTCCTGCCCGCGCTCCTCCAGCGCAATGGCCAGCGCCAGGTTCGAGGGGCCGAAACCGATACCGATCAAATCGTGAACGTGGGCCGATGCAATTGCCTGTGTCATTTCCAGTGTCCTCTGGATAAACCGCCTCAACGCGGGGGATAAAGTGTCACGGTGACCCGACTGGCCCATGCAGGACAGCAGATCGTCTGTTGAGTAGGGACGAGGACAATGAAAAAAAATTTAACTAAATACGTCTCAACGGCAACGCGTTATTGAGCATCCCACTGGCGCAGGCGCGACCGGCAATGCTTCATGGCATTGACGATGTGTTTCTCCACCAGGCTGCGGGAAATCCCCAGCTGTTCGGCGATCTGCGGGTGGGACAGGCCTTCGAGCTTGCGCAGCAGGAAGCTCTCGCGACACAGCCGGGGCAGCTCGGCCAGGGCCCGTTGCAGCATTTCCAGGCGCTGGCCGTGATCCAGGCTGGTCTGCGGCGAAGGGTTGAAGTAACGCTCTTCGTTGTCCAGCACCTCCAGGGGCTCGGACTGGCGCAAGGCATTGCGCCGATGGCCGTCGATCACCAGGTTCAGGGCCGTGCGATAGAGAAACGCCCGCGGCTGCTCGATGGGGGTATCGCTGGAGCGCTCCAGGACCCGCACATAAGCGTCATGCACCACATCCTCGGCCACCTGGCGATTGCCCAGCTTGGCGTTGAGGAAGCACATCAGCTCGCGATAGTAGTTTTCCAACAGGGCTCCCGAGCGCCCACTGGGGCGGTTCTGTCCTTGAGCAAGTCCGGCCATGGCCGATTGCACCCGGTAATTCGTGATGGCTGTTTAGTAGCGGCGTAATTTATAGTAATTCTCATATAGATTTAAAGTAGCGCAGCACCGCGGTGGGTTTATTTTCAGTGTTCCGACAGCTGTAACGCCATGTGTCGGCAGTTAAATTCCCCCCCCGGCATCTCGTTTACCTGACAGCTCCCCGTCTCTGCCGTTCCTGCGGCAGCCGCAAGCCTGGCTGCCCCTTGTGCAGCTGGCCGTTGTGACGGGCCGATATCCCCTGGCCGGAACCCTGCATGAAACGTCCTCGCCCTACCCGACGCGCCCTGCTTGCCGCACTGTGTGTGATCCCCGTTGTTGCCATCGCTGCCTGGAAGTTCATCCCGGCAGGCCGTGACCAGTTCACCACCGTGCAAGTGAGCCGCGGCGATATAGAAAGCAGCGTCACCGCCCTGGGCACCTTGCAGCCACGACGCTACGTGGATGTGGGCGCCCAGGCGTCCGGGCAGATCCGCAAGATCCACGTCGAATCCGGTGATCAGGTCAAGGAAGGCCAGTTGCTGGTGGAGATCGACCCCTCCACCCAGCAGGCGAAACTCGACGCCAGCCGTTTCTCCATCGAGAACCTGCAGGCCCAGTTGCAGGAGCAGTACGCCCAGAACCAGCTGGCCCGGCAGAAGTACCAGCGCCAGCAGAACCTGGCGGCCGGCGGCGCCACCCGCGAGGAAGACGTACAGACCGCCCAGGCCGAACTCAAGGCCACCCAGGCGCGGATCGACATGTACAAGGCGCAGATCCGCCAGGCCCAGGCCAGCCTGCGCAGCGACCAGGCCGAACTGGGCTACACGCGCATCTATGCGCCCATGTCCGGCACCGTGGTCGCGGTGGACGCCCGCGAAGGCCAGACCCTCAACGCCCAACAGCAGACCCCGTTGATCCTGCGCATCGCCAAGCTCTCGCCCATGACCGTCTGGGCCGAAGTCTCGGAAGCCGATATCGGCCACGTCAAACCCGGCATGCACGCCTACTTCACCACCCTGAGCGGCGGCAACCGACGCTGGACCAGCACTGTGCGGCAGATCCTGCCGATCCCGCCCAAGCCCCTCAACGAATCCAGCCAGGGCAGCGGCAGCCCCAACAGCACCAGCAAGAGCGGCAGCGGCCGGGTGGTGCTCTACACCGTGCTGCTGGACGTGGACAACGCCGACAACGCCCTGATGGCGGAAATGACCACCCAGGTGTTCTTCGTCGCCAATCAGGCAAAAAATGTGCTCACTGCCCCCATCGCCGCCCTGCACGGCAGTACCGAGCCGGACCTGCAGATGGCTCGGGTAGTGGCCAAGAACGGCTCGATCGACGAACGCAAGGTCCGAGTCGGCATCAGCGACCGCCTGCGCATCCAGATCCTCGACGGCTTGAACGAAGGTGATCATCTGCTGATCGGCCCGGCCAACAGCAGCGGGGGTTGAATGCAGACGCCTCTGATCGACCTCAGGAACATCCGCAAATCCTACGGCGGCGGCGACAGCCCGCAGGTCGATGTCCTGCGGGGCATCGACCTGTCGATCCACGCCGGCGAGTTCGTCGCCATCGTCGGTGCCTCGGGCTCCGGCAAGTCGACGCTGATGAACATCCTCGGTTGCCTGGACCGGCCGACCTCGGGCGAGTACCTGTTCGCCGGGGAGAACGTGGCTCACCTGGACAGCGACGAACTGGCCTGGCTGCGCCGCGAGGCCTTCGGCTTCGTGTTCCAGGGCTACCACCTGATCCCTTCCGGCTCGGCCCAGGAAAACGTCGAGATGCCGGCCATCTACGCCGGCACCCCGGCCGCCGAACGCCACGCCCGCGCCGCCGCCCTGCTGGAGCGCCTGGGCCTGGCCAGCCGCAGCGGCAACCGCCCGCATCAATTGTCCGGCGGCCAGCAGCAGCGAGTGTCCATCGCCCGCGCCCTGATGAACGGCGGCCACATCATCCTCGCCGACGAACCCACCGGCGCCCTGGACAGCCACAGCGGCGCCGAAGTCATGGCCCTGCTGGACGAACTGGCCAGCCAGGGCCACGTGGTGATCCTCATCACCCACGACCGCGAAGTGGCGGCACGGGCCAAGCGCATCATCGAGATCCGCGACGGCGAGATCATCAGCGACACCGCCACCAGCGATCCCTCGGTACAACTGAGCGCCAACGCCGGCGCCCTGCAAGCCGTGGACCTGCGCCAGCGCCTGGCCGACGGCAGCGAGCCCACCGGTGCCTGGAAAGGCGAATTGCTGGAAGCCATACAGGCCGCCTGGCGGGTGATGTGGATCAACCGCTTCCGCACCGCCCTGACCCTGCTGGGGATCATCATCGGCGTGGCCTCGGTGGTGGTGATGCTGGCGGTAGGCGAAGGCAGCAAGCGCCAGGTGATGGCGCAGATGGGGGCGTTTGGCTCGAACATCATTTACCTGAGCGGCTACTCGCCCAACCCGCGCACCCCTGAAGGCATCGTCACCCTGGATGACGTCGCCGCCCTGGCCAATCTGCCCCAGGTGAAACGGATCATGGCGGTCAACGGCGCCAAGGCCGGGGTGCGTTTCGGCAACGCCGACTACATGAGCTACGTGGGCGGCAACGACACCAACTTCCCGGAAATCTTCAACTGGCCCGTGGCCCAGGGCAGCTACTTCAGCGAGGCCGACGAACGCTCGGCGGCGGCAGTAGCGGTGATTGGCCACAAGGTCCGGGAAAAGCTCCTCAAGGACGTGGCCAACCCCATCGGCCAGTACATCCTCATCGAAAACGTGCCATTCCAGGTGGTCGGCGTGCTCTCGGAGAAGGGCGCCAGCTCCGGCGACAGCGACAGTGACGACCGCATCGCCGTGCCCTACTCCGCCGCCAGCATCCGCCTGTTCGGCGACCACAACCCGCAATACGTGGCGATCGCCGCCGCCGATGCCAGCCGGGTCAAGCAGACCGAACAGGAGATCGATGAACTGATGCTACGCATGCACGGCGGCAAGCGCGATTTCGAACTGACCAACAACGCCGCGATGATCCAGGCCGAGGCCCGGACCCAGAACACCCTGTCGCTGATGCTCGGCGCCATCGCCGCGATCTCGCTGCTGGTGGGCGGCATCGGGGTGATGAACATCATGCTCATGACCGTGCGCGAACGCACCCGGGAAATCGGTATCCGCATGGCCACCGGTGCCCGCCAGCGCGACATCCTGCGCCAGTTCCTCACTGAAGCAGTGATGCTTTCAGTGGTCGGCGGCCTGGCCGGCATCGGCGTGGCCCTGATCATCGGCGGCATCCTGATTCTCAGCGAAGTGGCGGTGGCCTTCTCCCTGGCCGCAGGGCTCGGCGCCTTCGCCTGCGCCCTGGTCACCGGCGTCATCTTCGGCTTCATGCCGGCCCGCAAAGCTGCCCGGCTCGACCCGGTCACGGCCCTTACCAGTGAATGATCGATCTATGAAAGTGCACCTGACCCTCCTGGCCGCCAGCGTCTTGCTGGCGGCCTGCAGCAGCCCGGCGCCGCGCCCGGAAAGCGACCTGCAAGCACCGGCGTCCTGGCACTCTCCCGCCAGCCAGGGCGACCGGCAGCAAGACCTGCGCTGGTGGACCCGTTTCGGCAGCCCGGAGCTGGACCAACTGATCGCCGAAGCCCGGGCCGGCAGCCATGACCTGGCCGCCGCCATGGCCCGGGTCCGCCAGGCCCAGGCCAGTGCCATCGTCGCCGGGGCACCGCTGCTGCCCAGCGTCAATGGCACCTTCAACGCCAGCCGCAGAAAACAGTTGCGCGGCAACGACTCCAGCCAGCTCGATTCCAGCAGCAACAGCAAGGTCACGAACTCGTTCGACGCGGGCCTGAGCGCCACCTATGAAGTCGACTTCTGGGGCGGCCGCCGCGCCGCCTACGACAGCGCCCTGCTCGGGGTCCAGGCCAGCGAGTTCGACCAGGCCACCGTTGAGCTGACCCTGCTCAGCGGCGTGGCCAACAGCTATGCCCAGGTCCTGTCGTTGCGGGAACAGAGTCGTATCGCCGAACTCAACCTGGCCAATGCGCAGAACGTGTTGCAACTGGTGCAGACCCGCTATGACTCCGGCTCGGCCACCGCCCTGGAACTGGCCCAGCAGAAAAGCCTGGTGGCCGCCCAGCAACGCCAGGTGCCCCTGGTGCAACAGCAGGCCGAAGAGGCGCAGATCACCCTCGCCACCCTGCTGGGCCGGCCGGTACAGAGCCTGAAACTGAACGACCAGCCCTTTGCCCAATTGAACTGGCCGACCATCGATGCCGGGGTGCCCAGCGAACTGCTGACCCGCCGTCCCGATATCGCCGGTGCCGAGGCCCGGCTGGCGGCGGCCCAGGCCGATGTCAAAGTGGCGCGGGCGGCAATGCTGCCGACCCTGACCCTGACCGCCAACCTGGGTTCGAACGCCGACAAGCTGGGCAATGTCTTGCGCAATCCCTTCTACAACCTCACCTCCGGGCTGGTGGCGCCGATCTTCAACAACGGGCGCCTGAGCGCCGAACGGGACAGGACCACAGCGCGCCAGCAAGAGCTGCTGGAGACTTATCGCGGGGCGATCATCAATGGTTTTGCCGATGTGGAGAAAGCCCTCAACAGCATTCGCGGCCTGGACCAGCAGCGCCAGTGGCAGAGCGAAGAACTGAACCAGGCGCAGCGCGCCTTCGAGATCGCCCAGAGCCGCTATCAGGCCGGCGCCGAAGACCTGCTGACCGTCCTGGAAACCCAGCGCACCCTGTACACCGCCCAGGACCAGAACGTGCAACTGCGGCTGTCGCGCCTGCAGTCGAGCATTGCCCTGTACAAGGCCCTGGGGGGCGGCTGGAGCCACTGACACGGCGGGAGTGGCCGGCCCGTTCACTCCCGCGCCCAACGCAGCGGTCGAGCGTGAAATCGCTTAGAATCCCCTCCCGCCCCACCGCCAACAGAACCCCATGTCCCTCGAAAATGCGCCGCACGACCCACTGGCAGACCTGCTGGCCCTGCTGCGCAAGGTCTACCCCGACGGGCTCGACAACCGCGACTACAAGCGCCTTCTGGTGCTGCTGTACCCGCACTTGTGCGACCGCAATCTGGCGCAGTTGATGGCGCAGCTCACCCACAGGGACGCGGACCTCATTCTCAACGACCTCTACGCCGCCGTGACCGGCCAGCCGCCGCCCGCCGCAGAGCTGGAAGCGTTGCAGGCGCTACTGGAGCGGCACGGCGCCCGGGCCATCCTGACGGACGACTGACTGCGCAAGGAGCAAACAATGAACGTCGAGGACTTCAAGCAACTGCTGGACGAGCGCAAACGCAGCCATCCGATCTGGTTCGAACTGCCGTCGGACCGCCTTGCCAGCCAAACCCAAATCCTGGAGGCGCAGCAGGCCTTGGGGCTGCAACTGCCAGCCGAATACGCCTGGTTCCTAAAGGAGTGCGGCGGCGGCTACTTTGCCCTGGGCACGCTCTACTCACTGGACAGCAGCAGTGATTTCCACCTGGTGCAGATCAACCGGGCGCACCCGGCCATCACCGGCCGTCACCTGCTGTTTTCAGAGAACGGTTGCGGTGACTTCTACGGGTTCAGGATCGAGAACCGGCACTGCCTGGCACCGGTCGAGTTTTTCGACCACAGCTGCGGGCAATGGCAAACCAGCCGATACAACGGGCTCTTGAGCTTCCTCGCCGAAGTGGCCCTGAGCAACTGAATCCCCCGCCTCAGAGCTTCAAGTGCTGGGCATACCAAGGCCGGCGCGGTGCCCGTTTGAGCAGGTCCGGCACCTCTTCGTCGCGGCTCAGGGCGATGCGCAAGGCCAGCTTCATGACCTCCTGATCCATCTCCAGGGACATTTCTCCCGGGGCATTGCCCAGGGGGCCGCAGCCATGGGTCGAGGCCCCCAGCCACGGGTCGTCGATCTCGACCCAACGCCCGGGGGCGAACCAGGGCACGCCATTGACCTCACGGCGCAACACTTCGCCGGGGTGGTAGCGCTCGTGGGCCCGGAACCAGTCGTCGATCCGGTCATCGATCCAGCCATGGAATTTCCAGAACATGGGGTGCACGTGGGACGAGAAGGGATCGCCGAGAAAGTCATTCTGCGGCTGGTACCAGCGCCCGGCGAAGTCCGAGGACAGGCGCGCTTCCATCACCGGCATGCCGTTGGAAGGATCGCGGGCGACATCCGCCCAGCGCATGTGCAGCCAGTCGTGCAGGCCCAGCTCGACCTCGGACCCGAACTGGCCCAGGGTCAGGCGGCTGAGGTACTCGGGGTCCTGGTACTGCGACTCCCAGACCTGGAAGTTGCCATAGAACGCCGCATCACTTTTCAGCCCGTGCAGCCATTGGGTGAACTCTTCATCATCGTCGGCCACCCAGGCCGGTGGTACCGAACAGCCGTCGTGGTTTTCGTAATAGCGGATAAAGGCCTGCCGGTCCTGCTCAAGACGGGCACAGGGCTGCGGCAACTGCTGCCAGGACACCAGGTCCGGCTGCAACGAGCGGGCGTGCAGGAGCATGTGCCGGTGCATGAACAGAAAATCGATGCCCGAGGCATTGCGGTGCTTGCGCCGCCCACGGGCGTCACGTTCATGCTTGACCGGGCCCGGCTGCCAGCCGAGCCCCCGCAGGCTGTTGCGCTTGTCCTTGGGCAGGGTGTGCCAACGGTCCCGCGAAGCGTGCCAGAGCTGATGGAACAGGCGGTGCTGCGGCGATACCAGCCACGCCAGCAAGGCGGGGCTCAGCCCGCTCTGGTCCCGGGCGGCAGGAAAGACTCGCTTGCGCGCCACAAAACGCGCCGCGGATACCGGCGCCAGTGGCGACGCCTGCAGCGACTGCAGGCTGCCACTGAGGGTGCCGCTGCCGGCATTGCCCCAACTGGCCCAGACCTCATCGAGCACCACCTGGCATTCATGGCTGGGGGCACCGGCGATGCGGCCACCGGCAAACAAGCGCCAGCGCAACCTGGCGGCGTCCACCGACGCCAGGTCGCCCTGCACCATGAACTCCACCGGGCCGTCGCCTCGCAGGCTCTGCGCACGCCCCAGGAGGCCACGCAAGCCGCGCCCGGTGGGGCCGGCATCCAGCAACAACTCACAACCTTTACGAGGCAGGGATTGCGGTCCGTTGGCGTCGAGAAACTCGATATCCCAGATGCCCCGCAGGTGATCGGCAAGGCGCACACCGGGGTCCAGGGCCACCTCCAGCTTGGCTTCCCCGGGGGTGATCTCCTGCTCTTCCTTGCGGCGAACATCCTGACGCAGCAACTCCTTCTGGGTGTAGAACGCCACAGGGATAGCCGCTCCCGTCACCGCCAGACCGGTCAAAAATCCTCTTCTCGAAAACCTCATCGCTCTACCTTTATCCAGTGGCGCGTCACGCATCTAGCTAGAACGTTGGATTTGCAGGGAAATTTACCGGCCAGCGATTGCCGCGACGCTAAATTTGCTCTCGGCCAGCTCGTTTATCGCGGATAGATGTGCACAAAAGGTCGGACCCGGCAGCACTGAACCCCAGGGCCCGACCCCGTCATCAGCCCGCCTGCGACTGGGATAGCAATGATCAAAATATCTGGTAAGAAAACCCTCTATCTGAGCCTGCTGATACTCATCGTCGCCGCCCTCGGTGTCGGTGCCGGCGCGGCCTGGCACTACTACTGGAAAGACCGGGTGTCCTACCCCAGCGAGATCGTCAAGCACGCCAACGACCTGCAAGAGCGCATCATCTCCTTCGACAGCCACATCACCGTGCCCCTGGATTTCGGCACCGAAGGCAGCGAAGCGGACAAGGACACCTCTCGCCAGTTCGACCTGGTCAAGGCCGGTCGCGGGCGCATGTCCGGCGCCGCCCTGAGCATCCTGGCCTGGCCGGAGATGTGGAACGGCCCCAACGCGCCGCACCGCCCCACCGCCGGCTTCGTCGAGGAAGCCCGCCACCAGCGCGAGACCCGCTACCGGATCATCCAGGGCATGGTGCGTGACTTCCCCAACCAGGCCGCCATCGCCTACACCCCCGCCGACCTGCGCCGCATTGCCTCCGAAGGCAAGGTGGCGGTGGTGATCAGCCTGCTCAATGCCTACGCCATGGGCGACGATCTGGACCAACTGGACCAGTGGGCCGCACGGGGCATGCGCCTGTTCGGCTTCAGCTATGTGGGTAACAACGACTGGGCCGACTCGTCGCGCCCGCTGCCCTTCTTCAATGACACCCGGGACGCCCTCGGCGGCCTCTCGCCCGTCGGCAAGCAGGCGGTGCAGCGGCTCAATGACCTGGGGGTGGTGATCGACGTCTCGCAGATGTCGAGCAAGGCCCTGGACGACGTTGCGAGCCTGACCCGGGCACCGGTGGTGGCTTCCCACTCCGCCCCCAGGGCGCTGGTGGATATCCCGCGCAACCTCAGCGACCAGGAAATGCAACAGATCAAGGCCACCGGCGGGGTGATCCAGGTCGTGGGCTTCTCCACCTACCTGCGCCCCCTCAGCCAGCCGACCCTGGACAAGCTCAATGCCTTGCGCAAGCGCTTCGACCTCGGGCCACTGCAAGGCCTGGAGAACGCACTGATGCCCGGCGACGCCGTGATCACCATCTGGCCGGAACAGCGCTTTGGCGAATACGCCAGCTCCCTGTACGGCATCCTCGATGAGGAACCCAAGGCCAGCCTCAAGGACTATGTCGACGCCATCGATTACACGGTGAAGAAAGTCGGCATCGACCACGTCGGCATCAGCTCGGACTTCAACGAGGGCGGTGGCGTCAATGGCTGGATGAGCGTGGCGGACAACCGCAACGTCACCGCCGAGCTGATCCAGCGTGGCTACAGCGATATCGAGATCGCCAAGCTCTGGGGCGAGAACTATTTGCGCGTCTGGGAACAGGTGCAGAAACTGGCCAAGCCTGCAAAACCCGCCCCTCAACCCGCCATCGCCGGCTAACCCATGACCACGAGCCTTCCTGTGACCAACCGTCGGACATTCCTCAAACAAGCAGGCCTGTTGGCCGCCGCCCTGCCCCTGGGCAACCTCGCCATCAGCCAGGCCCGGGCCGACAGTGCCACCGCCAGTGCTTCGCAGTGGACCCAATTGCGCCAGTTGTTCGACCTCGACCCGGACTACGTGCACCTGGCCAATTTCCTCATCACCTCGCACCCGAGGCCGGTGCGCGAGGCCATCGAAAAATACCGCGCAGTGCTCGACCGCAACCCGGCCATGGCCATGGACTACGACACCCAGTACACCTGGAAGCGCGAGGCCCAGGTGCGCGAAAGTGTCGGCCGCTACCTGCAGATCAAGCCCGGCCAGGTGGCCCTGACCGGCAGCACCACCGAAGGCCTGGCCCTGATGTATGGCGGCATCCACGTGCGCCCCGGACAGGAAATCCTGACCACGGTTCACGAGCACTACTCGACCCGCAACGCGCTGAAGTACCGCACCCAGCGCGACGGCACCCAGGTGCGCACCATCGAACTGTTCAAGTCGCCCCACCGGATGTCCACCGACGAAGTGCTGGGCAACATCGACCGCAACATCCGCGCCAACACCCGCGTACTGGGCATGACCTGGGTGCAGTCGGGCAGCGGCGTGAAACTGCCGATCGGCGAGATCGGCAAGCTGGTGGACCAGCACAACCGCAATCGCGATGAGCACGAGCGGATTCTCTACTGCGTCGATGGTGTGCACGGGCTGGGGGTGGAGGACATCACCTTTGCCGACCTGAACTGCGACTTCTTCGTCGCCGGCACCCACAAATGGATGTTCGGCCCCAGGGGTACCGGGATCTTCTGCTCGCGCTCGGAACAACTCGAACACCTGACGCCGATGGTGGCGACCTTCTCCGAAAACCAGAACTTCGCCACCACCATGACCCCCGGCGGCTACCACAGCTTCGAGCACCGCTGGGCCGTGGACCAGGCCTTCGACCTGCACATGCAGCTGGGCAAGGCCAACGTCCAGTCGCGCATCCACGAACTCAACAGCTACCTCAAGCAGCGCCTGCAGGAACACCCGGGCATCGAACTGGTCACGCCCCTGAGCCCCGAGCATTCCGCCGGCTTCACCTTCTTCCGCGGCCAGAACCTGGACACCGACGCCACCGCCGCCTGGCTGATCGAGAACCGCATCCTGGTGGACGCGGTGGACCGCGATGCCGGGCCGGTAGTGCGCATGGCCCCCGGCCTGCTCAACAGCGAGGCGGATATCGACCGGACCATGGACCTGCTGGGCAAGCGCCTGCGCAGCAGCAAGACCGCCTGAGCCGTTGCCACGCCCCCTGAACTCACATTGCACAAGGCTATTGACTGATGAAACCCATCGCCTATTCCTCCTTGGCCGCCCTGGCCGGTTGCCTGATCAGCCTCAACGCACACGCGGTAGAACCGCCCAAGCCCGGCAGCGTGTTCAAGGACTGCAAGAACTGCCCGGAAATGGTGGTCCTGCCGGCCGGCAGCTTTGTCATGGGTACCCCGGAAGACGAAGTGGGCCGCGAGCCCGATGAAGGCCCGCAGCACAGCGTGACCTTCAAGAACGCCTTCGCCATGAGCCGCTTCCATGTCACTGCCGCCGAGCTTGATGCCTACATCCGCGAAACCGGTACCGTGATCAAGGACGGCGACGACCGCCCCGGCCGCCTGTGCCAGGCCAGCAAACCACGCTATGAACAGGGGCCGCGCCAGCCGGCGGTCTGCGTCGACTACGCCGACGTGCAGGCCTATACCCAGTGGCTGTCGAAGAAAACCGGCAAGCACTACCGGATGGTCAGCGAGGCGGAACGCGAATACGCCGCACGCGCCGGCAGCACCGGTTCCTTTCCCTTCCCTTTCGACGAGGAAGGCCAGTACCAGATCACCAAGCACGCCAACACCTACGGCCCCAAGGACGGCTTCAGCTTCACCGCCCCGGTGGGCAGCTATCCGCCCAATGCCTTCGGCATGTATGACATGCACGGCAACGTCTATGAATGGGTCGCCGACTGCTGGCACCCCGACTACGTGGGCGCACCTGCCGATGGCCGGGCCTGGATGGAAGAGTCGGAAGGGGTGTGCCTGGATGCCCAGATTCGCGGCAACGACTGGGGCGAGGCACCGGTATTCTCGCGTTCGGGCAACCGCAACAGCCGCAAGCGCGAAGTGCGCGGGGACTGGCTGAGCTTCCGGGTCGTGCGTGAGCTGGAACAGCCCGGCGCCAGCCACAAGTAGACACCCCGATGAACAGCGGCCCGGGGCAACAACCGCACCGGGCCACTGGCAGTATCAGGCGACGTCCCGGGCCTTGCCGGCCTGAGCCTGGCGAAGGTTCTCCAGCATCAGCCACAGGCCCTGGCGCAAGGCCGGGAACAGGCTGTTGTTGAAGTTGTTCCAGCGCAGTTCGAGGATGGTGTCCTCGGGGCCGATTTCGGTGTTGAGCACGTCATGCAGCACCTCGCCGGAGTCGATACCGTTGTCCACGTAGTGGAACGAGGCACCGGTCAGGTATAGCGGCGCGGTCGGCTCGGTTTCCTTCGTCGCCCAATCCACTACTTTCTGCCCACGGGCGCCGTACAGGGCATTCCAGGTGGCATAGGCCCCGCGACGCTCATAGGGCGATTCGATGCGGGTGATGCCCGGGTGGATGTTCATGATCCGCCGGGCGAAAGGCGCTCCCGGGCGCACCAGTTCATCGAGGATCACCAGCAGGCCGTCGAGCACCACGATATCGGCTTTGAGCTCCACCAGGGTGTCGTGCAGGCGGCGTTCGAAATCCTGCTTGCCGGCGATGTGTTCGGCACTGCCGCGGGGATGGCGACGATAGGTGGACGGCACACTCAGCAGCAAGTCGTTGACCCGCTTGCCCTGCACTTCCAGGTCCGCCGGGTACAACCACTGGCGGCCCGGCTGGTAGGCAAAGCCGTAGTCGCTGACCAACTGCTGGTCCCGTGGCGACTGCTCGTCATCGTCGTAGACCACGCCCACCAGTTCGTAGGCCTCGCCCAGGGGCGTCTGGTTCAGCGTCTGGACCAGAAATTCCAGCACCGATTTCATGTAGCGCTCGTGGTCCTTGTAAGCCACCGCCTGCCCGGCCTTGTCGGCGGCGGCATTTCGCAGGGACCAGACATACACCAGATTCTTCTTTGTCATTTGCTCGCTCTCGCTCAATGGTTCAGGCACTGCGTCGATACACGTGCGCCCACAGAACAAGAACGAACCACAGGCAGGGCAATTTATCCGCAGTGCCCGCCGGGCTGGCATGCCGAGCTAAATACTGGCGTCGGCGCTTCGTTTGTCAGGGGTAAGGGTCTGCGTGCTACGACCCTCTATCCACTCTCTGGGAAGTACTTATGACCGACCCCAAGCGCGGCGCCTTCAACGGTCTGCTCGCATTGCTCAGGCCCTTTCGCACCATCGTGGTGATCTCCGTTGCCCTGGGCATGGCCGGCGGCCTGGCCATCACCCTGTTGCTGGCCACCATCAACAACGCCCTGCACTCGGCGACCGGCATGACCCAAGGCGTGGTCCTGACCTTCGCCGCCCTGTGCGTGCTGGCCCTGGTCAGTTCCATCGTCTCGGACATCGGCACCAACTATGTGGGACAACGGATCATTGCCGCCCTGCGCAAGGACCTGGGTGAAAAAGTACTCTCGGCGCCCATCACCCAGATCGAGCGCTATCGCTCCCACCGCCTGATCCCGGTACTGACCCACGACGTCGACACCATCAGCGACTTCTCTTTCGCCTTCACTCCCCTGGCCATCGCCACCACCGTCACCCTGGGTTGCCTGGGCTACCTGGCGTACCTCTCGGTGCCGATGTTCCTGATGATGGTGGTGGCCATCATCATCGGCACCAGTGTGCAGCTGGTGGCCGGCGGCAAGGGCATCAAGGGCTTCGATGAGGCTCGCGACCATGAGGACGAGCTGCAGCGCTACTACAACGCGATCGCCTCCGGTGCCAAGGAACTGCGCATTCACCGGCCCCGGCGCTTTCGCATGAATACCCAGCGCATCCAGAAAACCGCGGATCGCATCAGCGATATCCAGGTGCGCTCGGTAAACATCTACATCCTGGCCAAGAGCTTCGGCTCGATGCTGTTCTTCGTGGTCATCGGCCTGGCCCTGGCCATGCAGGCCTACTACCCGAACCCGGACCCTGCGGTGATCACCGGTTTCGTGCTGGTGCTGCTGTACATGAAGGGCCCGCTGGAACACGTGGTCGGCTACCTGCCCATCGTCGGCAAGGCCAAGATCGCCTTCGCCCGGATCAGCGAACTGTCCGAACGCTTCTCTTCTCCCGAGCCGCACCTGCTGATGGACGACAGCGAAGCGCCGCAAGCGGTGGTGCACAGCCTGGAACTGCGCGAGGTGCGCTACAGCCCGCCGCCGGTGGAAGGCAGCGAACCGTTCCACCTGGGCCCGATCAACCTGAACATCAAGCAGGGCGACATCGTCTTCATCGTCGGCGAGAACGGCTGCGGCAAGACCACCCTGATCAAGCTGTTGCTGGGCCTGTACCAGCCCCAGTCCGGGGAGATCCGTCTCAATGGCGAAGCGGTGACCGACCGGGCCCGGGATGACTACCGGCAGCTGTTCACCACGGTATTTGCCGACTACTACCTGTTCGACGACCTGGTCCAGGGCAATGCCGGCAAGTCGCTGGACGTCGCCACCCAGTACCTGAACCGCCTGGAAATCGCCCACAAGGTCAGCGTCAAGGATGGCGCCTTCACCACCACCGACCTGTCCACCGGCCAGCGCAAGCGCTTGGCCCTGGTCAATGCCTGGCTGGAAGAGCGCCCGGTGCTGGTGTTCGACGAATGGGCCGCCGACCAGGACCCGGCCTTCCGGCGGATTTTCTACACCGAGCTGCTGCCCGATCTCAAGCGCCTGGGCAAGACCATCATCGTGATCAGCCACGACGATCGCTACTTCGACATTGCCGACCAGTTGGTGCGCATGAAGGCCGGACGAGTCCTGACTGAACTGCAACCGGCGTGATTGTTTCCGGTTTATGGCAGCTGATGCGTCATACAGACAGAACTGAGAATTAATACCATTAACAGTCACTACATCTGCCGGATCTATAAGAGCATATGAGCATGCCCGCACAACACCGACTGACCCCTTTGACGAAAGCGCTGCTTCGCCAGGCCTTCTCGCCAAAACTGGCTTCCCGCACCCTGGGCCTGGCCCTGACCCTGCCACTGATGGCTCAGGTCCAGGCCCAGGAAATCCATTTCAACATCGTCTCGCAGTCCATGTCTGCGGCCCTGCAGGAGTTCGGGCGCCAGGCCAATATGCAGGTGCTCTACAACCCTGACGATGTGCAAGGCAAGCGCAGCAACGCCCTCAGCGGCAGCTATTCGCCGGAGCGGGCCATCGCGGCCATGCTCAATGGCACGGGGGTGGCCTACACCCTCAAGGACAACTCGGTCACTATCCGCAACCATGGTGGCAACGGCTCGCTGGAACTGGGGACCAGCACCATCAGCGGCCAGGGCCTGGGCACCACCACCGAGGACACAGGTTCCTACACCACCGGGGCCATGCAGACCGCCAGCAAGCTGTCGCTGACGGCCCGGGAAACCCCGCAGTCGGTCACGGTCATCACCCGCCAGCGCATGGATGACCAGAACATGAGGTCCCTGGAGGATGTGCTCAAGGCCACCCCCGGCATTTCCATCACCAAGGACGGTCCGCAGCGGCCGACCTTCTACTCCCGTGGTTTTGCCGTCGAAAACCTGATGACCGACGGCTTGCCCAACGATTTGACCCACTACCTGAGCCGGGACATGAACTCCTCGGCTGACATGGCGATCTTCGACCATGTGGAAGTGGTGCGTGGCGCCACCGGGATGATGCAGGGCGCAGGTAACCCGTCGGCAGCGATCAACATGGTGCGCAAGCGCCCCACCGCCACGCCGCGGGTCACCGTCACCGGCAGCGCCGGCAGCTGGGACGACTACCGCACCGAGATCGACGCCTCCAACGCCCTCAACGAAAGCGGCACCCTGCGCGGCCGGGTGGTCGCCGCCTATCAGAGCAAGGGCAGCTTCCAGGACTTCGTCAGCAGTGAACGCAACGTGTTCTACGGCATCACCGAGGCCGACCTGAACGAAGACACCACCTTCACTTTTGGCGTCTCCAACCAGAGCGGCAGAAACAACACTTCCTGGGGTGGCCTGCCGGTTGCAGCCGACGGCAGCGACCTGCACCTCAAGCGCTCGACCTACCTGGGCAGCAAGTGGGAGTACTGGGATCAGAACAACACCACGGCGTTCAGCCGCCTGGAGTATCGCTTCGCCAACAGCTGGAAAATGCTCCTGTCCGCCAGCAAGAGCTGGTCGGACCTGAACATGCTCGGCTCCATTCCGGAACGCATGGGCGCCAACTACGATGAGTTCGGCCAGAACATCGGTCGCTACGACTACGAAGACCAGCAAAACAGCTACGACGGTTACGTCACCGGTCCCTTCTCCCTGTTCGGGCGTACCCATGAACTGGTGGTGGGCGCCAGCCGGCGCGACTTGACGTTCAAGGGCAAGGGCCTGCCCATCGACCTTGAGACCCACACCAACATCTACAAACCCAGCGGCATTCCCAAGCCGGACATGAGTGCCAACCCCTGGACACAACGCCGTACCAGCCAGCTGGAAGGCACCTACGTCACCACCCGTCTGAGCATCACCGATGACCTGAAGCTGATCCTGGGCGGCCGCCTGGACTGGTACGACTATGACGTGACCACCACCTGGAACGGCAAGGCCTCCGCCTCCAGCCTGCCGAACAAAGTGACACGGCACCTGACCCGCTATGCCGGAGCCATCTATGACCTGGACCAGAACCACTCGGTCTATGTCAGCTACACCGATATCTTCAAGCCACAGACCGAACTCGACACCTCCAACGGCGCGCTCAAGCCCATCGAAGGCAAGAACTACGAACTGGGCATCAAGGGCGAGTACTTCGACGGCAAACTCAATGCCAGTGCGGCGATCTTCCGCATCGACCAGGAAAACCGTGCCAAGGTACTCAACCCCAACCAGTGCAACCCGGTGGGAAGCACCTGCTACGAAGCCGCGGGCCAGGTGCGCAGCGAAGGTATCGAACTGGAAATCAACGGCACCCTGGCCCCGGGCTGGGAACTGGGGGCGGGCTACACCTATGCCTCGGTCAAGTACACCAAGGACTCCAATGAAGCCAACGTCGGCCGCCTGTTCGACACCGACATCCCGCGCAGCGTGTTCAAGGCCTTCACCACCTACCAACTGCCCGGCGACCTGAACCGCTGGACCATCGGGGGCGGGATCTATGGCCAGAACACCATCTACAACAAGGGCACCAACGACTACCTGAGCACCTTCGACTACCGCATCGAACAGAAGTCCTACGCCCTGGTGGACCTGATGACCAGCTACAAGGCCTCGGAGAATGTGAACATTCGCCTCAACGTCAACAACCTCTTCGACAAGCGCTACTACCAGAGCATCGGCACCAACACCGACTACGGCACCAGCCTCTACGGCGACCCGCGCAACGCCATGGTCACGGTCAGCTGGTCTCTGTGAATCACGTCCTCCCCCTGTAGGAGCCGGCTTGCCGGCGAAGGCGCCCTTGAGACTCGCGCACCTTCGCTGGCAAGCCAGATCCTGCAACGCGATGAATTCCCCTCCCCTCCCACATCCCCTTCCGTAGGAGCCGGCTTGCCGACGAAGGCGCCCGCAAGTCATGCAGCGCCCCGGGTGACGTCTTCGCTGGCAAGCCAGCTCCTACAGCAGTCAGATACACGGTGCAGATCTCCGTAGGAGCCGGCTTGCCGGCGAAGAGGCCCGCAAGTCATGCAGCGCCCCGGGTGACGCCTACGCTGGCAAGCCAGCTCCTACAACAGTCACATGCACGGTGCAGATCCCCGTAGGAACCGGCTTGCCGGCGAAGAGGCCCGCAAGTCATGCAGCGCCCCGGGTGACACCTTCGCTGGCAAGCCAGCTCCTACAGCAGTCACATGCACGGTGCAGATCCCCGTAGGAGCCGGCTTGCCGGCGAAGGCGCCCTTAAGACCTGCGCACGTTCGCTGGCAAGCCAGCTCCTACAGAGCGAGGGCGAGCCGTTGATTTGCTTATGACGAAAACGACAAAGGCCTGGACCGTTGCCGGTCCAGGCCTTTGTCGGTGTCTCAGTTCAAGCAGGTCAGCAACTGCTCTGTGAAGCTCTCCAGCAAGGCTCGGCTGTCCACCATGGCTTCATGGCGGGCCTCGATACGGCGTGAAGCGGCGATCTCACCACCCTGCACCTCGCGACCCATGGCCTGCTCCATGACCTGGATCCGCTCCCGGGCATAATCGCTGGACCACCATAGCCGCGGCGCAACCCGCAGGGGGCGATAGGCATAGGCCGCAGACAAGGCGCTCAAGTCATTGAACACCGCGCTGACCAGCGAGGCGTCGAACTCGGCCTTGAACAGCCCCACCACCCGATCCAGCTCGCCGGGAGCCAGGGGGATATTGCCAGCCACCCAGCCATGGATGCTCTGCCAGTCGAGCTCGGCTTCGCGCCTCAAGCGGCTCTCGATCATCCCTGCACTGCCCGGGAACTGCTGGCAGAGCTTGTCGATGATCGCCTGCCACTCGGACTCGGCCGTCACAGTGACTGGCATCTCCTGCGTCTGGATCTGATCGTCCCCGGCGCCCTGAGGCGGTGTCGGGTCGAGCAGGCCGAGGAAACGCACCGTCTCTCCCGCCGCCTCCAGTTCGCTGGCCACGTCCATGGCAATGGACCCGCCCAGGGACCAGCCTGCCAGGTAGTAAGGACCTGTCGGCTGCACCTGGCGGATGCTGGCGACATAGCGCTCGATCATGGCCTGCCATGAAACCTCGCTCCAGTCGGTTTGCAGGTAGGCCTGGTGCAGCACGCCATACACCGCGCAACGGTCGCGCAACTGCGCCGCCAACGGCAGGTAGCCATACACGCTGCCCCCCGCCGGGTGGAAGCAGAACAGCGGCTGGCCGGAGCCGCCCAGGGCGATGACATTTTGTGCACTCTCGGGCTGACCGGCTGCGATCACACCAGCCAGTTGCCCCACGGTCGGCGCCGTGAACAGCGCATTGATGCTCAGTTGCACAGCCAGTGCCTGGTTGATGGCGCCGATCAGGCGCAAGGCATCCAGGGAGTGCCCACCCAACTCGAAGAAGTTGTCGTCCAGGCCCACCTGATCGACGCCCAGCACCTGGCTCCAGAGGGCGGCGACCTGCTGTTCCAGCTCGCTCTGTGGAGCGATGTAGGCCTGCTGCAACAGGCTGGCCTCGGCCTTGGGCAGGGCCTTGCGGTCCAGCTTGCCATTGGGGCTCAACGGCAGCGCTTCGAGGAACAGCAGGTGCGCCGGCAGCATGTAGTCCGGCAGCACCTCCTTGAGGGCCGCTTTCAATTGCTCGCGCAGTTGCGCCTGGGCCTGCGGCGTATCGGCCGCCACCTGCGCGGCTGGCACGACATAAGCCACCAGTTGTGGCCCGCTCGCGCCGTCCTGGGCCAGTACAAGCGCCTCGCGTACTGGCGTCAGCTCCAGCAGCCGCGCTTCGATCTCGCCCATTTCGATACGGAAACCGCGGATCTTCACCTGGTGGTCAATGCGCCCGGCGTACTCGATCACGCCTTCGGCGTCATAGCGGGCCAGATCGCCGGAGCGATACAGGCGCCCACCATCGCTGCTGAACGGATCGGGAATGAAACGCTCGGCAGTCAGGCCTGGGCGGTCGTGGTAACCCCGGGCCAGCAGGTCGCCACCGATCATCAGCTCGCCAATCACACCGTTGAGCGGCAGGTTGCCGCTGCTGTCCAGCAGGTAGATGGAACGGCCCGGCAGGGCCTTGCCCAGTGGAATCACCGCCGGCAGCGGCTCGGTCCCCTTCAGGTAGGCACCGCAGTCATGGGCCGTGGCACTCACGGTGGCCTCGGTGGGCCCGTAGGTGTTGAGCAGGCAGGCGTGTTTCAGGCCGGCCTGCTTCCAGGCGGCCACGCCTTCCGCCGGCATGGCCTCGCCCCCCAGGTTGAGCTGACGCAGACGGCCAAAGTCCCGCGGCCCCTTGGCGGCGAAGTCCTTGCCCAGCATGAACCAGTAGGCGGTGCTCAAGTCGACGATGCTGATGCCTTGCTCGATCAGCTCGCGGTAGAAGGTTTCGCTGTCCCACAGCGCCTTGCCGCGGATCACCACCGAAGCACCACGGATCAGCGCCGGGTACAGCTGTTCGACAAAGGCATCGAAGTTGAAGGTGGAGAACTGCAAGCCACGGTCCGCAGCCGTCATGTTGAAATGGCTGGCGGTGGCCCGTGCGTGCTGGCTCAGGGCGTTGTGGGTAATACCTACGCCCTTGGGCCGGCCGGTGGAGCCGGAGGTGTACATCACATAGGCCAGGTTTTCCGCGCTGCTGCGCTCAGGCGGGTTGCCCTGCGCCATACCGGCCAACCAGACGGGAGCCTGGTCCAGGCACAGGTACGGCACCGCGAGGCCATCCTGCAAACGCTCCAGCAGCGGCGACTGGGTCAGCAGCAACTGGATGCCGCTGTCCTGCATCATGTAGTGCAGGCGCTCCTGGGGGTACTCGGGGTCCAGCGGCACGTAGGCGCCACCGGCCTTGAGCACCGCCAGCAGGCCGACAATCATGTCCAGCCCGCGCTCCACGGCAATGCCCACCCGCACATCCGGGCCTACACCCTGCTCGATCAGCTTATGGGCCAACTGGTTGGCCCGCTGGTTGAACTGGCCATAGCTCAGTTGCTGGCCGGCGCACAGCAGCGCCACGGCATCCGGAGTGCGCGCGGCCTGGGCTTCGATCAACTGGTGGATATTCAGGCCCCGGCCCACTTGCCCGGCCGCCCGGCGGGACTCCTGTTCAACGGCCGTCCGTTGCCCGTCGCTGAGCAGCGAAAGATCCCCCAGGCACTGCCCGGGGTTGCCGATCATGGCCAGCAGCAGGTGCTGCAGGCCCTCGGCCAGTTGCCGGATCACCGCGCCACTGAAGTGCTGGTACGAATAGCTGTAGTCGAATGACAAGCGTTCAGCGACGAACACCGACAACGTCAGCGGATAGTTGGTCTGCTCATGATTGCCTACCGCGCCAAATTGCAACTGTGCCGGCGAGCCTTTCTCCAGGGCTTCGGACACCGGGTAGTTCTCGAACACCAGGATGTTGTCGAACAGTGCCTCGCCCCCAAGGCCGGCCCAGCGCTGCACGTCGTACAGTGGCGTGTGTTCGAAGTCACGCAGGGCCAGGTTGCGCTCCTGCACGGCCTGCAACCAGTCGCTGACCGACAACTGCGGAAGTGGCGCGGCCACCACCGGCAAGGTGTTGATGAACAGGCCGATCTGCTGCTCCACGCCCTTGAGTTCCGCCGGCCGGCCAGACACGGTGGCGCCGAACACCACCGTGTCCTGCCCGGTGCAGCGTTGCAGCAGCAACAGCCAGGCGGCCTGCACCAGGGTGTTGACCGTGACCTTCTGCTGGCGGGCAAACTCGCCCAGGCTGCGGGTCTGGGCCTCGTCGAGGGTGCAGCCATGGCTGCCATGGCCCTCCTCCAGCGGCGCTCGTGCACCGGCAGCAATGGCCTGGGCCAGACGGGTCGGCTCATCCAGCCCCTGCAGTTGCTGTTTCCAGAAATGTTCACTAAGGGTGGCGTCCTGGCGTTGCAGCCAGGCGATGTAGTCGCGGTAGCGCCCGGTCAGGTGCTGCGGCAATTGACCGGCATAACGTTGCAGTACTTCACCGAGCAACTGCGAGTTGCTCCAGCCGTCCATCAGGATGTGGTGGTTGGTGTAGATCAGGTGGTAACGCTGCTCGCCAGTGCGCACCAGGGTCAGGCGCAGCAGGGGCGCAGCGGCCAGATCGAAGCCCCGTTGACGCTCGGTCGCCGCCAGGGTGTCCAGGGCTTGCGGGGCCTGCTGCGTCGAGCGCCAGTCGTGCTCGACACACTCCAGGCTGACCTGCTTGTACACCACCTGGATCGGCGCCGGCAGTTCGCCCTGCCAGAGGAAACCGCTGCGCAGGATGTCATGACGCTCGATGGTTGCCTGCCAGGCCTGGCGGAAGCGCTCGGGATCGAGCCCGTCCACATCCACCCGCAGCTGGTTGATGTAGTCGCCACCCTCCTCTTGATACAGGGTGTGAAATAGCATGCCTTGCTGCATCGGCGACAGCGGATAAAGGTCCTCGACCTGTGCCAGGGCCAGCGGCAAGCGGTCCAGCTGTTGCTGGCTCAGGCCGGCCAGCGGGAAGTCCGATGGCGTGGCGCCACGGTGCTCGGGCTGGCTGCAATGCTCGATCAGCGCCTTGAGTTCCCGGGCGTAGTCATCCGCCAGGTGCTCGATGGTGGCGGTATCGAACATCGCCCGGCTGAAGTTCCAGCCCAGGCTCAGCTCACCGCCATAGACCTGGCCATTGAGAGTCAACCAGTTGCCCAGGGGGGCGTGCAGGCTCTGGTCGTCGCCCTTGGCCTCACTGGCCGGGGCAAACCATGCCTGCTGGTCATCGAAACTGCCGTCGAACTGTCCCAGGTAGTTGAAGGTGATGCGTGGCACCGCCAGTGCGGCGAGGGCTGCCTGTGCTTGAGCATCCCCCAGGTAGCGCAAGGCACCGAAGCCGATGCCCTTGTTCGGCACCGCCCGCAGCTGTTCCTTGATGAACTTGATCGAGTCGGCCAGGGCCGGCTGCGGCGTCAGCTTCACCGGAAACACGCTGGTGAACCAGCCCACGGTGCGGCTCAGGTCGATGCTGTCGAACAGCTCTTCGCGGCCGTGGCCTTCCAGTTGCACCAGGGCGCTGCTGTCGCCGGTCCAGCGGGTGATGACCCGGGCCAGGGCGGTAAGCAGCAGATCGTTGATCTGGGTGCGATAGGCTGCCGGTGCGTCCTGCAACAGGCGTTGGGTATCACCCTTGCTCAGCCGGGTTTCGACACTGCTCGCGTGCTGGTTCTGCAACCCGTCGTGGCCGTGGTCGCAAGGCAGGTTCGATTCGACACCCTGCAACTGTGCCTGCCAGTAACCCAGCTCCTGCTGCAGCGCCGCGCTGCTGGCATAGGCCTGCAACTGCCCGGCCCAGGCCTGGGTCGAGCTGGACTTGGCCGGCAGTGCCTGGCCGCCCAGCAAGGCTTGCAGATCCTCCAGGAGAATCCGCCAGGACACCCCATCCACCACCAGGTGATGAACGATCAGCAACAGGCGCTGGCTCTGGTCGGCCAGGGTGAACAGCACGGCCCGCAGCAACGGGCCCTCCTGCAGGTTGAGACTGCTCTGGGCCTGCTCGGCAAACTGCTGCAACGCCTGGGCGTCGGCGACATTGGCCTGCCACAGCAGTTGCACCGGCTCCTCGGCATCGGCAAAGGCTGCACGCCACGTGCCCTGATGTTCGGTAAAGCGCAGGCGCAAGGCATCGTGCTGCACCGTCAGGGCCTGCAATGCGCTTTCCAGGGGCTGGGCTTGCAGCGCCTGTAGCGGCTTGAGCAGCACCGACTGGTTCCAGTGATGCCGTTCCGGAACCGGGGTGTCGAAGAACCATTGCTGGATCGGCAGCAGCGCCATCTGCCCACGCACCGGGCCCTGGTCGATCTGCAAACCGCCCTCGCCCTGCTCCGCCACCGTGGCCAGCCCTTGCACCGTCTGGTGCTGGAACAGGTCCTTGGGGGTGAAGCGGATACCAGCCTGCCGGGCACGGCTGACCACCTGGATCGAGATGATCGAGTCGCCACCCAGTTCGAAGAAGTTGTCGGTGACGCCCACCTGCTCAAGCTTCAGCACATCGGCCCAGATCGCCGCGATCTGTTGTTCCAGCGGGTTCTGCGGCGCGACGTAGGTCTGCTGCATCAGCTGCGCATCGACTTTCGGCAGCGACTTGCGGTCCAGCTTGCCGTTCGGTGTCAGCGGCAGTGCTTCGAGGAACAGCAGGTAAGTCGGCACCATGTAGTCCGGCAGGCTCTCGCGCAGGCGCGCCTTGATGCTCTCGCGCAACTGCGCCTGGCGCTCGTTGCTCGACGCCACCTCGGCGTCCACCGGCACGATGTAGCCCACCAGCTGCTGGCCGCTCGGCCCTGGCTGGGCGATCACCGCCACTTCCAGTACCGGGTCCTGCTCCAGCAAGCGCGCTTCGATCTCGCCCAGCTCGATACGGAAGCCCCGCACCTTCACCTGATGGTCGACACGGCCCACATATTCCACCAAGCCATCGGTGCGATAGCGGGTCAGATCGCCGCTGCGGTACAGCCGGGCCCCGGTGGTGCTGTAGGGGTCAGGGATAAAACGCTCGGCCGTCAGCCCAGGTCGATCCAGGTAACCCCGGGCCACGCCCAGGCCGCCCAGGTACAACTCGCCCGCCACGCCAACCGGCAACAGGTTGAGGTTGGCATCGGCCACATAAGCGCTGCGATTGCCGACGATATTGCCGATGGGCGCATAGGCCGCGTCGCACGGATCGCCCGCCTTGGCCTTCCAGATCAATGGCGTAACCACCGTCTCGGTCGGGCCGTAACCGTTGAAGATGTACTTGGGCCGCAGCACCCGCCATGCCAGATCGTAACTGGCCTGGGGCACTGCATCGCCGCCGAAGCAGTACACCCGCACCGCCGGCGGGTTGCCGTCACGCTCGGCGTGTACCGCCAGTTGCTGCAGGTACACCGGCGGGAACACACCCACGGTGACGCCGTAGCGGTGCATCTGTTCGTAGGTGAATTCCGGCGACCACAAACTATCGTCGCGAATCAGCACGCTGGCACCGTAGATCAGCGGGTGCATCCAGCCTTCGTGGGAACCGTCGAAGGCGAAGGACATGAAGTGCAACTCGCAATCCGCCGGGCTCATTTCATAGCGCTCGCCGGTGGCCAGGCTGTGCATGGCCAATGGACCATGGGACACCGCAACGCCCTTGGGCAGCCCGGTGGAGCCGGAGGTGTAGATCACATAGGCGAGGTTTTCCTCGGCCAGATCCACCTGCGGACTGGTCACAGGGTAAGCCGCAAAATCAGCCGCGCCTTCGACGCTGAGGGTCGGCAGCCCCTCAGGAATCGGCAAGCGATCCAGCAGGTGGCTCTGGGTCAGCAGCAGCCACGCGCCGCTGTCTTGCATCATGTAGCGCAGGCGGTCCTGGGGGTACTCGATATCCAGCGGCACATAAACCCCACCAGCCTTGAGCACGGCCAGGAAGGCCACCATGATTTCCGCGCAACGCGGCATGGCGATGGCCACCCGCACTTCCGGGCCAACGCCCAGCTCGATCAACTTGTGCGCCAGCTGGTTGGCTTGAGTATCCAGCTCGCGATAGCTCAGGCGCTGCTCGGCGAAGAACACCGCCGGGGCATCCGGCGCCTTGGCCGCCTGATCGGCAAACAGCTGGTGAACAAAACGCTCGGTCGGGTAGACCACATCGGTGTGGTCCCAATCCTGGCGGATACGGTGCTGCTCGTCCTGCGTCAGTAATGGCAACTCACCCAGGCCGGTTTGCGCATGCTCCATCAGGCTCAGCAACAGGCCCTGCAAGTGCCCGCCCAACTGCACCATCGAAGGTTCGGAGAAGGATTCACGGGCATAGATGAACTCGAACGACAGGCTCGCCCCCAGGTTGACCGCGACCGTCAGGGGGTAGTTGGTCTGCTCGTGGTTACCCACAGCGCCAAAGCGCAGTTGCGCCGGAGCACCTTTTTCCAGGGCTTCGGACACCGGGTAGTTCTCGAACACCAGGATGTTGTCGAACAGCGCATCCCCGCCCAGCCCGGCCCAGCGCTGCACTTCATACAGCGGCGTGTACTCATAGTCGCGCAGCGCCAGGTTGCGGTTCTGCACTGCCTGCAACCACTGGCTCACGGTCATGTCCGGGCGTGGCGTGGCCACCACCGGCAAGGTGTTGATGAACAAGCCCACCTGCTGCTCTATGCCCTTGAGCTCCGCGGGGCGCCCCGCCACCGTGGCGCCGAACACCACGCTTTCCTGCCCGGTGCAACGTTGCAGCAACAGCAGCCACGCCGCCTGCACCAGGGTATTGACCGTGACCTTCTGCTGCCGGGCAAATTCGCCAAGCCGTGCCGTCTGTGCCAGGTCCAGCTCGCGATGATGCTTGCCGTGGCCGGTGCCGGCCGCAATGTCCGCGACCCGGGACAGCGCCTGGGTCAGGCGGGTCGGTTCATCCAGCGTCTGCAGTTGTTCTTTCCAGAAGCTTTCACAGGCCTGGGCATCCTGGCGTTGCAGCCAGGCGATGTAGTCCCGGTAGCGGCCCGGAGCGTGGCTGGGCAACTGACCGGCATAACGTTGCAGCACTTCGCCGAGCAACTGCGAGTTGCTCCAGCCGTCCATCAGGATGTGATGGTTGGTGTAGATCAGGTGGTAGCGCTGCTCATCGATACGTACCAGAGTCAGGCGCAACAACGGCACGGCATCCAGCTCGAAGCCACGCTGGCGCTCGGCGGTGGCCAGGGTATCCAGGGCTTCCTGCTGCTGCGGCTGGCCGCGCCAGTCATGTTCGGTGCAGTCCAGGGCAATATGCTTGTGCACCACTTGCAGCGGCGTCGACACCTCGCCCTGCCAGATAAAGCCGGTGCGCAGGATGTCATGCCGATCGATGGCCGCCTGCCAGGCCTGCTGGAAGCGCAGCGGATCAAGGCCATCCACGTCTACCCGCAGTTGGTTGATGTAATCGCCCGCGGCCTGCTCGTAGAGGGTATGAAACAGCATGCCCTGCTGCATCGGCGACAGGGGGTAGAGGTCTTCGACCGAGGCCATCGCCACCGGCAAGCGGTCCAGCTGTTGCTGGCTCAGGCCCGCCAGTGGGAAGTCCGACGGGGTCGCGCCCGCCAGCTCTGGTGTGCAGCAATGCGCCACCAGCGCCTTGAGCTCCTCGGTATAGTCGTCGGCCAGCCGCTGCACGGTGGCGGTATCGAACATCTGCTGGCTGAAGGTCCAGTTCAGGCTCAACTCGCCGCCATAGACCTGGCCATCCAGGCTCAGCCAGTTGCTCAGCGGGGCCAGTGGGCTCTGGTCGTCGCCCTTGGCTTCACCGCTGGGTTTGAACAGGGAATCCTGCTCGTCGAAACTGCCGTCGAACTGGCCCAGGTAGTTGAAGGTGATACGCGGCACGGCCAAGGCTGCCAGGGTCTGCTGCGCTTGCGCCTCGCCCAGGTAGCGCAAGGCACCAAAGCCGATGCCCTTGTTCGGCACCGCCCGCAGTTGTTCCTTGATGAACTTGATCGAATCGGCCAGGGACGCCTGCGGCGTGAGCTTCACCGGGAACATGCTGGTGAACCAGCCCACGGTGCGGGTCAGGTCGATGCTGTCGAACAGGTCTTCGCGGCCGTGGCCTTCCAGTTGCACCAGGGCACTGGCTTCGCCGGTCCAGCGGGTGATGACCCGGGCCAGGGCGGTGAGCAGCAGATCATTGATCTGGGTGCGGTAGGCCGCCGGGGCATCCTGCAGCAGGCGCTGGGTATGGGCCTTGTCCAGGCGTGAACTCAGGCTGCTGGCGTGCTGGTTCTGCAACTCGGTCACCGGGCGGTCCAGCGGCAGGTTCGACTCGACGCCCTGCAACTGGGCCTGCCAGTACTTGAGTTCTTCCTGCAGCGCCGCACCTTGGGCATAGGCCCGCATCTGCTCGGCCCAGGCCTGGGTCGAGCTGGTCTTGGCCGGCAATGCCAGGGGCTGGCCGGCGCTGAGTTGAGCGTGGGCCCGTTGCAGATCCTCCAGCAGGATCCGCCAGGACACCCCGTCCACCACCAGGTGGTGAATCACCAGCAACAGGCGCTGGCTGCCGTCCTCCAGGCTGAACAGCACGGCCCGCAGCAGCGGCCCGTCCTGCAGGTTCAGGCTGCGCTGCGCCTCGATCGCCGACTGTTCCATGGCCTGGGCGCCATCCACTGCGACCTGCCAGAGCAGCTCCGGCCGCTGGCCGGCATCGGCAAAACGCGCCGACCAGCCATCCGCCTCCTGGCTGAACTGCAAGCGCAAGGCGTCATGCTGCACCCACAGGGCCTGCAAGGCGTTCTCTACCACCTCGGCGCGCAGCGGCTGGGCCGGTTTGAGCAGCACTGACTGGTTCCAGTGATGGCGTTCGCTCATGGGCGACTCGAAGAACCACTGCTGCACCGGCAGCAGCGCAGTTGCGCCACCCACCGGGCCCTGGTCGATCTGCACCCCGCCCTCGCCCTGCTCGGCCACTGCCGCCAGCCCCTGTACCGTCTGGTACTGGAACAGATCCCGTGGGGTAAAGCGGATACCGGCCTGCCGCGCGCGGCTGACCACCTGGATCGAGATGATCGAATCACCGCCCAGTTCGAAGAAGTTGTCGGTGGCACCGACCTGCTCAAGCTTCAGCACATCGGCCCAGATCGCCGCGATCTGCTGCTCCAGTTCGCTCTGCGGCGCCACGTAGACTTGCTGCATCTGCTGGGCGTCGACCTTGGGCAGGGCCTTGCGATCGAGCTTGCCGTTGGGGGTCAGCGGCAGCGCCTCCAGGAACAGCAGGTAGGCCGGCACCATGTAGTCCGGCACGTGTTCCTTGAGTGCCGTCTTGAGGCTGTCGCGCAGGGCGGCCTGGGCTTCCCCTGCCACCGCCATTGCGGCGTCGCTCGGCACGATATAGGCCACCAGTTGCTGGCCGTTTTCGCTGTCATGGGCCAGGACAAAGGCTTCACGCACCGCCGCCTGCTGCACCAGCCGCGCTTCGATTTCCCCCAGCTCGATACGGAAACCGCGGATCTTCACCTGATGGTCGATGCGGCCGATGTACTCGATCACCCCATCGGCGCGATAACGGGTCAGGTCGCCGGTGCGGTAGACCCGGCCCCCATCACTGGAGAACGGGTTGGGCACGAATTTCTCGGCAGTCAGCCCTGGGCGCGCCAGATAGCCGCGAGTCACCCCGGCACCGGCCAGGTACAGCTCGCCGGCACTGCCCACCGGCACCGGTTGCAGGTCCGGGCTGAGGATGTAGCTCTGGGTGTTGCTGATGGCCCGGCCGATATTGGCCTGGCCGCCGGCCTCGCGCCGGGTGTAGGTCGAGTAGGTGGTGTCTTCCGAAGGGCCGTACAGGTCGTAGACATGCACCAGCCCGGGCTGCTGGTAGAGGCTATCCACCAGCGCCTGTTTCAGCGGCTCACCCGCCAGGTTGATGATCCGCACGCTGGGCGGAATCTGCCCGCTGCGGTGCAGCGCGGCAATCGCCGAAGGCACGGTATTGATCAAGCGCACCCGGTCGCGGTCCGCCAGCTCCGGCAGTTCCAGGGCGTTGCGGGCCAGGACGATGGAACCGCCGCTGGACAGGGTGACAAACAGCTCCCACACCGACAGGTCGAAGCAGATCGAGGTGGAAGCCAGCACCCCTTGCAGGTCATCGGCGCTGTACACCCGGTTCGACCAGTCGATCAGTGCCAGCACGTTGCGATGGGCAATCGCCACGCCCTTGGGCAGGCCGGTGGAACCGGAGGTGTAGATCACATAAGCCAGATTGTCCGCAGTAGCTCGCTGCGGCGGATTTTCCGGCGAATACGCGTCCAGCCAACCCGGCTGGGCATCCAGTTGCAGGGTCTGCAAGGACTCCACGGACGGCAGCAGCGACAGCAAGGCGCTTTCGGTCAACAGGATCTGTGCCTGACTGTCACGCAGCATGTGGGCCAGACGGTCCTGGGGATAATCCGGGTCCAGGGGCACATAGGCGCCACCGGCCTTGAGCACCGCCAGCAATGCCACGACCATTTCCGGGGTGCGCTGCAAGGCCACGCCCACCCGCACTTCAGGCCCCACGCCCAGCTCGATCAGCTTGTGCGCCAGACGGTTGGCCCGGGCATTGAGTTCCCGGTAGCTCAGGCACTGGCCGGCAAATAGCAGGGCTTGGGCGTCGGGAGTTTTCTGTACCTGGGCTTGCACCCACTGGTGCACAGAGTGCTCGCCGACAAACTCACCGGTGGCCGGGGTCCACTCGTGCAGCAACTGGTGCTGCTCGGCAGCGCCCAGCAGCGGCAGGTCCCCCAGGCGCTGGCGCGGCTGCTGGACGATGCCCTGCAGCAACTGCACCCAGGACTGGGCCAGACGCTCGATGGTGGACGCCTCGAACAGGTCGGTGGCGTAGGTCAGGGAGGCCCAGAGGCCATCCTCGGATTCGAAGGTATCCAGGGTCAGGTCGAACTGCGCGGCGCGCCCCTGCCAACTCAGGGTCTCGATGCTGAGGTCGTCCAGGCGCTGGCTCTGCCCGCCCTTCTTGACCGCGGTCTGATGGTTGAACATTGCCTGGAACAGCGGGCTGTGGCTCAGGCTGCGCTCGGGGCGCAAGGCTTCCACCAACTGCTCGAAAGGCAAGTCCTGATGGGACTGGGCCATCAGCGCGGTCTGCTTGACCTGCTGCAGGAAATCATTGAAGCCCAGTTGCCCGTCGACCTCGGCCTTGAACACCTGGGTATTGACGAAGAAGCCGATCAGGCGCTCGGTTTCCACCCGGTTGCGGTTGGCGGTGGGCACCCCGACGCGGATGTCCGCCTGGCCGCTGTAGCGGTGCAGCAAGACCTGGAACGAGGCCAGCAACAGCATGAACAGGGTCGCACCTTCACGCTGGGCCAATTGCTTGAGGCCCAGGCGCAGCTCTTCCGGCAACGGGATATCCAGCAACGCCCCCCGATAGCTCTGGATCGCCGGGCGCGAGTGGTCCAGCGGCAGCATCAGCAAGGGCTGCTCCCCGGCCAGTTGCTCCAGCCAGTAGCCCAGTTGCCGCTCACGCTCGCCGGCATCCATCCACTGGCGCTGCCAGTTGGCATAGTCGGCGTATTGAATCGGCAGGTCCGGCAGGCTGACCGTGCGCCCCTGGCGGTAGCCGGCATAGAGCTGGATCAGCTCGTCGACCATCACCCCCATCGACCAGCCATCGGACACGATGTGGTGCTGGGTCAGGACCAGCACATGCTCGTCTGCTGCCACCCGCAGCAATTTGGCCCGCAACAGCGGGCCATTGCGCAGATCGAAGGGCGGCTGGCTCTTGCTGTCGGTCAGGGCATGGACCTGGGCCTCATAGGACAGGCCGCCGGCGTGCAGTTCGATGACCTCGATGTCCAGCGGCGCCGGTGGGTGCACCACCTGCACCGCCGTGCCATCTTCTTCGGAAAAGGTAGTGCGCAGGGTTTCATGCCGGGCAATCAGGGTATCGAATGCATGGCGCAGCGCGTCGAGGTCCAGTTCTCCGGTCAAGCGCAGCGCCGTGGTGATGTGGTAGGCGGTGCTGTCGGGTTCCAGTTGCCAAAGGAACCACTGGCTTTCCTGGGTATAGGAGAGAACCGGCGCCTCGTCGGCGCCGCGGCTGCAGATAGGAGCGATACCAAAGAGGTTGATGCCCTTTTCTTTAAGCAAAATCGCCAGGGCTCTTCTTTCCTTGGAAGAAAGCGTGCCTACCGAGTCGATTAAAGCTTGCATGTACTACCTCGCCTAAGAAATTATTTTTTCAAGATCATCGGGAGATAAACGTTTGAGGGCCTCCAAAGATTTAGCCAATTCATCCTGCAGTGAAGAAGTTGTCTGCCGCAGGGCCTGAACCTTCTCGACAAAGGCCGCGAGGCTCTCCGCGCCGAACAGCGACTTGATGGGCATATCCACGCCAAACTGCTGCTTGACCCGAGTCACCACCTGAGCCACCAACAGGGAGTGGCCGCCCAGCTCGAAGAAGTTGTCGCTCATGCCCACCCGATCCAGCTTCAGCACATCGGCCCAGATCGCCGCGATCTGCTGCTCCAGTTCGCTCTGCGGCGCCACATAGACTTGCTGCATCTGCTGGGCGTCGACCTTGGGCAGGGCCTTGCGATCGAGCTTGCCGTTGGGGGTCAGCGGCAACGCTTCGAGGAACAGCAGGTAGGCCGGCACCATGTAGTCCGGCACGTGTTCCTTGAGTGCCGTCTTGAGGCTGTCGCGCAGGGCGGCCTGGGCCTCGACGGTCGGGGTGGCCTCGCTCGGCACGATATAGGCCACCAGTTGCTGGCCGTTTTCGCTGTCATGGGCCAGGACAAAGGCTTCACGCACCGCCGCCTGCTGCACCAGCCGCGCTTCGATTTCACCCAGCTCGATACGGAAACCGCGGATCTTCACCTGATGGTCGATGCGGCCGATGTACTCGATCACCCCATCGGCGCGATAACGGGTCAGGTCGCCGGTGCGGTAGACCCGGCCCCCATCACTGGAGAACGGGTTGGGCACGAATTTCTCGGCAGTCAGCCCTGGGCGCGCCAGATAGCCGCGAGTCACCCCGGCACCGGCCAGGTACAGCTCGCCGGCACTGCCCACCGGCACCGGTTGCAGGTCCGGGCTGAGGATGTAGCTCTGGGTGTTGCTGATGGCCCGGCCGATATTGGCCTGGCCGCCGGCCTCGCGCCGGGTGTAGGTCGAGTAGGTGGTGTCTTCCGAAGGGCCGTACAGGTCGTAGACATGCACCAGCCCGGGCTGCTGGTAGAGGCTATCCACCAGCGCCTGTTTCAGCGGCTCACCCGCCAGGTTGATGATCCGCACGCTGGGCGGAATCTGCCCGCTGCGGTGCAGCGCGGCAATCGCCGAAGGCACGGTATTGATCAAGCGCACCCGGTCGCGGTCCGCCAGCTCCGGCAGTTCCAGGGCGTTGCGGGCCAGGACGATGGAACCGCCGCTGGACAGGGTGACAAACAGCTCCCACACCGACAGGTCGAAGCAGATCGAGGTGGAAGCCAGCACCCCTTGCAGGTCATCGGCGCTGTACACCCGGTTCGACCAGTCGATCAGTGCCAGCACGTTGCGATGGGCAATCGCCACGCCCTTGGGCAGGCCGGTGGAACCGGAGGTGTAGATCACATAAGCCAGATTGTCCGCAGTAGCTCGCTGCGGCGGATTTTCCGGCGAATACGCGTCCAGCCAACCCGGCTGGGCATCCAGTTGCAGGGTCTGCAAGGACTCCACGGACGGCAGCAGCGACAGCAAGGCGCTTTCGGTCAACAGGATCTGTGCCTGACTGTCACGCAGCATGTGGGCCAGACGGTCCTGGGGATAATCCGGGTCCAGTGGCACATAGGCGCCACCGGCCTTGAGCACCGCCAGCAGCGCCACGACCATTTCCGGGGTGCGCTGCAAGGCCACGCCCACCCGCACTTCAGGCCCCACGCCCAGCTCGATCAGCTTGTGCGCCAGGCGGTTGGCCCGGGCATTGAGTTCCCGGTAGCTCAGGCACTGGCCAGCGAACAACAGGGCCTCGGACTCCGGGCTTTTCAGTGCTTGTGCTTCCACCAACTGCTGCACGCAACCATCGCTGGGGAACTCACCGGTGGCCGGGGTCCACTCGTGCAGCAACTGGTGCTGCTCGGCAGCGCCCAGCAGCGGCAGGTCCCCCAGGCGCTGGCGTGGCTGCTGGACGATGCCCTGCAGCAACTGCACCCAGGACTGGGCCAGACGCTCGATGGTGGAAGCCTCGAACAGGTCGCAGGCATAGGTCAGGGAGGCCCAGAGGCGATCCCCGGACTCGAAGGTATCCAGGCTCAGATCGAACTGGGTCGTGCTGTCCTCGCCACTGAGCATCTGCACCTGCAACCCTGGAACCTCCAGGGTTGCAGCGTCCTGGCGGGCGGCCGCCTGGTGGTTGAACATCACCTGGAACAGCGGGCTGTAGCTCAGGCTGCGCTCCGGCTTGAGGGCTTCCACCAGTTGTTCGAAGGGCAGGTCCTGATGTTCCTGGGCCTGCAGCGCGGCTCTTTTGACCTGCTGCAGGAAATCATTGAAGCCCAGTTGCCCGTCGACCTCGGCCTTGAACACCTGGGTGTTGACGAAGAAGCCGATCAGGCGCTCGGTTTCCACCCGGTTGCGGTTGGCGGTGGGCACCCCGACGCGGATGTCCGCCTGGCCGCTGTAGCGGTGCAGCAAGACCTGGAACGAGGCCAGCAACAGCATGAACAGCGTGACCCCTTCGCGCTGGGCCAGCTGTTTCAGGGCCCCCGGCAAGGCGCCATCCAGGCTGATGCCATGGCGCGCGCCCTTGTGGCTTTGCTGCAACGGCCGCGGATGGTCCAGGGGCAAATCCAGAACCTGAACGCCGCCTTCCAGTTGCTGCAACCAGTAATCCAGTTGCCGCTCGCGCTCACCGGCTTCCATCCACTGGCGTTGCCAGGCCGCGTAGTCCGCGTACTGCACCGCCAGCGCCGGCAACTCGGCCTGCTGCCCCTGGCTTTGGGCGCCATAGAGCCGGATCAGTTCCTCCACCATCAACTGCATCGACCAGCCATCGGAAACGATGTGGTGCTGGACCAGCACCAGCACATGCTCGTCCTCCGCCAGGCGCACCAGGGTGGCCCGCAGCAACGGCCCCTGGCGCAGGTCGAACGGCTGACGTACCTGGGTGTCGATAACCTGCTTGATCAAGTCATCGGTGTTGCCGGCCTCCACCAGCAGGGACAAGTCTTGCTGGCTGATGGGCAAGCGGGCCTGGGCCGCGATCACCTGGATCAGGCCCCGGGCGCTCTCGACAAAGTGCGTGCGCAAGCTTTCATGGCGGGCGATCAAGGCATCGAAACTGCTTTGCAGGGCCCGGCTATCCAGCGAGCCGCGCAGGCGCAGGGCCATGGGGATGTAATAGGCGCTGCTGTCGGGGTCCAGCTGCCAGAGGAACCACTGGCGTTCCTGGGCATAGGACACCGCCAGCGGCTGCTGCCGGTCCACCAGGGGAATCGGCTGGAGTGGCTGGGCAGTTTCCGGGCCCAGCAGGCGGACGAAATCTTCCAGCGACTCGCCTTCGAACAACAGCTTGAGGGGGGCCTCGATGCCCAGCTCCTGGCGGATGCGCGACATCACCTGGGTAGCCAGCAGCGAATGGCCGCCGAGCTCGAAGAAGTTATCGGTCAAGCCGACCTTTTCCAGTTTCAGCACCTGGGCCCAGATCCCGGCCACTTGCTGTTCGCGCTCGCTGCGCGGGGCCACGTGGGCCTGCTGCAACAGGCTGCCGTCGATGGCCGGCAAGGCAGCGCGATTGAGCTTGCCATTGGCGGTCAGGGGCAGCGCCTGGAGGAACAGCACATGGGCCGGAACCATGTAGCCCGGCAGGTGCTCGCGCAGCCCGGCCTTGATGGCGTCGCGCAGGGGCAGTTGCTCGGCAAGCGGGTCCTGGCCGTTCCAGTCCAGGCCGGCGGGCACCACGTAGGCCACCAGTTGCGGGCCGTCGGGACCTTCCGGGGCCAGCACCACCGCCTCGCGCACCGCAGGCAACTCCAGCAGCCGCGCTTCGATCTCCCCCAGCTCGATGCGGAAACCGCGGATCTTCACCTGGTGGTCGATACGGCCGATGTAGCCGATCGAACCGTCGGCCTGATAACGCGCCAGATCGCCGGTACGGTAGAGCCGCCCACCAGCCTCGCCAAACGGGTCCGGGACAAACCGCGCCGCACTCAAGTCGCCGCGGTTCAGGTAGCCCCAGGCCAGCCCGGCACGCCCGACATAGAGTTCACCGATGCAGCCCTTGGGCACCGGTTGCAGGTTGCTGTCCAGCAAATACCAGGACATGTCGGGGATCAGCTCGCCAATCGGGCTGGCCCCCGCCAGGCTCAGGTCCGCCACGGACAAGGGACGGTAGGTCACGTGCACCGTGGTTTCGGTGATGCCGTACATGTTCACCAACTGCGGGCGCTGATCGCCGAAACGCTGGAACCAGGGTTGCAGGGTATTGACCTCCAGGGCCTCGCCACCGAACACGATGTAGCGCAACCGGTGCGCAGGCTCGGCGCTGCAGGCCACGTGCATCAACTGGCGGAACGCCGACGGCGTCTGGTTGAGCACCGTCACGCCCTCGCTGCAGAGCAGCGGGTAGAAGTCCTGGGCCGAGCGCGCCACCTCCTGGGGGACGATCAGCAGCCGCCCGCCATACAGCAGGGCACCGAAGATCTCCCACACCGAGAAGTCGAACGCATAGGAGTGGAACAGGCTCCAGACATCCTCGGCGCCGAACTGGAACCACTGCTCGGTGGCCGCGAACAGGCGCAGGACGTTGTGGTGTGGCTGCAAGGTGCCCTTGGGCTTGCCGGTGGAACCGGAGGTGTAGATCACGTAGGCCAGGTTTTCGGGCGTCACCCCGACCTCGGGGTTGTCGACCCGGTAGCCGTCCAGGGGCTGCTCCAGCAACCAGGTACTGCCGGCAAACGCCGGCAAGCCCTGCAGCAGATGCTCCTGGGTCAGCAGCAACGCGATGGCGCTGTCCTGCATCATGTGCTGCAGGCGGTCCTGGGGATAGGCCGGGTCCAGCGGCACATAGGCACCGCCGGCCTTGAGAATTGCCAGCAGGCCGATGACCATCTCCAGGCTGCGCTCCACCGCCAGCCCCACCAGTACATTGGGCCCCACGCCCTGCTCGATGAGCTTGTGCGCCAGACGGTTGGCCCGCTCGTTGAGCTGCTGGTAGTCCAGGCTCTGCCCGGCGAAGGTCAGGGCAATGGCCTGGGGCGCCCTGGCGGCCTGAGCCTCGATGAGCTGATGGACGCAGGCCCGGGAAGGGAATGCCTGCTGCAGCCGGTTCCACTGGTCGAGGATCTGCGCCTGCTCGTCGGCCCCCAGCAATGGCAACAGGCCGATGCGCTGCTGTGGCTGGCTGGCCACGCTTTGCAGCAACTGGCGCCAATGGGCGGCCAGGCGCTCGATGGTGGCGGCGTCGAACACATCGGTGGCATAGACCAGAGACGCGGCGATCCGGCCCTGGGTTTCCACGGTGTCCAGGGTCAGGTCGAACTGCGCCGACTGCCCCTGGGCGTCCAGGGCCTCGATGCTCAGGCCCGGCAGGTTCAGAGGCCCGGCTGCGCCCACCGCTTCCACCTGGTGATTGAACATCACCTGGAACAGCGGGTTGTGGCTCAGGCTGCGCTCCGGCTGCAAGGCCTCTACCAACTGCTCGAACGGCAGGTCCTGGTGCGCCTGCGCCGCCAGGGCGGTCTGGCGTACCTGCTGCAGCAACTGGCTGAAGGACATCTGCCCGTCGATCTCGGCCTTGAGCACCTGGGTGTTGACGAAGAAGCCGATCAGGCGCTCGGTCTCGACCCGGTTGCGGTTGGCAATGGGCACACCGACGCGGATATCGGCCTGGCCGCTGTAGCGGTGCAGCAGGGTCTGGAACGAGGCCAGCAACAGCATGAACAGGGTCACCCCTTCCCGCTGGGCCAGGCTGCCCAGGGCTTCACTCAAGGGCTGCTCCAGGGTCAGCTCCAGGCGCCCGCCCCGATGGCTCTGCACCGCGGGGCGCGGGCGATCCAGAGGCAGTTCGAGCAAGGGTTGCTCGCCGCCCAGTTGCGCCGTCCAGTAGGCCAGTTGCCGGTCCTTTTCACCGGCCTCCATCCAGTGGCGCTGCCAGAGGGCGTAATCGGCATACTGGATCGGCAGCGCCGGCAACGGCGCCGTCTGCCCTTGGCAGTAACCGATGTAGAGCGCGATCAGTTCATCCACCATGACCTGCATCGACCAGCCATCGGAGACGATGTGGTGCTGGGTCAGGACCAGCACATGGTCATTCTCGGCCACCTGCAACAGGCCGACCCTGAGCAACGGCCCGGCCAGCAGATCGAACAGCTTCCGGGTCTGGGCCTGGACGAAGTCCTGCACGGCCGCATTGATCTGCTGCTGGCTCGCCTGCGCCGGTAGTGCCTGGCGCACCAGTTCCAGGCGCGCCTCGGGGGCGACCACCTGCAGCGCCGTGTCGGCCTCCTCGACGAAATGCGTGCGCAGGCTTTCATGCCGGGCGATCAGGCTGTCGAAGCTGCGCTGCAAGGCCTCGACATTCAGTTTCCCGCGCAGGCGCAGGGCCTTGGGAATGTGATAGGCCGTGCTCTCGGGCGCCAGTTGCCAGAGAAACCACTGGCGTTGCTGGGCATAGGACAGCGGCAGGCGCTCCTGGCTCAGGCGCACCTCGGGAATCGGCAGGTTGGCCGGGGAGATGCCCTGTTCGAGCATCTTCTGCAGGTAGACCTTGCGCTTCTCCAGGGGCAGAAGGATGAAGCCTTTGACAATTTTCAGCGCGGTGGTGTTGTCCATTACACAGCCTCCATTTCGTCGAGCAACAGTTCCAGCGCACTCAGGTCGGCGCCTTGCACCTGGCCGGGCGCCTGTTGCAACTGGCTGACGAACAGCCCCAGGGTGGGAAATTCAAACGCCATCTGCACACTGACCTGGCGCCCAAGCTTGAGCTGGACTCGAGAGACCATCGCGGTTACCAACAAGGAATGCCCACCTAGTTCAAAGAAGTTATCGTTCATGCCCACTTGCTCGACCTCCAGCACCTGGGCCCAGATCGCCGCGACCTGCTGTTCCAGTTCGCTCTGTGGGGCGATGTAGGCCTGCTGCAACAGGCTGGCGTCGGCCTTGGGCAGGGCCTTGCGGTCCAGCTTGCCGTTGGGGCTCAGCGGCAGGGCCTCAAGGAACAGCAGGTGCGCCGGCAGCATGTAGTCCGGCAGTACCTCCTTGAGGGCCGCTTTGAGTTGCTCGCGCACCTGTGCCTGCTGTTCCGGGCTCTCTACCGCCACGCCCGCGGCCGCCACTACGTAGGCCACCAGCTGTGGACCACCGGCCGCCTCCTGGGCCAGCACCACGGCTTCGCGCACCAGTGGCAGCTCCAGCAGCCGCGCTTCGATCTCGCCCATTTCGATGCGGAAACCGCGGATCTTCACCTGGTGGTCGATGCGCCCGGCGTACTCGATCACGCCCTCGGCGTCATAGCGGGCCAGATCGCCTGAGCGGTACAGGCGACCGCCATCGCTGCTGAACGGATCGGGAATGAAACGCTCGGCAGTCAGGCCTGGGCGGTCGTGGTAACCCCGGGCCAGCAGCTCGCCCCCGATCATCAGCTCGCCTGTGGCGCCGCTGAGGGTCAGGTTGCCGCTGTTGTCCAGCAAGTAGATGGAGCGGCCCGGCAAGCCCTTGCCCAGCGGCATCTGGCTCGGCAAGGCTTGCCCGTCCTCCAGGTAACGACTGCAGTCATGGGCGGTAACGCTCACCGTGGCCTCGGTCGGGCCGTAGGTGTTGAGCAGGCAAGCGTGTTTCAGGCCAGCCTTTTTCCACGCCGCCACGCCTTCTGCCGGCATGGCTTCGCCCCCCAGGTTGAGCTGGCGCAGGCGGCCAAAGTCGCGGGGTTCGCGGCTGGCGAAGTCCTTGCCCAGCATGAACCAGTAGGCGGTGCTCAGATCGACGATGCTGATGCCCTGCTCGATCAGCTCGCGGTAGAAGGTTTCGCTGTCCCACAGTGCCTTGCCGCGAATCACCACCGAGGCGCCACAGATCAGCGCCGGGTACAGCTGTTCGACAAAGGCGTCGAAGTTGAAGGTGGAGAACTGCAGGCCACGGTCTGCCGCGCTCATGTTGAAGTAGTCCCGGGAAACCTGGGCGTGCTGGGTCAAGGCGCGGTGGCTGATATCCACACCCTTGGGCCGGCCGGTGGAACCGGAGGTGTACATCACATAGGCCAGGTTGTCGGCCTGGGCCCGCGGCGCTGGATTGTTCAGGGAGTAGCCGTCCAGGCCCTGCTGATCCAGGCACAGGTGGGGTACCTCCACCCCGTCGCGCAGGCGTTCCAGCAGCGGCGACTGGGTCAGCAGCAGCTGGATGCCGCTGTCCTGCATCATGTAGTGCAGGCGCTCCTGGGGGTATTCGGGGTCCAGCGGCACATAGGCGCCACCGGCCTTGAGCACCGCCAGCAGGCCGACAAGCATGTCCAGCCCGCGCTCCACTGCGATGCCGACCCGGACATCCGGACCCACGCCCTGCTCGATCAGCTTATGGGCCAACTGGTTGGCCCGCTGGTTGAACTGGCCATAGCTCAGTTGCTGGCCGGCGCACAGCAGCGCCACGGCATCCGCAGTGCGTGCGGCCTGGGCCTCGATCAACTGCTGGACGCAGAGCGGCGACAGGTCTCGCGCCGGAGTACGGCTGCGTTGCTCCTCGATCAAGCGGCGCTCGGTAGCGCCAGTCAGCGCCAACTCACCGATGCTCGCCTGCGGCTGCTCCACCAGCGCCATGAGCACCTGCTCCAGGTAGCCCGCCAGTTGCCGGATGTTCGCCTCGGCGAAATGCTCCAGGGCATAGCTGTAGTCGAACGCCAGGGTCTGCCCCAGGTACACCGACAGGGTCAGCGGGTAGTTGGTCTGCTCATGGTTGGCCGCCATGCCGAAGCTCAACTGCGCCGGTGCACCTTGGGCCAGGGCCTCGGACACCGGGTAGTTCTCGAACACCAGGATGTTGTCGAACAGCGCCTCGCCCCCCAGACCCGCCCAGCGCTGCACGTCGTACAGCGGCGTGTGTTCGAAATCGCGCAGGGCCAGGTTGCGTTCCTGCACCAGTTGCAGCCAGTCACTGACCGGCATGTCCGGGCGCGGCGCAGCCACGACCGGCAGCGTGTTGATGAACAGGCCGATCTGTTGCTCCACGCCCTTGAGCTCCGCCGGGCGCCCGGACACGGTGGCACCGAACACCACGCTGTCCTGCCCGGTGTAGCGTTGCAGCAGCAACAGCCACGCGGCTTGCACCAGGGTGTTGACCGTGACCTTCTGCTGGCGGGCGAACTCGCTCAAGCGTTGCGTCTGTTGCAGGTCCAGGTGCTGTTGATGGGCGGCGTAGCCCTTGCCGGCCAGGGTCTGGCCACCGCGGCTGATGGCCTGGGCCAGACGGGTTGGCTCATCCAGGACCGCCAGTTGCTGCTTCCAGAAGGTCTCGCTGAGCTGGGCGTCCTGGCGTTGCAGCCAGGCGATGTAGTCGCGGTAGCGCCCGGGCGCATGGCTCGCGAACTGCCCCGCATAGCGTTGCAGCACTTCCCCGAGCAGCCGTGAGTTGCTCCAGCCGTCCATCAGGATGTGGTGGTTGGTGTAGATCAGGTGGTAACGCTGCTCGCCAGTGCGCACCAGGGTCAGGCGCAGCAGGGGCGCGGCCAGCAGGTCGAAACCACGCAGGCGCTCTTCTTCGGCCAAGCCATCCAGGGCGGCCGGCACGGCCTCGTTCGCCCGCCAGTCATGCTCGACAAAGTCCAGGCGGATACGCTTGTGCACCACCTGGATCGGCGCCGGCAGCTCGCCCTGCCAGAGGAAGCCGCTGCGCAGGATGTCATGGTTGTCGATGGCCGCCTGCCAGGCCTGGCGGAAGCGCTCGGGTTCGAGCCCGTCCACATCCACCCGCAGTTGGTTGATGTAGTCGCCCGCGCCCTGCTCGTAGAGGGTGTGGAACAGCATGCCCTGTTGCATCGGCGACAGCGGATAGAGGTCCTCGACCTCGGCCAGGGCCAGTGGCAACTGGTCCAGTTGCTGTTGGTTCAGGCCCGCCAGCGGGAAGTCCGACGGGGTTACCCCACGGTGCTCGGGCTGGCTGCAATGCTCGATCAGCGCCTTGAGTTCCCGGGCGTAGTCATCCGCCAGGTGCTCGATGGTGGCGGTATCGAACATCGCCTGGCTGAAGGTCCAGCCCAGCTTCAATTGGCCGCCATAGACCTGGCCATTGATGCTCAGCCAGTTGCCCAGCGGAGCCTGGGCGCCTTGATCGGCACCCTTGGCTTCGGCGCTGGGGGCAAACCAGGCATCCGGCTCATCGAAGCTGCCATCGAACTGGCCCAGGTAGTTGAAGGTGATGCGTGGCACCGCCAATGCCGCGAGGGTCTGTTGCGCCGCTTCGTCCCCCAGGTAGCGCAGGGCACCAAAGCCGATGCCCTTGTTGGGCACGGCCCGCAGCTGTTCCTTGATGAGCTTGATCGAGTCGGCCAGGGCCGGCTGCGGCGTCAGCTTCACCGGGAACACGCTGGTGAACCAGCCCACGGTGCGGCTCAGGTCGATGCTGTCGAACAGCTCTTCGCGGCCGTGGCCTTCCAGTTGCACCAGGGCGCTGCTGTCGCCGGTCCAGCGGGTAATGACCCGGGCCAGGGCGGTGAGCAGCAGATCGTTGATCTGGGTGCGATAGGCCGCCGGCGCATCCTGCAACAGGCGCTGGGTATAGCTTGGGTCCAGCTCGGTGCTGACACTCCTGGCATCCTTGATCACCACCTGATCCGTTGCCCGGTCGCAGGGCAGGCCCGAATCCACGTCCTGCAACTGCGCCTGCCAGTAACCCAGCTCTTGCTGCAGCGCCGCGCTGCGGGCATAGGCTTGCAACTGGCCGGCCCAGGCCTGGGAAGAGCTGGTCTTGGCCGGCAGCTTGATGGTTTGCCCGGCGGCCTGCTGTACCAGGGCCTGATGCAGGTCCTCCAGCAGCACCCGCCAGGACACCCCGTCCACCACCAGGTGATGGATGGCCAGCAGCAGGCGCTGGGTGCCATCACGCAACGTGAAGAGCACGGCACGCAACAAAGGCCCCTGTTGCAGATCGAGGCTGCGTTGCGCGGTATCGCACAGGGCCTGCAACGAATCTTCAGTGGCGTCGTCCGCCAGCCACAGCAGCGCATCGGCCTGCATCGCCGCCAACGGTGCCGCAGTCACCTGCCCCAGCGGGGCATAAGTCGCGACCCAGGCTGCGCCTTCTTCGACAAACTTCAGGCGCAGGCCGTCGTGGTGTTCGAGCAAGGCTTGCAAGCCCTGCTGGAGTGCCTCGGCACTCAGAGCCTTCAGCGGCTTGAGCAGCACCGACTGGTTCCAGTGATGCCGTTCCGGTACCGGGGTGTCGAAGAACCACTGCTGGATCGGCAGCAGCGGCATCTGCCCACGCACCGGGCCCTGGTCGATCTGCAAACCGCCCTCGCCCTGCTCCGCCACCGTGGCCAGCCCCTGCACCGTCTGGTGCTGGAACAGGTCCTTGGGGGTGAAGCGGATACCGGCCTGCCGGGCACGGCTGACCACCTGGATCGAGATGATCGAGTCGCCACCCAGTTCGAAGAAGTTGTCGGTGACGCCCACCTGCTCAAGCTTCAGCACATCGGCCCAGATCGCCGCGATCTGTTGCTCCAGGTCGTTTTGCGGCGCCACGTAGGTCTGCTGCATCAGCTGCGCATCGACTTTTGGCAGCGACTTGCGATCCAGCTTGCCGTTCGGCGTCAGCGGCAGCGCTTCGAGGAACAGCAGGTAGGTCGGCACCATGTAGTCCGGCAGGCTTTCCCGCAGGCGCGCCTTGATGCTCTCGCGCAACTGCGCCTGGCGCTCGTTGCTCGACGCCACCTCGGCGTCCACCGGCACGATGTAGCCCACCAGTTGCTGGCCGCTCGGCCCTGGCTGGGCGATCACCGCCACTTCCAGTACCGGGTCCTGCTCCAGCAAGCGCGCTTCGATCTCGCCCAGCTCGATACGGAAGCCCCGCACCTTCACCTGATGGTCGACACGGCCCACATATTCCACCAGGCCGTCGGTGCGGTAGCGGGTCAGGTCGCCGCTGCGGTACAGCCGGGCGCCGGTGGTGCTGTAGGGGTCGGGAATAAAGCGTTCCGCTGTCAGCCCAGGTCGATCCAGGTAACCCCGGGCCACGCCCAGGCCGCCCAGGTACAGCTCGCCGGCCACGCCAACCGGCAACAGGTTGAGGTTGGCATCGGCCACGTAGGCGCTGCGGTTGCCAACGATATTGCCGATGGGCGCGTAGGCCGCGTCGCACGGATCGCCCGCCTTGGCCTTCCAGATCAATGGCGTAACCACGGTTTCAGTCGGGCCGTAACCGTTGAAGATGTACTTCGGACGCAGCACTCGCCACGCCAAGTCGTAACTGGCCTGGGGCACTGCATCGCCACCAAAGCAGTAGACCCGCACCGCCGGCGGATTGCCGTCGCGCTCGGCGTGTACTGCCAGTTGCTGCAGGTACACCGGCGGGAACACGCCCACGGTGACGCCATAGCGGTGCATCTGTTCGTAGGTGAATTCCGGCGACCACAGGCTGTCATCACGGATCAGCACGCTGGCGCCGTAGATCAGCGGGTGCATCCAGCCTTCGTGGGAGCCGTCGAAGGCGAAGGACATGAAGTGCAACTCGCAATCCGCCGGGCTCATTTCATAGCGCTCGCCGGTGGCCAGGCTGTGCATGGCCAGCGGGCCGTGGGACACCGCCACGCCTTTGGGCAGCCCGGTGGAGCCGGAGGTGTAGATCACATAGGCGAGGTTTTCCTCGGCCAGATCCACCTGCGGGGCACTGGCCGGGTAGCCGGCAAAATCTGCGGCCCGTTCCACCGACAAGGTCGGCAGGCCATCGGGGATCGGCAAGCGATCCAGCAAGTGGCTCTGGGTCAGCAGCAGCCACGCGCCGCTGTCCTGCATCATGTAGCGCAGGCGGTCCTGGGGGTACTCGATATCCAGCGGCACATAAACCCCACCAGCCTTGAGCACGGCCAGGAAGGCCACCATGATTTCCGCGCAACGCGGCATGGCGATGGCCACCCGCACTTCCGGGCCAACGCCCAGTTCGATCAACTTGTGCGCCAGCTGGTTGGCTTGAGTATCCAGCTCGCGATAGCTCAGGCGCTGCTCGGCGAAGAACACCGCTGGTGCATCCGGCGCCTTGGCCGCCTGATCGGCAAACAGCTGGTGGACAAAACGATGGGTCGGGTAGACCACATCGGTGTGGTCCCACTCCTGGCGAATGCGGCGCTGCTCGTCCTGGCCCAGCATCGGCAGCTCGCCCAGGGCTTGCTGCGGTTCAAGCATGCCTTGCAGCAGATTGCGCCAGTGATCGGCAAGGCTCTGGACGGTGGAGACCTCGAACAATTCGCCGGCATAGATGAACGAAGCGTTGATCCCGGCGTCGGTCTCCAGGGTTTCCAGGGTCAGGTCAAATTGCGCGGTACCGCCCTGCAGGACCATTTCCTCGGCTTGCAGGCCCGGCAGGCTGGTGCCGTCGGTGCTTTCCCCGGCAATGCTCAGGTGGTTGTACATCACCTGGAACAACGGGTTCTGGTCCAGCGCACGCTGGGGCTTGAGGGCATCCACCAGACGATCGAACGGCAGGTCCTGATGGGCCTGGGCGGCCAGGGCCGTGGCCTTGACCTGACGCAGCAACTGCCCCACCGGCAGGCTCGGCGCCAGCTCGACGCGCATCACCAGGGTGTTGACGAAGAAGCCCATCACCCCTTCCATTTCCTGGTGGCGGCGATTACTCACCGGCACCCCGATGCGGATATCCGGTTGATCGGAGTAACGGTGCAGCAGCAACGCGAACGACCCCAGGAACAGCTGGAACAGGGTCATGTCATGTTCCCGCGCCACTCGCCGCAGCCCTTGCTCCAGGTCCGCCGGCAGGCGCAGGCCCAGGCGTTCCTGGCGGTGGGAGACCAACGCCTGGCGTGGATGATCCAGAGGCAGCTCCAGAACCGGATGCTCCAGCCCCAGTTGCTGGCGCCAGTAATCCAGCTGGCGCTGTTGCTCGCCCTGCTCCAGCCAGCTGCGATGCCAGTTGGCGTAGTCGGCGTACTGCACGCTCAACGGCTCGAACTGCGGTGCCTGCCCCTGGATCAAGCCGCGGTACAGCGCGACGAATTCCCGGGCCAGCACACTCATGGAGGCGCCATCGGAAATGATGTGGTGCAAGGTCACCACCAGCAGGTAATCGCGCTCGGCGATCTGCAGCACCCGGGCCCGGCACAGGGGCCCGCGCTCCAGATCGAACAGTTGCTGGGTCTCCTCCAGGGCACGGGCCTGGACGGCTTCGCGGGGCAGGCCCGGCGTCAATCGCTCCCAGGCCACGCTGATCGCGCCCTGTGCATGCACCACCTGGCACAGGCGTTCCTGATGCTGGGTGAAGGTGGTGCGGAACGCTTCATGGCGCTGGGCCAGGGCATCGAAGGTCTGCTGCAAGGCAGCCTGGTCCAGTTCCCCCTGCAAACGGACCACGATCGGCGTGTGGTAGGCGGTGCTCTGCGGATGCATCTGCCAGAACAGCCATTGCCGCTGCTGGGCATGGGAGGCCGGCAAGGGCCCATCACGCTCCAGCACCTCGATCTGCGGCAGTGCCGCGGCGCCCGCGCAGGCCTGTACCTGTTCGACGAATTCGTCCAGGCGCGAGGTTTCGAACAGCACCCGCAGCGGCACGTCCGCCCCCAGCAGGCGACGCACCCGGGACATGATCTGGGTTGCCAGCAATGAATGGCCACCCAGGGCGAAAAAGTTGTCGCCCAGGCCCACCCGCTCGACCTTGAGCACCGCCTGCCAGATCGCCGCGATGCCCTGCTGCAGCTCGCTGACCGGGGCCACAAAGGCTTCAACCGGGGCCTGCTGCTGCAATGGCGGCAGGGCCCGCAGGTCGAGCTTGCCGTTGGGGGTCAAGGGCATGCCGGCCAACGCCAGGAAATGCATGGGCAGCATGTAGTCGGGCAAGGCCACCGCCAGTTGCCGGCGGATCTCCTGCCACGCCGCCTCCGGTTCCTGAGCCTTGGCCAGTACCACATAGGCCGCCACTTGCGACTCGCCCGCCACACTGACCACCTGTGCCACGGCGTCTTCGACCTGGGGCAACTGCTTGAGGGCCGCGGTGATTTCCCCCAGCTCGATGCGGTAACCGCGGATCTTCACCTGATGGTCGATGCGGCCCAGGTAGTCGATAACCCCGCCGTCCAGATAGCGCGCCAGGTCACCGGTGCGGTACAGGCGCTGCCCGTCGCCGCTGAAGGGGTCCGGCACAAAGCGCTCGGCGGTCAAGGCCGCGCGCTGGTGGTAACCCCGCGCCAGGCCGGCGCCACCCAGGTACAGCTCGGCCGGAGTGCCGGGCGCCACCGGTTGCAAGGATGCATCCAGCACCCGCGCACGGACGTTGGCCAGCGGCAGGCCCAGGGGCACCACCGCCCGCTCGTCCGCCAGCGTGGCGGCGGCCATGGTCAGGGCGCCGACCGTGGTTTCCGTGGGGCCGTAGTGGTTGAACACCGCGCACTCCGGTGCCAGGGTCGCGATCCTGCGGACCAGAGCCGCCGGGCAGGCCTCGCCGCCCAGCACCAGGCACTGGCGCGGCAGGGAACGGGCCGGTTCTTCGCCACTCATCAGCGCCTGCAAATGCGACGGGACGATCTTCAATACATCAATCTGGTGGGTGTGCAGGTAGGCGCCGAAGGCGTCGGCGTCCAACCCGGTATCCAGGTCGATCACGTGCAGGCAACTGCCGGAGCACAGGGCGCCGAACAGCGTGGTGTGGCCAAGATCCGCGGCGATGGTCGAGACCACGGCCATAGTGCGCGCAGCCCCCAGCGGCAGGCGCTGGATGATCGCCTGCACATAGTTGGCCAGGGCTCCGTGGGTGATGCTCACGCCTTTGGCGGCACCGGTGGAGCCGGAGGTGTAGATCGAATAGGCCAGGTTCCCGGCAGCCATCCCGGGCAAGGCTGCCAGCGGATCGCTGTCCGGCGCCCAGGCCTGTGCCTGATCCAGCAACAGCACCTCGACCCAGGCCGCCACCGGCAGCCGCGGCTGCACCGCCGTCTCGCTCAGCAGCAGGCGTACGCCGCTGTCTTCAAGCATGTAGCTCAAGCGCTGTTCGGGGTATTGCGGGTCCAGGGGCACATAGGCACCGCCGGCCTTGAGCACCGCCAACAGGCCCAGCACCATCTCCAGGGAACGCTCCACAGCGATACCCACCGGCACTTCCGGCCCCACGCCACGCGCCACCAGCGCTGCGGCCAGACGGCTGGCACGCAGGTCCAGCTCGCGGTAGCTCAGGCACTGCCCGGCGAATACCAGGGCCGGTGCTTCGGGCTGCGCGGCGACCTGGCGGGCAAAGAGTTCGAGCACCGATTCGGCGCTGAACACCTCTTCTGCGCCAGCCCCCTGGGCCAGGAAGCCCCGGTGCTGCTGGGCACTGAGCAGCGGCAGTTCGGCAAGCGCCGACTGCGGCTCGCGCACCATCGCCCACAACAGGTTCTGCCAGTGGCCGGCCATGCGCTCGATGGTCTGCGCTTCGAACAACTGGCAGTCGTAGGTGAAGGCGGCCTGCAACTGGCCACCGCGTTCGAAAGTGTCCAGGGTCAAGTCGAACTGCACCGTGCGCTCGTTGCGCGGCAAGGCCTGCACTTGCAGCCCGGAGCGGCTGTGCAAGGTGGTCAGTTCGGTGACCTGGGGCTGGTGGTTGTACAGCACCTGGAACAGCGGGCTGTGGCTCAGGCTGCGCTCCAGGTGCAGGGCTTCCACCAGGCGCTCGAAGGGCAGGTCCTGATGGGCCTGGGCGCCCAGGGTAGTCTCGCGGATATCGGCCAGCAGTTGCTGCACTGTCAATTGCGGGCTCAGTTCGGTACGCAGTACCTGGGTGTTGACGAAGAAACCGATCAGCCCCTCGGCTTCCTGGCGCGTGCGGTTGGCGATGGGCACGCCGACCCGGATGTCCTGCTGGCCGCTGTAGCGCGATAGCAGCAGCTTGAAGCCGGCCAACAGCACGGCAAACAGGGTCACCCCCTGCTGGCGCGCCAGGGCGCCCAGTTGCTGGGCCAGGGGTTGTTCCAGGGCAAAATCCAGGCGGCGCCCCTGGCGGCTGGAATGGGCCGGCCGCGGATGGTCGGTGGGCAGTTTCAGCGGCGGATGCTCGTCACCCAGCTTGGCCTGCCAGTAGTCCAGTTGCCGCTCCTGCTCCCCTGCCTCCAGCCAGCTGCGCTGCCACAGGGCGTAGTCGCGGTACTGGATCGGCAGCGCCGGGACGTTCGGCACCTCACCCTGGAGCAGGCTGTCGTAGGCGTGCAGGAATTCTTCGATCAAGACCCCCATCGACCAGCCATCCGCGACGATATGGTGCAGGGTCAGCAGCATCACGTGCTCCTGCTCGCCCAGGCCCAGTACGCAGACCCGCAGCAAAGGCCCCTGTTGCAGATCGAAGGGCCGGCGCGCTTCGGCGTCGGCCAGCTGTTGCACCCTGGTTTCGCGCTGCGCCGGGTCGAGGTCGCAGAGCTCCCGATAATCGATGTCGACCCGCGCCTCCTGGATCACCTGCCGAGGCTCATCGTCCTCCAGGGCAAAGACCGTGCGCAGGCTCTCATGCCGCTCCAGCAGCCAGTCGAAGGCCTGCGCCAGCACTGCCCGGTCCAGCGGCCCGCTCAGGCGGACCGCGTTGGGCAGGTTGTAGGCCGCGCTCTGCGGATCCAGTTGCCAGAGAAACCACATGCGCTGCTGCGCATAGGACAGGGCCTGGCGATCAGGCACCGCAACCCCGGCCGGAATCGGCAGCAGAGAGAAGTCGACGCCTTCCTTGTCCAGAGCCTTCAAGAACAGCCGGCGCTTTTCCAGCGGCAGTTCAATGAATCTGCGGGCGAGCTTCAAGGAGTCTTCTGCATTCATCGGGAGTCATCCGTACTTACTTGTTGGGTATCGAGCATTGGCTCGGTCATCCCTACGGAACGGATGAAGGCCGGGGAAAATTAACCCCGCACAGCGCCAGAACAACCCGCTTGCGGGCCCCTCAGGGTGATTGGGCAGGCGCCGCCGGCAGTAAATCACCCCGCTCATCCTTCGTTCCTTCCTTATCCTCCCCTTGCAGCAGGTACCCGCCCATGTCTTCCGCTCAATCGCTGACCGGCCTCCTCACCCAAGGCTTGCGCAAACTGACCGGCATCGACCGGTCCAGGCCAAAGGGCTACCGGGTAATCAACGTCGAGCTCAAGCAGCGCATCCACCTCAGCCCGTCCATGGCCCGCCTGGTGTTCACCGGCGAGGACATCGCCCAGGCGCGCACCCTGGCACCGGACCAGCGCATCAAGCTGCTGTTTCCCGGGGCCGATGGCACGCCCTCGCAACTGCCGGTGGAAGGCGACTGGCAGGCAGCCCGGCGCAAGCTGCCGGCCGAGCAGCAACCGCCAATGCGCACCTACACCATTCGCGCCCTGCGCCTGCAGCCTGCGCAAATGGATGTGGATTTCGTCCTGCACGGGGTCAACGGCCCGGCCTCCGCCTGGGCCACCCATGCCCGGCCCGGCGACCGCCTGCAGATGGTGGTGCCGAACAAGGCCTACAGCGGCGACCCCGGTGGTTATGAATGGCTGCCGCCGGCAGGGATCCGCAAGGTGCTGTTGATGGGCGATGAAACCGCGCTGCCGGCGATTGCCGGCATTCTGGAAGAACTGCAGGGTTATCCGGACCATCCGGATGTGCAGGCGTTTATCGAAGTGCCCTATGAAAGCGATTGCATCGACCTGCGCTGCCACCCGCTGGCGCGGATCAACTGGTTGCCCCGGGACCTGCTGGGCGCACGCCATGGCGAAACCCTGATCCATGCCGCCCGGGAGCTGGCCGAACTGCCGCCGGCCAACAGCCAGCGCCGGCCGATCAAGGTTTCCGAACGCAACGACGAACAGCGCCTCTGGGAAACCGCCCAACCGGCGGACAACGATTTCTACGCCTGGGTGGCCGGCGAGTCGGCCACGGTGATGAACATTCGCCGCCACCTGATCAACGAGCGCGGCCAGGAGCGTCGCAACCTGACCCTGATGGGCTACTGGCGCCTGGGCAGCTCCCTGGGTTGAGCCCCACCAACCGCCCCACCCTCTTCCCTGTAGCCGCTGCCGAGCCCGCGAAGCTGCACAAAGGCCCGCCGGGCCTTGCTTGGCGATCGCCAGCCGAACCCCTGGCGAGCTCGGGATTTTTGCGCCCCTGCGCGCCGTGCGCAGCCTGCGCCAGTGGCTACAGCAAGCAAGTGTGTAGCCGCTAGGAAACCGCGGCTACCGGTTGCAGGTGGCGGCGGCGATGCACCTCCAGATGGCCCTTGAGCAGGCTCAGCACCTTGGCCTCGTGCTCGTGGATGAAGAAGTGCCCGCCCGCCAGCATGTCCACCGAAAAACTGCCGTGGGTTTCCTTGCTCCAGCCGATCAGTTGCTCGGTGGTGGCGCGATCCGTCTTGCCGCCCAGCACATGCACCGGGCAATTGAGCAGTGGCCGTTGCACCGGGCGAAAGCGCCCGCACAAGAGAAAGTCGGCCCGCAGGATCGGCAAGGTCAGGCTCATCAGTTCCTGGTTGGCCAGCACTTCTTCACTGGTGCCGTTGAGGGTGCGCAACTGTTCGATCAGTTGCTCATCGGTCTTGGGCTCGGCAAACCCCCGGTCGTATTCGGTGCGCAGGGTCGGCGCAGCAGTGCCCGAGGCAAACAGCGCCACCGGCTCCGGGCACCCCAGGGCGCGCAGGGCATGGGCCAGTTCGCAGGCCAGCAAGGCGCCCAGGCTGTGGCCGAACAGGGCGTAAGGGGTGCGCAGCGTGCCCCGGATTTCCAGGGCAAGCTGCCGCGCCAGCTCGCGCATGTCGGTGTGCAGCGGCTCGGCATAACGGGCGCCACGCCCGGGCAGCTCCAGCGGTTGCAGGTGCAGCCACTGCGGCAGCTTGCGGCGCCAGCGGCTGTAGACCATGGCGCTGGCGCCGGAATACGGCAGGCACAGCAGGTTCAACTGAGTCACGGTTATTCCCTCGACGGATGGACGCTAAAGAAACGCAGCACGAGGGGAACAAATTAGTCCACCGATCACCTCAGCGCATGCGCCGATAGCTCTGCAACGCCGCCCCCAGTACCACCGCGCCGCCCGCCAGGGCCAGCCAGAAGCCGCTGCGGGCGCCGAACTGGTCCACCAGTGCTCCGGACCCCGCGGCCCCCAGGGCCACGCCGATGCTCAGGCCGGTGACCAGCCAGGTCAGGCCCTCGGTGAGCTTGGCCGGCGGCACGCTGCGTTCCACCAGGGCCATCGCGACGATCAGGGTCGGCGAGAAAAACAGCCCGGCAACGAACACCGCCAGGGACAGGCCGAGGATGTTGCTCGCCAGCAGCAGCGGCAAGGTGGTCAGCGCCGTGGCGATGCCGCCGTACATGAACAGCCGGGGCAAGGGCGTGGCCAGTTTCAGGGCGCCAAAGGCGATGCCCGCCAGGCATGAGCCGATCGCGTACACCGAGAGCACGATGCTCGCCGCCGCCGGCTGCCCCTGTTGCTGGGCGAAGGCCACGCTGACCACGTCCACCACCCCGACGATGGTGCCCATGGCGGTCATCAGCAACAGCAGCAGGCGGATTTCCACCGAGCGAATGATCGAGCCAGCGTGCCCTTCCTCATGGGGATGGACCGGCGGCTCGGTGCTCTTCTGCATGACGAACACACTGACCCCCAGCACCAGCATCAGCAGCGCCGCCAGGGGCCCGGCTTCGGGAAACAGGCCGACGCTGAGGCCCACCGACAAGGGCGGGCCGACAATGAAGCAGACCTCATCGAGCACCGACTCCAGGGCATAGGCGGTCTGCAGCTGCGGCTGGCCGCGGTACAGCTCGGTCCAGCGGGCACGGACCATGGCCGACATGCTGGGCATGCAGCCGGCCAGGGCGGCGCAGAGGAACAGGGTCCAGTGCGGGGCCTGCAAGCGGGTGCACAGCAGCAGGGCCAGCAGCGCCCCACCCCCCAGGCCGGCGGCCAGGGGCAATATCCGGCTCTGGCCGTAACGGTCCACCAGGCGCGATACCTGGGGCGCGCAGAACGCCGTGGCCAGGGCGAACGTCGCCGCCACCGAGCCGGCCAGGGCGTACCCGCCGTGCAGTTGAGCCAGCATGGTGATCAGGCCGATGCCGGTCATGGAGATCGGCATGCGCGCGATCATCCCGGCCAGCACAAAGGCCCGGCTGCCGGGGGCCTTGAACAGTTCGCGGTAGGGGTTTGCCATTTATAACGACTCCTTGGGGGGCTGCAACTTGCCACAAAGGGCAGGCACAGTAGAAACACATACGCCTCGTATGTTAAAAATCATGTAAACATACGCCTCGTATGTCAACCCGCCATTTGTTGGAGAACTGTGTCCATGAGCAGCCGCCCACGCGCCGCGATGATCGAGCAAACCCGCGCCAGGCTGATTGCCAGCGCGCGCCAGGCCTTTGCCCGCCTGGGCTACGCCAAGACCTCGATGGACGACCTGACCGCCGAAGCCGGGCTGACCCGGGGCGCGCTGTATCACCACTTCGGTGACAAGCAGGGGTTGCTGGCGGCGGTGGTGGAGCAGATCGACAGTGAAATGGATGAGCGCCTGGAGGCCATTTCCGCAGCGGCCAGTGATCCCTGGCAAGGCTTTGCCCAGCGCTGCCGGGCCTACCTGGAAATGGCCCAGGAAGCCGAAATCCGCCGCATCGTCCTGCAGGATGCCCGGGCCGTACTGGGGCAACGGCAGCCAGCCGAGGAACACTGCATCGACTCCCTCAGCCGCCGCCTGCAAGCGCTGGTCGAAGCCGGGCTGATCACGCCCGCGCCGAGCCAGGCCCTGGCGCGCCTGATCAACGGCAGCCTGGTGGACGCGGCGCTGTGGATCGCCGCCGCCGAGCAGCCCGGGCAACGCCTGCAACAAGCCCTGCAAGCGCTTGAGCTGCTACTGCGCGGGCTGCAACCACCGCGCTGAACTGAACTCCTGAACCGCGTCCGGGGTCAGCACAACAGGGGCCACTGATGCGTTGCGTGTCGCATGGGCGCATCAGCCCCGGCCTTCGACAGCGGCGACAGGAGTGCAGTGCATGCAGATATCCCTCGACCAGCAGGTAGCCCTGGTCACTGGCGCCAGCTCCGGCATTGGCGCCGCCACCGCAATCGCCCTGGCGGCGGCCGGTGCCAGCGTGGTGCTCAACTACAACTCCCAGGCCGCGCCGGCCGAGCAGTTGGCCGCGCGGATCAATGCCGAAGGCGGCCGGGCCATTGCCATTGGCGCCGATGTGGCCGATGAGGCCCAGGTCGAGGCGCTGTTCGCCCAGGCCATCGAGGCCTTTGGTTTTCTCGACATCCTGGTGGCCAATTCCGGCCTGCAAAAGGATGGGCCGGCCGCCAGCCTGAGCCTGGACGACTGGAACCGGGTGATCGGCGTCAATCTCACCGGGCAGTTCCTCTGTGCTCGCGCGGCGCTGAACATCTTCCAGCGCCAGGGGGTGCGCGCCGGGGTGTCCAAGGCGGCGGGCAAGATCATCCACATGAGTTCGGTGCACCAGTTGATTCCCTGGGCCGGGCACGTGAATTACGCGGCTTCCAAGGGCGGCGTGGACATGCTGATGCGCACCCTGGCCCAGGAAGTCAGCCAGCAGCGGATCCGCATCAACGGCATCGCCCCGGGGGCGATCCGCACCGCCATCAACCGCACCGCCACCGAGGGCGCGGCAGAGCAGGAACTGCTCAAGCTGATTCCCTACGGCCGGGTCGGCGACCCCGAGGATGTGGCCAATGCCGCGCTATGGCTGGCCTCGGACGCCTCCGACTATGTGGTCGGCAGCACCCTGTTCATCGACGGCGGCATGAGCCTCTATCCGGAGTTTCGCGGCAATGGCTGACCAGCATCCCACGGCACAACGCCCCATCGACGCCCACGGCATCATCGGCGACATGCGCAGCGCCGCCCTGGTCGACGACCAGGGCAGCATCGACTTCTTCTGCTGGCCGGAGTTCGACAGCCCGAGCATCTTCTGCTCGCTGCTGGACTCCCCCGCCGCCGGGATCTTCGAACTGGCACCGGTGCTGGCCGACGCCCGGCGCCAGCAGATCTACCTGCCCGACAGCAACGTCCTGCAGACCCGCTGGCTGGGAACCGAGGCGGTGGTGGAAGTCACCGACCTGCTGACCATCGACGACGACCCCGAGCAGCTGCCGCTGCTGATCCGCCGGGTACGGGTGGTCAGCGGCCAGGCCACCCTGCGCCTGCACTGCGCGCCGCGCCTGGACTATGGCCGGGCCGCCACCGGGGCACGACAGGAAGGCGACTCGGTGTGCTTCGAAGCCCCCGGGCAGCCCGGGCTGCGCCTGCTGGGCGACCAGCCGCTTTACCTTGAACGGGACTCGGCCCGGGCCGAGTTCGTGCTGCAACAGGGCCAGGGCGCCGAATTCATCCTCGGTGGCGTCGACGATCTGCGGGTGCGGCACGGCGATAGCGAGCTGCACCTTACGCGCACCCTGAAGTTCTGGCGCGACTGGATCGGCCAGTCCAACTACCGCGGCCGCTGGCGCGAGATGGTCAACCGTTCGGCCCTGGCGCTGAAACTGCTGACCTCCAGGCGCCATGGCGCGATCCTCGCGGCGGCCACCTTCGGCCTGCCGGAAAGCCCCGGCGGCGAACGCAACTGGGACTACCGCTACACCTGGGTACGCGACGCCTCGTTCACCGTCTACGCCTTCATGCGCCTGGGTTTCGTCGAGGAGGCCAACGCCTACATGGGCTGGCTGCGGGGCCGGGTCAGCGACTGCCATGGGCAACCGATGAAGCTCAATATCCTGTACGGCATCGACGGCCGCCAGGAGTTGCCGGAGACCGAGCTTGGGCACCTCTCCGGGCACGGCGGCGCGCAACCGGTGCGCATCGGCAACCAGGCCTACGACCAGGTGCAGCTGGATATCTTCGGCGAGCTGCTGGATGCGGTGTACCTGGTGAACAAGTACGGCGAGGCCATCTCCCACGAAGGCTGGAAACACACGGTACAGGTGGTGGACCAGGTCTGTGACAGCTGGCAGAGCAAGGATGTGGGCATCTGGGAGATGCGCGGCGAGCAGCACCACTTCCTGCACTCGCGGCTGATGTGCTGGGTGGCGGTGGACCGCGCCATCCGCCTGGCCTCCAAGCGTTCGCTGCCGGCCCCCTTCGCCCGCTGGGACCAGACCCGGCAAGCCATCTACGACGATATCTGGAGCCGGTTCTGGAACCAGAAGCACGGGCATTTCGTCCAGCACATCGGCAGTACCGCCCTGGACGGTTCGATGCTGCTGATGCCCCTGGTGCGCTTTGTCAGCGCCAAGGACCCGCGCTGGCTGGCGACCCTGGATGCCATCGAAAAGAGCCTGGTGCGTGACGGCATGGTCTACCGCTACCGCAATGACGACAGCCAGATCGACGGCCTGGCCGGCACCGAAGGCGCCTTCGCCGCCTGCTCGTTCTGGTACGTCGAATGCCTGGCCCGCGCCGGGCGCCTGGAGCAGGCGCACCTGGAGTTCGAGCAACTGCTGCGCTATGCCAACCCCCTGGGCCTGTACGCCGAGGAGTTCGACAGCCACGGCCGTCACCTGGGCAACACGCCCCAGGCCCTGACGCACCTGGCGCTGATCAGCGCGGCAAGTTTTCTCGACCGGCGCTTGAGTGGCGACAAGAGCGTCTGGCAACCTTGAGCCCGGCCCCGGTGCTGAGACCGGGGCGCTCTTCCCTTGGTGCCCGACAGAAATGGAACTCGCCCCATGCCCGACTCGCCGATCATCGCCGTGATGATCCATGCCGCCGACTGGCGTGCCGCCACCCATTGGTACGCCCAGGCCTTTCCCCAGGCCCGCCGGGTCCTGCACGAGCCGGATGATTTCGGCCATTTGCAGCTCGCGGGCCTGTCCCTGGAAATCGTCCCCTGCGACGCCAAGGTCGGCCAGGGGCCGGCGGGCACGGTGGTGTACTGGCAGGTCGCCGATCTGCCCGGCCAGGTGCAGCGCCTGACCGGGCTGGGTGGGCGCCTGTATCGCGGGCCCATGGTCATTGAAGGCGGCGACTCGATCTGCCAGGTGCAGGACCCCTGGGGCAACTGCATCGGCCTGCGCCAGCCGGCCCGTTTGGGGCAAGCGTCATGAACCAGGTGCTGCTGATCATCGACGTGCAACCCTGCTTCAACCCTCCGCAGTGGCTGGTGGACGGCATCAACCGCCTGCTCGGGCGCATGCCCTCGGTGGCCACGGTGGAGCGCCATGATGAAAGCCGCACGCCCTTCGCCCGGCAACTGGGCTGGCAGCCGGCGGTGGATGACCAGAGCCTGGTGGCCGCCGACAATGTCTTCATCAAGCACGGCTACGGGCCGACGACGGAGATTCTCGAGCACCTCAAAAGCCTCGCCCCCGAGCGCGTGCTGGTGTGCGGTATCCAGACCGACACCTGCGTGCTGGCCGCAGGTTTTGCCCTGTTCGATGCCGGCTTGCAGCCGACCCTGCTCACCGACCTGACCGTGGGTTCGTCCCTGGACCGCAGCGGCGGCCTGGGCATCGACCTGTGGCGGCATCACTTCAGGCACCTGGCCCGCAGCGACGAACTCTAGGGGCCGGCTTGCGGGCCCCTTCGCTGGCAAGCCAGCTCCTACAGCCCTCAGGTGGCAGCGCCGTTGCGTAGGTGCCGGCTTGCCGGCGAAGGCAATCTTGCGGGCCTCTTCGCTGGCAAGCCAGCGCATACAGCCGTCAAGTGGCAGCACCGTTGCGTAGGAGCCGGCTTGCCGGCGAAGGCGATCTTGCGGGCCACACAGCGCTAGAGTCCGCATTCGCGCTCCCTCACCAGGCCCCTCATGAGCTTCAGCGTCGGCCTGCGCTGCTACGTGCACATCAAGGGCCCCGAACCGTAGGGCCACAGTTCCCTGGAAGACATCCGCCGGCTGCTGGCGCGACGCCCACGGGCTGCATGCCGCTGCAGCTTGAGGACAGCACGCAAGTTTTGCGCTAGCTTTTCCCGGCCCACCGGATCCGGAGTCGTCATGCCCAGCCCAGCCTCCCTGCACCAGGTCAGCACCCCCAACCTGCATATCGCCTATGAGGAACATGGCCCGCGCAACGCCGAGCCGGTGATCCTGCTCCACGGGTTTCCCTACGACGTGCGGGCCTACGACGAGATCGCCCCGCCCCTGGCCGAGCGCGGCTATCGGGTCATCGTTCCCTACCTGCGGGGTTACGGCCCGACGCGCTTTGCCAACGAACAGGTGATGCGCTCCGGGCAGCAGGGGGCCCTGGCCCGGGACCTGCTGGAGCTGATGGACGCCCTGCACCTGCCCCAGGCCACCCTCGCCGGCTACGACTGGGGTGGGCGCGCCGCGTGCATCGTCGCGGCGCTATGGCCGCAGCGGGTCAAGGGCCTGATGAGCGCCGACGGCTACAACATCCAGGACATTCCCCGGGCCATCGAGCCCCGGGCGCCGGAGACCGAGCTGCGGCTGTGGTACCAGTACTACTTCAATACCCAGCGCGGGGTGGACGGCCTGACGGCCAACCGCCGGGAATTCTGCGAGCTGTTGTGGCGCCTGTGGTCGCCAACCTGGAAACAAGGGCCCGGGCTCTATGGCCTGAGCGCGCCCTCCTTCGACAACCCGGACTTCGTCGCGGTGGTGATCCATTCCTACCGTCATCGCTTCGGCTATGTGCCGGGCGACCCGGGCCTGGAAAGCATCGAGCGGGCGCTGGAGGCGCAACCGCCGATCCGGGTGCCGACCATCGCCCTGTGCGGCGCTGACGACGGCGTCGGCCCGGCCACCGAGCCGGACCCCGATGTCGGCCTGTTCAGTGGGCCCTATCAGCGGCGGATCCTCCCGGGGATCGGCCACAACCTGCCCCAGGAAGCGCCGCAAGCCACCCTCGACGCGCTGCTGGAGTTGCTCGGCAAGCCCTGAGATGGGCGCCGGCGCACGCCATGGGCCGGAAAAAATCGGTACACTTCGCGGCCTCGATCCCCCCACAGGACATGGAATGTTATCCGTCGCCGCTTCTCCCCGACCCGGCCTGCGCCGGGCCCTGGTGCTCTGGCTGTATGCCGTCGGCGCCGGCCACCTGCTGGCCGGGCTGCTGCTGACCTGGGCCGGCCACAGTGGCCTGTTCAACGATTACCTCGCGGGCATCGAACAGGCCTTCTGGGGCGCCGCCGCGCCGGCACCGGCCCGGGCCCAGCAGATCTGGTGGCTGGGGCTGTTCGGCGCCACCCTGCAAAGCTATTCGCTGTTCCTGCTGGGGCTGGTGCACCTGGGCAACCGCCTGCGGGCCCCTGCCGCCTGGGCCTGGCTGATGGCCGGGATTGTGCTGTGGGCGCCCCAAGACATGTGGCTGTCCTGGCAGATGAACATGACCGCCCACCTGTGGATCGACAGCTTCGCCCTGCTGGTGCTGCTGCCGCCGTTACTGTGGCTGCAGCGCCACGACCGCCGTACCTCTCGTCTTCCCTCGTAAAAGGACTTCACCATCGTGGCTGATTTGCCAATCCTGCAGTGGGCTATCGCCCTGTTGCTCGCCCAGGGCGTGCTCGGCGCCCTGGATACTCTCTACCATCACGAACTCACCGTGGCCCTGCCGCAGCGTCACAGCGCCCGCAAGGAGCTCAGCATCCATGCCCTGCGCTCGTGCTTCTACGGCGTGCTGTTCATGGGCATCGCCCACCTGGCGTTCCAGGGCATCTGGGCCCTGGTGATCGCCCTGCTGTTCGCCCTGGAAATCGGCCTGACCCTGTGGGACTTCGTGGTCGAGGATCGCAGCCGCAAGCTGCCGGCCATCGAACGCATCATGCACACCGTGCTGGCGATCAACGCCGGGGCCTTCTTCGCCCTGTACGGCCTGCAACTGCTGGAATGGTCACGCCTGCCCAGTGCCTTGAATCCCATCGACCTGGGCTGGCAGGGCTGGGCCCTGAGCCTGTTCGCCGTGGGCGTCACCGCCTCGGGCATCCGCGACGGCCTGGCGGCGCTGCGCCTGCAACGCCAGGGCCAGGGCGCCAACCCCTTTGCCGGTGGCAGCGGCAAGCGGGTGCTGGTCACCGGTGGCACCGGTTTTATCGGCGAGACCCTGGTCAACCAACTGCTGGATGCCGGGCACACGGTCAGCGTGCTGGCCCGGGACCCGCTGCGCGCCGCCTACCTGTTCGACGGTCGCGCCCGTTGCCTGCGCTCGCTGAGCAAGCTGGGCCACGGCGAAGCCTTCGACGTGATCATCAACCTGGCCGGTGCCCCGGTGGCCGGGCCGCGCTGGTCGGCCAAGCGCCAGGCGCAACTGCTGGCCAGCCGGGTCGGCACCACCGAAGCCCTGCTCAACTGGCTGCAACACGCCCAGCACAAGCCGGAGCTGTGGATCCAGGCTTCGGCCATCGGCTTCTATGGCGTGCGCGACGCCAGCCAGAGCCTGGATGAAAACGCCGAGCGCGGCGAAGGCTTCATGGCCGACCTGTGCGCGCGCTGGGAATCCTCCGCCGAACCGGCCACCCGCTTCGGCGTGCGCCAGGTGGTGCTGCGCCTGGGGATCGTCTTCGGTCCCGGCGGCGCCCTGAAGCCATTGCTGATGCCCTTCCATTTCGGCTTTGGCGGACGCATGGGCGATGGCCGGCAGATCATGAGCTGGGTGCACCGCGACGACGTGTTGCAGGTGATGGCCCGGGCCATGAACGACCCGTCCCTGTCCGGCACCTACAACATGGTGGCGCCGGAAGCGGTGAGCCAGGGCACCTTCGCCACTACTGTCGGCAAGGTGCTCAAGCGCCCGGTGTGGCTGCACGTGCCGGCTGCGCCGGTACGGGCCCTGGCCGGGGAGATGGCCGAGCTGTTCTTCGATGGCCAGAAGGTAGTGCCGGCGCGCCTGCTGCAGGCCGGCTACCGCTTCCGTTACCCGACCCTGGACGCCGCCCTGCGCGACCTGACCTGAGCTGAGGAATGCCCATGAGCAAGCCCCTGTTGTACCTGCTGGCGGGCAATGGCAGCGCCGCCGACTGGTGGGACGATGCCCTGCCGCACTTCCAGCGCTATCAGGTGCAGCCCCTGGAGCTGCCGGGGTTTGGCGACAACCCGCTGCCGCCCTGCCAGGACCTGGGTGAATACGCCGAGGCCCTGCTGGGCATGACCGAGCCGGGCCAGGGGATTGTCGCGGTGGGGGTCAGCGCGCTGATCGTGCTGCACGCCTTGCAGCGCCGCCCGGGGCACTTCTGCCGCAGTGTGCTGTTGTCGCCGGTGGGGGCCTTTCTCTGGCAACGGCGCTTGCCGGCGCTGATGTCGCCGCTGCCCGCGCGCTTGCTGATTCACGGTTTGCTCAGCCATAAACCGACGTGGTTTGCCGGCAAGTTCTCGCGCCAGCCGTGGAGCCAGGAGCAGTACCGGCGCATGGGCGCCGGCTATGGTCGGTGCCGGGCCTTCGTACCGCTGTGGGAGCAACTGCGGGCCGATACCGCGCTGCCGCTGCTGGAGTGGATCAAGGACCCGGTGCAACTGGTCTGGGGCGACCAGGACCGGCTGCTGGGGATTGCCCAGGCCGCAGCCTGGTCGGCCATCCTGGCCCGGGCCGACCTGCGGGTCAGCCTGCGGCCGGGCTGGGGCCATTACCCCTGGATCGATGCGCCGACGGCGTTCGTCGACTGGCTGGAGTCCGCCGACAACGGCTTCGTCGCCCACACCAAGGGCGGCCGCCTGCGCCTGGCGGAGCTGGCCGGCCAGCCGGTGCCCAGCGCCCTGTCCCTGGACAGCGCCAGCGACCCGCAGCTGCCGGCCCTGCTCGCCAGCCAGCCTGCGGCGCTGTGGGCGGTGCGTTCCTCCAGCTACGGCGAGGATCAGGCCGACTCGGCCAATGCCGGCTTGAGCACCACTTACCTGCGGGTGGCCAGCGAGCAAGTGCCCGGGCGCATCAGCGAACTGCGCGATGCCGGGGTCGAGGAAGTGGTGGTGCAGCGCTTTATCCAGCCGACCCTGTCGGGGATCGCCTTCGTCCGTCACCTGGCGGTGGAACTGGAGTGGGTCGAGGGCCATCTGGAAAGCCTTGCCGACGGTCAGGTCAGCCCGCAGCGGGCGATCCTTTCACGCCTGGGCGCGGCCTGGGAAAGCGGCCATTTCGCCACCACCCGGGGCCTGAGCGCCAGCGCCCTGTGGGATTTCCTGCAAGGGGTGCTCAAGACCTTCCACTACGTGCCCGGTGATGTGGAATGGGCCTGGGACGGCCAGCAACTGTGGCTGCTGCAGTACCGCCCCATCAGCGACTACGGCTGGCGCCGGCACCTGACCGCGGCCAATATCGCCGAGATCCTGCCACCGCAACCCAGCCGTTTCGTCGAGTACGGCCAGCGCCGGGCGGCGGCGAGCATTCCGGCGATCATGGCGCGCTGGGACGCCCGTGTACTGCAGGACAATGAACCCTTCACCGCGGTGTTCGGCGGCGCCTCCTATATCAACAACGACCTGTTCCTGGCGCGCCTGGCCGACTGGGGCCTGCCCTCCTCCAGCTATGCCGGCGAGGTGGGCGGCGCCACCCCGCAGCTGCCCTTGCGGCCCCTGCGCCTGTTGCGCTCGCTGCCACGGTTCCTGCGCATGCAGCACATCGCCCGCGGCCACCTGCTGAGCCTGGAGCCGGGCCTGCGGCGCTTCGACCGGGAGCTGGCGCAGTTGCGCGCCGCCGGGGCCGACGGCCAGCAACTGGCAGACTGGTTCAGCCGCTTCTATGTGTTCGTGGTGCAGGGCAACCTGTGTATCGCCACCGCCCTGGCCAGCAGTGGCGGCGCGCTGCTGGGGCGCCCGCCCACCGCTTACGACAACCTGGACAACAGCCCCCATCGCCTGCCCTGGGAAACCGACCCAGGCACCCCGCGTCCGCAGTGCGCCGAGTTGCCGTTGCAAGCCTTCCCGCACTGGAGCCCGGCCATCACCCTGGCCCACCGCCTGGGCTTGCCGGGCATGCGCGGCTATTACCTGCAAGTGCGCGAGTGGTACCGGGACAACCTGATGCGGATCTTCTTCCGCCTGCACCACGCCGTGCCCGAGGCTGATCGCGGCTACTGGTTCGCCCCCCATGAGCAGGTGCGCAACCGTGGCGGCAGCTTCTGGCAGGACGGCCGCGAAGGCAGCGAGCAGGCGGCGGGGTTCATGATCTACCCGGGCCAGGTCCAGGGCGTGCTGGGGGTCGACATTCTGCTGGAGGACACCCTCGACCCCGGGCGCCATGCCCACTATCAGCAGGCCCGGGCAGTGATCGCACGCATGGGCGGGCGCCTGTCCCACGGTTCGACCCTGTTGCGCGAACTGCGCAAGCCCTCGGCGGTACTGCCCCAGGTAGACCCGGCCTGGATCGGCCGCGAAGTGCTGTATGCCGACGGCCAACTGAGCCTGGTAGAAGGCTGAAACCCGCGCTCAGGGCTGCGCAATGCTGGCGAAGCGTTCGCGGTAGGCCTGGGGCGTCACGCCCAGGGCCCGCAGCACGCTGCGACGCAGGGTTTCCTCGCTACCGAAACCGCACTGGGCGGCGATGCGCTTGATCGGCAGGGTGCTGTCGGCCAACAGGCGCCGGGCGCATTCCACACGGATCAGTTCAATGGCCCGGGCCGGGGTCTGGCCGGTGTCGGCGCGGTAGTGACGGACGAAACTGCGCTCGCTCATTCCCGCCTGCTCGGCCAGCACCGGCAGCGTCAGTTCGCGGTCCAGGTGCTCGGCGATCCAGGCGTGCAGCCGGTCGAAACGCCCACCCTGGTTCTGCAGCGACAGGGTTACGCTGAACTGCGACTGGCCCCCCGGGCGCTTGAGAAACACCACCAGTTGCCGCGCCACTTCCAGCGCCACTGCGCGCCCCAGGTCGGCCTCCACCAGGGCCAGGGCCAGGTCGATGCCGGCGGTGACCCCGGCCGAGGTCCACACCGGGCCATCGTTGATGAAGATCGGATTGGCCTCCACCTGCAGCCGCGGATATTGCTCGGCCAACTGCTCGCAGCGGGTCCAGTGGGTGACCACTCGGCGCCCGTCCAGCCAGCCGCTGGCGGCCAGCAGAAAGGCCCCGGTGCAGACCGAGGCCACCCGCCGTGACGCCGCAGCCCGGGCCGCCACCCAGGCCACCAGTTCAGGATCACGGGCCGCCTCGTAGACGCCCCAGCCACCGGCAACGATCAGGGTGTCGCAGGGCTCTTGCGGCAGCGGCAGCGGCTCGGCCAGCAGCGCCAGCCCCGAGGAGCTGAGGGTCGCGCCGCCCGGGCTGGCAATCACCCGCGGGTGGTAGGGCAAGGGCAGGCCCAGGCCGCGGGCCCGGTCATTGGCCGAGGCGAACACCTGCAGCGGCCCGCTGACATCCAGCAACTGGGCATTGGCGAAGGCCAGGACAAACACGTTTTTCGGCGCAGTGGGCATGGTTGGCGTAAATCGAGGGCTGGTTGGCGTATGCGCCAAATCCTAGAGCGCTAGAGTCAAGCCGTCCACTTCATCGACACAAGGAACAGGCAATGGCAGTGCAGATAGGTTTTCTGTTGTTCCCCGAGGTCCAGCAACTGGATCTGACCGGTCCCCACGACGTACTGGCCTCGCTGCCGGATGTGCAGGTGCACCTGATCTGGAAGGAGCCGGGGCCGGTGGTGGCCAGCTCGGGGCTGGTGCTGCAGGCCACCACAAGCTTCGCCGACTGCCCGCCGCTGGATGTGATCTGCATCCCCGGCGGTACCGGGGTCGGGGCGCTGATGGAAGACCCGCAGGCCCTGGCGTTCATCCGCCAGCAGGCCGCCCGGGCGCGCTACGTGACCTCGGTGTGCACCGGCTCCTTGGTGCTCGGCGCCGCGGGCCTGCTCCAGGGCAAGCGCGCCACCACCCACTGGGCCTACCACGAACTGCTGGCGCCGCTGGGGGCGATACCGGTGCATGAGCGGGTGGTGCGTGACGGCAACCTGCTGACCGGCGGCGGTATCACCGCCGGCATCGACTTCGCCCTGACCCTGGCCGCCGAACTGTTCGACGCCGCCACCGCGCAGCGGGTACAGCTGCAACTGGAGTACGCCCCGGCGCCACCGTTCAATGCCGGCAGCTCGGATACCGCCCCCGCCAGCGTGGTGCAGCAGGCCCGCCAGCGCGCCGCGGACTCGCTGCACAAGCGCCGGGAAATCACCCTGCGCGCGGCCGCGCGGCTGGCAGCCGGCTGAGCTTTCAGGCACGGCGCACCGGGCCCTGGCGGGCATTGCCCAGCAACTGGGTGATGGCGCCATCGCCATAGGTGCGCTCGACCCTGGAAATCACCACCTGATAACCGGCGTACCAGCGCCGGTACTGGCGCTTGGCTTCGATGTGCCTGGGGTGGCTGGCAAAGGCCTGGATCGAGGCTTCGTCCTCCCAGTAATAGCTGGCGTTGATCAGCCCCTGGTCGGCGCTGGTCCAGGATTGGGCGCCGACGAAGCCCGGCAGGCTGATGGCGATTTCGTCGATCAGCGCACTGAGGCGGTGGAACTCCTCGTCGCGCTGGCCCGGCTGGTAGATAAAGGCGGCGATGTACATGGTCAAACTCCATTGGCTGATGAATCAGAGCGGCCGCGCCAGCAGCGCCAGGCGCAGGGCCAGGGCCAGCAGCACCGCCGCCAGCAGCCAGGATTGCCAGCGGGCCAGCCGCGAATCGCTGCCGGGCAAGCCACGGCGCAAGGCCGCGCCGAAGATCCCCAGGCTGGTATGGAAGACCCCGCTGACCAGGGTCAGCAGCAAGCCCAGGACCACCAGTTGCACAGCGATGCTGCCGTGCTCGGGGCGCACGAACTGCGGCAGGAACACCATGAAGAACAGCAGCGCCTTGGGGTTCAGCAGGCTGTTGCACAGGGCCCGGACAAACACCGTGGCCAGCGGCACCCGGGGTGTATCGGCAAGGTCCAGGTCCCCCCGCTGGCCCAGGGCCTTCCAGGCCAGCCACAACAGGTAGGCAACCCCGGCATAGCGGATCAGGTCGAACGCCGGCGGCCAGCTGGCCACCACGGCGGTGACGCCCGTGGCCGTGAGCAGGGTCAGGCCGATATCCGCTGCGCCGATCCCCAGCCCCGATGCCACCCCACCGCGCCAGCCATAGGCTGCGCCGTGGCTGATGACAAAGGCCATGTTGGGTCCCGGCGACAGCAGCAACAGCAGCACGGCGCCGAGGAAGATCGACAGGGTGGAAAGGTCCGGCATGTGAGCGCTCCTGCGCAAAAGCCGCTAGATTAGGACGCCTGCCTGATACAAACAAAAAAGTGTTCTAGATACATGAGGTGGCCGAGCATGCGCCGTACCCGTTACAAAACCATCGTCGATCACTTCGCCCAGCGCATCCGCGCCGGCCAGCTGTGCCCAGGCACTCAGCTACCGACGGTGCGGGCGCTGATGGCCAGCGAGCAGGTGGCGCTGGCCACGGCGCTGCGGGTGTATCACGAGCTGGAAGCCATCGGCCTGGTGGTGGGCGAGCCCGGGCGCGGCACCTTTGTCCGCGACACCAGCCTGCCCCGGGGCATGGGCCTGGAACAGCACCCGGCCAGCGCCGCCTCGGTGGACCTGGCGTTCAACTACCCGTCCCTGCCCGGCCAGGCGGAAAGCCTGCGCGAGGGGCTGCGGGCGATAGCCGCCTCCGGCGACCTGGATGCCCTGCTGCATTCCGCGCCCCAGGGCGGCCGCCCCCATGAACGCCAGACCGCAGCGCGGCACCTGCGCAACCGCGAGATCCGCGTCGCCGCCGAGCAGGTGCTGATCGTCAACGGCGCCCAGCAGGGGCTGGCGGTGAGCCTGCTGGCGCTACTCCAGCCCGGGGACATCCTGGCAGTGGACGCCCTGACCTACCCCGGCCTCAAGACCCTGGCCCAGGTCCATCGCCTGGACCTCGAAGCGCTGCCCCAGCACAACGGCCAGATGGACCTCGACGCCCTGCAGGCCCTGTGCCGCCGGCGCCCGGTGCGGGCGCTGTACTGCATGCCGACCCTGCACAACCCCCTGGGCACGGTGATGCCCCTGGCCGAACGCCGGCGCCTGGCGCAACTGGCCCGCGAGCATGACCTGCTGCTGATCGAGGACGGCGCCTACGCCTTCCTCGCCGAACCGGCCCCGCCGCCGCTGCAGACCCTGGCCCCGGAGCGCACGCTGTATATTTCCGGGCTGTCGAAAAGCGTCGCCTCGGGCTTGCGCCTGGGGTTTATCGTCGCGCCCCTGGAGATGATCCCGGCCCTGGAACGGGCGATCCGCGTGTCCACCTGGAGCACCCCGTCGCTGACCGTGACCCTGGGCTGCCGCTGGATCGAGTCGGGGCTGGTGGACAGCCTGGAAGAACAGAAGCGCAACGATGCCCGCAGCCGCCAGCAACTGGCCCGGAGGGTGCTCAAGGGCTGCGATTACCAGGCCTATGGCTCATCGTATTTTCTCTGGCTGAAACTGCCGGAAGGACGGCGGGCCGATGCCGTGGTGGCGGCCCTGGAACATCAGGGGGTAACGGTGACCTCGGCCGAGCCCTTCGCCACCACCGCCCATGTGCCCCAGGCCTTGCGCCTGGCCCTGGGCTCCATCGGCCTGCCGCTGCTGGAGCAGGCCCTGGAAAAGGTCCGCAACGAAATCACTCGTTGACCACACCTGCAGGAGCCGGCTTGCCGGCGAAGAGCGCCTGCTCACCGGCGTCAATGGCCGGGGGCATCATCCGTGGCCGGCGGCTCGCACGCCTCACGGCCATTCGGATCACGCCAGCGCCGCCAGACCGACTTGATCTTCCGGCCAATCATCCACAGTGCGCCAAGTATATTGGCCAGGACAAAGGCCCCCAGGAAAAATGCCAGCATCGTCAGAATGCCGGGGCAATCCGGCCCTTGGCACGACATTCCCCCCCAGCTCAAGGTGGGCAGCAGCGCCGCACCCACTACAACGATCTGCCGCAACCACGGCCATTTGCACAGAAGCCCGCGCTTAGCGTCGGGCTGAAAAGAACCTGCCACGTTCATGTTCCACTGCGTGAAGTATCAAAGTGGCCACAGCACCCAGGCTGCAGGCACGAAATGCCGGACGAAAAAAAACCCGCCGAAGCGGGTTTTTTCCAAGACCATCATGACTTCCTGTCTGCAGCATCCGTGCTAATGGTCGACCTTCCCTGATCCTGAGCGCTTCCTGCGCTGCAGTTGTGGGAAAGAAGATTAAACACAAAGCCCGGTGCGCAGAAGGCGCATTGAATTACAGCGCGTGTAGGAAATTCGCTATACCGCACTTACGCAAACCCCTAGTTCACCCCTCCAGTGCCTGGGCGGCCAAAGCCGCGAGCTTGAGCTGGTGCTGCGCCCCGGGCTGATGATCGTCCTGGAGAAACCAGGCAGCGGACAAACCACTGAAGGCCAGCACCCACTGCACCAGCCGGCGCGGCTCCAGCTGCGCCGCCCGGGCAATCACCTGCACCTGGCGGGCAAAGCGCACAGGGTCGGTGGCGCTGGGCAGGTCCGGGTTGCAGATCAGGTTGGCGAAATCGAAGGTGCGCTCGCCATGGACCCGCTTGGGGTCGATCACCCGCCAGCCGCGCTCGGCGAAGTCCAGCACATTGTCGTGGTGTATATCGCCATGCAGCACCACCGGTTCCCGGGGCGTGGCCAACAGGTGCTCGGCTTCGGCCAGGCAGCGCAGGAACAACCCGCCCTGCTGCGGCGCCGCCTCGCGCAGGTCGGCAAACCAGCGATCCAGCGACACCAGCGGCGGCCGCGGTTGTGCCCGAGGCCGGTGCAACTGTTGCAGGGTGGCGCAGACGATATGGCTGACCTCATCGTGCTGGCCCGCCAGGGCCATGCGCATCAGCGAACCCTTGCCCATGGCGCGCTCCATCAGCAGGGCATCGCCTTGCTGGGCATGAACCCGCGCCGCCCCCTCCCCGGCCCACCAGGCCATCAGCCGGTTGCCGGCCTGCTCGTGTTCATCCAGGGCAATCTTCAACATGGCCGGCGCACCGTCTTGCAGACGCACCGGCAACAGGCGGCTGCCCGGGGTGACGATGGGATCGCCATCGGGCGTCAGGCGCCAGCGTTTCATATAGGTTTCGAACAAGGGGCTGCTCCAGACGGGAAGCGGCCAGTTTCAGGCGACAGGCCTGGCTCTGCAACGTGCCGCTTGCAACTGCCTGTTTCAACCCTGCTGCAGGTAGTTCTCGATATTGCTCATCTGCTCGTCCCAACCCCGGCTGTTCATGCGAAAGGCCTTGAGCCGGCGCTCGGCGGGAATGCCGTCGAAGCCCGACTCGGTGACCCGCAGCAAGGTACCACCGGCGTGCTCTTCCAGTTCGAACCGGACCAGGGTGCTGGGCTCTGCCGAATAGTCCTGCGCGGGATCGATGGCGTAGGGGTGCCAGCGGAAGGAGAACAGCTCCTGGGGCAGCATCTGCTCCACCAGGACATCCCAGGTCAGGTGCTCATAGCCTGGGTAAGTCACCGCGCCCCGGGCCCGCTGGCCGGGTATGAACTGCTGGCCGGCCAGGGCCACGCCAAACCAGCGGCCGAAGCGTTCGGCCTCGCTCAGCGCCTGCCAGACCTGGGCCGGGTCGGCCTTGAGCAGGATCTTGCGTTCGATGCGATCTGAAGAATTCATGGGCCACCTCCAGTGATGAACACTAGACCTCTCTGAATCGAGCGCAACCTTTATCTGGCCGAAGGCCCCACTGATTGCCCAGAACGAAAAATGCTACTGTCGCCGGCGCCAATACCTCTGCAAAGGACCTGCCATGCCCCTCACCCTCACCGACCGTTACCGTGGCAGCCTGCTGGGCCTGGCCTGTGGCGATGCCCTGGGCACCAGTGTGGAATTCAAGCCACGGGGCAGTTTCCCCCCGGTCACCGATCTCTTGGGCGGCGGCCCGTTCAACCTCAAGGCCGGACAGTGGACCGACGACACCTCCATGGCCCTGTGCCTGGGGGAAAGCCTGTTGCGCAAGGACGGTTTCGACCCCGCCGACCAGATGGGCCGCTACCTCAACTGGTGGCAATGGGGCTACCTGAGCGCCACCGGCGAATGCTTCGATATCGGCATGACGGTGCGCCAGGCCCTGGCCGACTATCAGGAACACGGCCAGCCCTTGGCGGGTTCCAGCGACCCGCAGACCGCCGGCAATGGCTCGCTGATGCGCCTGGCGCCGGTGGTGCTGTTCCATTACCCCGACCTGGCCCAGGTCCGCGAGTTTGCCGGGGCCAGTTCGCGTACCACCCACGGCGCCGCCGAAGCCATCGAATGCTGCCAGCTGTTGGCCGGGCTGATCGCCAAGGCCCTGGACGGTGCCAGCAAGCAGCAACTGCAACGGCTCGACGCCCAGGGCTTTCGCGAGAGCAAGGTCGCGGCCCTGGCCCAGGGCAATTACCTGGATAAAACCCGCGACCAGATTCGCGGCAACGGCTATTGCGTCGACTCCCTGGAGGCCGCGCTCTGGTGCTTCCAGCACAGCGACAGCTATGCCGAAGCAGTGCTGGCCGCCGCCAACCTGGGGGACGACGCCGACACCACCGCCGCCATCGTCGGCCAGTTGGCCGGAGCCTTCTACGGGGCCCAGGGCATACCGCCGCACTGGCTGGCCAAGCTGCACATGGGCGAGGAGATCCAGGCCATGGCCGACGACCTGCTGGCCGCCGCCCGGCGTCGCGCGCCTGCCCGGCCGCTGCATGGCAGTTGCCTGTGCAAGGCGGTGCAATACCGGGTCGACCGCCTGGACATGCCCATCGGCCACTGCCATTGCCAGACCTGCCGCAAGGCCCACGCCGCGGCCTTTGCCTCGACCGCCGGAGTCATGCGCGAACACTTCCAGTGGACCCAGGGCCAGGAACGCCTGAGCACCTACGAATCGTCCCCGGGCAAGCTGCGGCACTTCTGCTCGGTCTGCGGTTCTCACCTGCTGGCGGAGCGCCCGGGGCAGCCCCACGTGATCCTGCGGGTGGCGACCCTGGACGATGATCCGGGGCAGACGCCACAGGTGCATATCTGGACCTCCCACGATGTGCCCTGGCTGGCCGACGAAGCGCTGCAACGCTGGCCCGAGTGGCAACCCAGCCGCGGCTAGACTGTTTCTTCCTCATTGACCGATTGCGAGACTTTCCATGCGTCCGATCCTGTTGCTGGCCCTTGCGCCGCTGCTGCTTGCTCCATTGGCCCAGGCCTATGAATGCAACAACACCACCCAGACCGATATGAGCCTGTGCGCCAACTTCCAGCACAAGGCCGCGGACAAGGAGCTGAACGCCCTTTACCAACAGATCAACCAGCGCCTGAAAGACCAGCCACACAGCAAAAAGCTGCTGGTCAGCGCCCAGCGCGCCTGGGTGGCGTTCCGCGATGCCGAGTGCAGTTTTTCCACCTCGGGCGTGGAAGGTGGCAGCCTGTATCCGGTGGCCTACAGCAACTGCATCACGGCCTTGACCAAGACCCGCGTGGAGAGTTTCAAACAGTACCTGCAGTGCAAGGAAGGCGACTTGAGCTGCCCGGTCCCCGCACGGTAGGAGCGGGCTTGCCCGCGAAGGCGTCGGTGAGGGCTCTGCACGGCTTGCCGGCCTGTTCGCCGGCAAGCCGGCTGCTACAGGAGCCGGTGGCTGGCGGCGGGGTCAGCGGACGAAGATCTGCGCCGTGGTGATGGCCATGTCGCCGCCCGGCAGGGTGATCTTGCCGATCTGCTTCATGCTCTGGACATCGAAGATCGCCACGTCGTTGAAGGTCCCCGCCAGGTAGATCTTGGTCCCGGCCCGGTTGAACGAGATGCAGTAGTAGGAGTGTTCCAGGGTCGCGGCCTGGAGCAGTTTCTTCTGCTTGATGTCGTACTTGGCCAGGCGGTTGAGCACGCCGAACATCAGGTTGGGGTCCGTGGGCGAGCGCATGCCGCTGAAGTAGATCTCGGTCAGCGGGCCGAAGTCGGTGGTCTCGGTCTTGCCGGTCGCAAGATCGACGCTGAACAGCCCGTACAGCGGCTCGGCGGTAGCCGGGTCCTGCTTCTTGTCCTTGAACTTCGCCGCGGTGTAGAGCAGCGAAAAGTCATGGCGGAAGGTCTGCTGGTTCCACACGTAGAGCACGTCCGGCGCGCTGTAGTTGGGGCGTTTCCAGTGGCGGCTGGGGATCAGTACCTCGAACTTGCCGGTCTTGACGTCGACCTTGTACAGGTCCGGCCCGGCCACATACAGGGTGCCGTCGTCGCCGCTCTGCATGATGGTCAGCTGGCGCGGCGCGGGGAAACTGCGCAGCGGCTTGGCGTCGAGCCCGGCATCGGTGGCGTAGACATCCAGCCGCGGCTCCTTGACCTCATAGCGGTCATTGAGCAACAGGGTCGGGTTGGCCACGGTGTACAGCTCCTTGCCGTCGTGGCTGACGGTGAAGGCGAACATCGAGCGCGCCTTCTCCCCCGGATGCTGGGTGATGCTGGCGTGGAACACCTGCTTGCAGCTGTCGAGCTCGACGCCGTAGACATCCGCATAGTGGTTGTTCAGCACGTAGGCGATCTTGCGGTCCGGCGACAGTTGCACGGTGCCGGGGCCGAAGGCGTCGGGCATCTTGCAGGTCTTGTACAGGCTGTCGCTGGCCAGATCGAGAACGTGCAGGTTGTTCGGGTAATTGGTGGTCACCATGTACTCATGACCGCTGTTGAGGGCCAGGCCCTCGTCGGCCAGGGCGGTGAAAGAACAGGCGCTGAGAACCGCGCCGGCGGCCAGGCCGCACACTGTGATAGCTCGCATGCTGGAATCCTTGTGCTGTCCGGTTACTTGTCTTTGGGGAAGACGGTGCCGAGGTTGCGCCAGTTGTCGTTGGAGGCCTGGGCGTCCTTGTTCCAGTCGGGGTAGGTGCTCATCATGTCCGGCACCTGGGCCGGCCACCAGCAAGGGTCGGAGCAACCGTAGAGGTCGGCCTCCATCGGCTGGCACAGCGACGAGACGCCGCCAAAGGCATCGATTTCCCAGCCCGGGTCGGTGGTCGAGGCGCATCCGGCCACGGAGTTCATCGCCAGCACTTCTTCGATACGGTCCTGGGCCGCGGCCTCGGTCAGTTTCTGAGCTTTGTTGTTGATCGGCTTGAGATGTTTCATGTCAGTGAGCCTTGCGCGGAGTGATGTAGCTGCTGATGAACGCAGGGTTGTGCGCCATGATCCGGCTGTAGACTTCGATGCCGAAATCCACCCAGTCACGCATCAGTTCGCAATAGTGATAAGTCGGGTGCGCCGGGTCGCCGTAGCGGGCATAGCTCTCGTGGTAGCAGCCGCCGGAACACAGGTTGCGGATGCGGCAGCTGTCGCAGCCGGTGTTGGTGCGGTCCAGGCGCTGGGACAGGAAGTCATTGAGCTCCATCTGCTTGACCCCACCGTCATGCACATTGCCGAAGGTCGGCAGGGATGAGCCGGTGAAGCGGTGGCACAGGTTCAGCTCGCCCTTGTGGTCCACCGCCAGCATCTTCAGCCCGGCGCCGCAGGGCAGCGCCTTCTTGTGGCCCTCGTGGATATCGGTGATCAGCTGGTGCAGGTTGGAGAAGCCGATATTGCGGTGCTCCAGTGCCGCCGCCAGGTAACGCCGGCCCAGGCGCTTCATGCTGGCGAAGACTTCGATCAGCTCCTCGCTGCTGAGGTTGAAGCTGCTGATGTCCCCCGAGGTCACCGGGGCGAACCCCACTTCGGCAAACCCCAGCTCGTTGAACAGGTGATCCCAGATGGTCTCAAGGTCGGTGACCCCGGTGGTCAGGGTCACCCGCGCCCCCACCGGCCGGCTGTCGTAGCGCTCCAGAAGCATCTGCGCCTTGCGCCGCACCACGTCATAGGTGCCCTGCCCGCCCACGGTGATGCGGTTGCGGTCGTGCACGGTCTTGGGCCCGTCGATGCTCACCGAAAGCCCGAAGCGGTGGGCGTTGAGGTAGTCCACCACCTCTTCGGTGAGCAGGGTGGCGTTGGTGGTCATGACGAACTCGACGAACTTGCCGGCAGCGGCAAAGCGCTGTTCGCAGTAGTCCACCATGGCCTCGATCAGCGGCCGGTTGCTCAAGGGTTCGCCGCCGAAGAACACCACGGTGTAGCGCTCCTCGTCCGGGGACTCCTGGAGCAGCATTTCCACCGAGGCAATGGCCGTGTCCAGGCCCATCTTCTTGCCCGCCGAGGGCTTGTCCAGGTCTTCCTTGTAGCAGTAGGTGCAGCTCAGGTTGCAGCCGGTATTGACGTTGAGCACCACGGTATTGATCGCCGTGCGTTCGACCCGTTTGACGCCGATTTCCGGGGTCAGGGGCGAGCCGTCGCTGACCAGTTCCAGGGCCATCAGCTCGCGCAGGGTGTCGCTGACGTCGGCACCGTCATAGGCGCCGGCCAGACGCTGGATCAAGTCTTCCGGGGTACAGCCCGGGCCGCGCAGCGCATCGATGATGCTGCCGGTCAAGGCATCGCTGGCAAACAGCGAACTGCTGGGGATATGGAACAGCATGCGGTTGGCGTCCACCTGCACTTCATGCAGGTTGCGCTCCACCAGATTCAGAATTGCGCCCATTACAACCTCCTGTGCCTGCCCCGCGTTCGGGGCCTGCGGTCATTGCCTGAAAGTGTCTGTCGGTATCGCTCGACGCCCCTCAGGGAATGGGTGGATTGTTCCAGCGTTGCACGGTGACGATCAGCTGGCCTTCACCGGTCAGGGCCTTGCCCCCCTCCTCCACCGCAGCGATCACCTTGAGGTTGCCGGCGTTGTTGGTGGACATCTTGCGCAGCGGGTTGGGCCCGGCATCCCCTGGGGTGAACACGCCGCTGTCGGCCTGCATGCTGCCGGCGTACTTGACGTCTTCATCCTTGGCCGCCTGGGCGTCGAAGGCCTCGACCTTCCACTGCGCCGGCATCACGCCGATGCGGTAGGCCTTGCCGTCGGCCCCCTTGCCCCAGGCTTCGGCATCGAAGCGGCCCTGTACCTTGGGCGTCGAACCGCCGCCGTCACCGATCCGCGCCACGGCAAATGCCGGCACCACCTTGACCTCGGCGATGCGCTGGTACACCGCCAGCGTCGCGCCCTTGAGGCTGCCGACGCTGACTTCCCGCAGCCCCGGCTGGGCGCTGGCCGCCGCCTTGAGCCTGACGCGGATGCGTTCGGGGCTCTGCTCCAGCACCTGCACGACCTCCACCCCTTTGCCGAAGCTCGGAGTGCCCGCAAGGCCCGCGCCCACCAGGGTCACCTCGGCCTCCTCACCGGCCTTCAGGTAACCCGGCTGCACCGCCAGCAACCGCTGGCTGCCTTGCCGGGCGGCGATGAAGTCCAGGCCGCGCTCGTCGTGCTCGGCCTCGAACATCCGCCCTTGCAGTGCATTGCCCTGTGCCGCCAGCACCTGGCGCATGACCACGCCATCCACGGTGACATTGCCGCGCCATTCATAGCCGTTGTAGAGGATCGCGCTGCCCTCGCCATTGAACGGGCTGCCATCGGCGTACTGGCCCTTGACGCTGAGCTTGAACTGATCGCCTTCCCCGGCGCTGACGCTCATCACCCCGGCCAGTTCACCCTTGCCCGGCAGGTGGCCGCTGAAGCTCCAGTCCCCCGCCAGCGCCGCCGCTTGCGGGCGGGCCTGTTGCCAGGCTGTCCAGGCGGGATTGTCGAGGGGATAACGCTTGGCCAGCAGCGGCACCATTTCCTTGAGGGCGGTGGGCAGCCATTCCCGGTCCCGGGACAGCGCCTGGTACTCCAGGGATGGCCATTGCCCAAGGTGGAAATTCACCAGCCGCTCCCATTCCTGGGCCGGCCGGCGTTGCAGGGCGATCCGCGCGCCGGAGTGGCAGCGGGCGCACATCTGGGTGGTCTGTTCGTCGAAATGCTCGACAGTGTTCAGCCGTCGCTCCAGGGCGTAGCGCACGCCGTCGGTCTCGCTGGGCGCCAGGCCCTGGGTATCGGCCAGGTACTTGACCAGGGTGCGGCGGTCGTCATCGCTGATTTGCAGCCCGTGCATGGTCTGCATGCGGGCAATGCTCATCAGCCAGCCTTCCGGGGTCTTGCGCTGGTGGCTGATGCGGCTCAGGGCTTCCCCGGCCTCGGGGGTGTGGCAACCCTGGCAGGTTTCCTTGAGGATGCTCTGCGCATCCCGCGCGGCGAAACTCGAAGGGGCATGCAAGGCGGTACAGGTGGCAATGGCCAGCAGGCTGGCACTGAGCCTCAGGCGCAGTCTTCTCTTCATCAACGTCAAACCTCCCACGGTGCTTTCTTATTTTTAGCGAGTCGTTTTTATGGTTTCTGCCATGCCCGGCACGCCCGGTCATGGAGGCAAGAGAAACGTCTGCTGATATGCAATACACGGAGCGTGCCAGCTTATAAAAGAACCCGGAATCAACGACTTGGGCGAAGACGCCGGTCCCTGGCGGGCTTGCGGGTGTTACCCGACGTTCAATTTCGAGACAAACGTCTCAGTCTGAGACAGCGATTAGCCAGCGCCAGAACAGCTCTCAAGGCCGGCGACGAGGCTGTACCGCTGGTTTTCTTTGCAATTGGATCTTGCATTTATCCGGCGGCGCCGCAGAATCACCCCCGCTTTGCCTGCCCCGTCCCATGGGGTGTGCCGCACCTCCCCTCTTACAAGGAACCTGAAGTTCATGGATAGAAGCGCCTGTGCCCGTCTCGGCTCGCTGATCCTCTCGTTGTCTGCCCTGACCCTGGTCGGATGCAAGGAAGAAACCAGTCCCAAGACTGCAGCCGTCGCTGCGGCCCCCGCTCCGGCGGCCATGGTCATGCCGATCTGCGCCAATGGCGAATGCGCGGTGCTGGACCAGGACGGCAAGGTGCTGGTCAGCGCCGACAACGACTACGACGCCGTGGTCGCCCTGCCCCTGGACAAGACCTTCCTGTTCGCCAAGGACGGTACCTGGAACCTCAGCAGCGCCGATGGCAAGCAGACCCTCAAGGCCGCCTTCACCGATGACCTGCGGCTGCTGACCCCGGGCTACTTCGGCTTCGGCCAGGACGGCAAGCTGGGCATCATCGACCAGAGCGGCAAACAGATTCAGCCACCGCGCTTCGACGATCTGTACGTGGGCGGCAACGACGACTTCATCGTCTACGAGATCGGCGGCAAGCGCGGCATTCTCAGTGCCAAGGGCGAGGTGGTGACCGAAGCCCTGTATGACAGCAGCATGGTCCGCGATGACTTCGCCAAGCGCGGCTGGTGGATGATCGCCGAACGCGGCAACGACAAGTGGGCGCTGAACCTCAAGACCGGCGAGCAGAAGAAGATCGACTTCGACAGCATCGACTACTTTGCCAACCAGCATCTGGTGGTCAGCACCGAACAGGGCAAGGCCCTGGCCGATGCCCAGGCCCAGTTGATCAGCGCCGCCACCTACAACTGGATGGGCGAACCGGGTGACGGCCTGGTGGCCTTCCGGGAAAAATACGACAGCCCCTGCGGCTACATGGATTTCCAGGGCAAGACCGTGATCCAGGCCCAGTTCGGCACCTGCCAGGTATTCGGCAAGCAGGGCGCGCTGGTCACCGCCAAGAACGCCGACGGCAGCTCCGGCAAGGCCGGGCTGATCGACCGCCAGGGCCAATGGAAGGTGCAGCCGGTCTACGACTCGGCGGACCCGGCCGGCTTCAGCCCCCTGGGAATGTTCCGGCAGGTACCGGGGCTGAACCAGGTCGCGGTGCTGCAGAACGTGTTCAGCGCCACCTTCGGTATCTTCGATGTGGACAAGGGCGTCGAGCTGTTCAAGCCCACCTACGCCCAGATCGGCGCGATCAATGCCGACCTGTTCGTCTTCAGCACCGCCAACAGCCCGACCAAGCAGGCCACCCTGTTCGGCCAGGCCACCCAGGTGCGTACCGTGGGCCTGATGGACGCCAGCGGCAAGGTGCTGCTGGAGCCGGGCCAGTACGTCGACATCCGCCTGGACAACAGCGGCCACTACCTGCTGGCCACCGACGACACCTCGGCCCTGGCCACCTCGGCGCTGTACGACCTCAAGGGCAAGCGGCTGATCCCCGGCAAGTGGCAGGAACTGGTGGTGGACGAAACCCGCGGCGCCATCTTCGGCTATGCCGTGGAAGGCATGGGCGACGACCAGTCCCGCAGCCTCAAGGCCCTGTATCGCCTGGACGGCACTCCGAGCTTCCAGGTCAGCCAGGTCGATTGCGGCGCCGAACAGGTGCACGACGGCCATGACCAGGTGCTGTGGCCGGCCAACCCCCAGGACTACTGCCCGCAGCCTGACGAAGTGGAAGACCAGGGCGAAGGCGACAACGCACAGGGCTGAGGCCCCGAGCGAACCGGTCACGGTTGGGATCAAGCCTGCTAGGATGCGGGCTTGATCGATTCAGCCAACCGGCCCGGATGGGGCCCGACAGGAACTGTCCCATGCTCAATGCTCTGCTCTTCGACCTTGATGGCACCCTGACCGACACCGACGCCCTGCACCTGCTGGCCCTGCAGCAACTGCTGCTGGAAGAGGATGGCCGGACCTTCACCCAGGAAGAATTCGAAGCCCATGTCAGCGGCCAGGCCAATGCCAACATGTGCCGCTACCTGTTCCCCGAGCGCAGCGTGGCGGAACATGAAGCCTTTGCCGAGCGCAAGGAAGTGCGCTTTCGCCAACTCTCCCCGCAACTGATGCCCATGCCCGGCCTGCTGCGCCTGCTGGATTTTGCCCAGGAGCACGGCATCGGCGTGTGCGTGGTCACCAACGCGCCCCGGGCCAATGCCGAGCACATGCTCGAGGTGCTGGGCCTGCGACAGCGCTTCCAGACGGTGCTGGTGGCCGAGGAGTTGCCTCGGGCCAAGCCCGATCCCCTGCCCTACTTGAGCGGCCTGGAATGCCTGCAGGCCACCGCCGACCAGGCCCTGGCCTTCGAAGACTCGGTACCCGGGCTGACAGCCGCGGTAAAAGCCGGGATCTGCACGTTCGGCCTGGCCACCAGCCAGCGCCCGCAAACCCTGCTGGATGCCGGCGCCCACCGCGTGATCAACGACTTCGACGACCCGCAACTGTGGGCCGAGATCCGGCGCCGGCTCGATCTGCCCTGAAGGGAATGGGATGAGGATATTGGCCAGGCCAAGCGGGAAGGAAACAGCCAGGGAGAAAGAAACGGCAGGAGGGAAAAAGGTGCTCGCCCATCACTTCGGCAGTGGCATCCAGACCGAAGTACCCCCTTTGGCTGGGCGAGCAGGAGGGAATATACGCGGGCTCCAGGGGCAGTAATATCGGACATATCCGAAAACACCCTAAGACTTGGGCAAAGATGCTGGAGGTTTATCCCTGCACGACTTTTTTTTCACGGTGCTTTCACCTCGCCGCCCCTATATTGCCAATCACTCCTTAACGAATCCCATTTGGCCCGCGCTACAGCGGGCTTTTTTTTGCCCGGGCTCCAGCGGCCGGCCCCTGGGGCGCCGACTGCTGGTGCGGGTCACTCAGGGAGCCGCCCGCTCCGCAAGCGATGCCTGGGTGGGAACGAATGCCGGCGCCTGCTCGGGATAAAACCGCGCCGCGGCATTGATCACGGCCTGCACCGAGGCGGTGACGATATTGGCGTGACAGCCGGCGCCAAAACGTGACCCGGCAACGCCCGGCCACACCGCTTCGACAATTGCCAGCGCCTGCGCATCGGCCCCCGCCCCCAGGTTGCGCTCTTCAAAACTGTCGATGCGCAGCGGCAAGCCCAGGGCGGCCAGGGCCGCCGCGACAGGTCCGTTGCCCACGCCATGCAAGCACGCCTCCTGGTTCCCGGGGGTGGCGACCCGCAGCTCGATCCCCTGCCCCTCGGGGGCATCGAACAACCGATGAGCGAGATACCGCAGGCCGGCCGTGCCCTCTGCACACGCCAGATAGGTGCGCTGGAACACCTCCCATAAAGCATCGCTGCTCAACTCGGCGTCACTGGCATCAGCCAGCTTCTGCACAATGGCGCTGAACTCGATCTGCATGCGCCGGGGCATGACGATGCCGTGGTCACGCTGCAGCAGGAAAGCGATCCCGCCTTTGCCGGACTGGCTGTTGACCCGCACGATGCTGTCGTAGGTCCGCCCCAGGTCCTGCGGATCGATGGGCAGGTAGGGCACCTCCCAGAAACCGTCAGCCGCCTGGGCGGCAAAGCCCTTGGCGATGGCGTCCTGGTGCGAGCCGGAAAAGGCGGTGAACACCAGGTCGCCGACATAGGGATGGCGCGGATGGATCGGTAGCGCCGTGCATTCCTCGGCAACCCGGGCCACTGCCGCGATATCGGAGAAGTCCAGCCCGGGGCTGATGCCCTGGGTATAGAGATTCAGGGCCAGGGTCACCAGGTCCAGGTTGCCACTGCGCTCGCCATTGCCGAACAGGCAGCCCTCCACCCGCTGGGCGCCCGCCAGCAACGCCTGTTCGGCACAGGCCACGCCGGTGCCCCGGTCGTTGTGCGGGTGCACTGACAGCGTGACCTGGTCGCGGCGCTCCAGGCGCTTGTGCATCCATTCGATCTGGTCGGCAAAGACGTTGGCGGTGGCCACCTCGACGGTGGTCGGCAGGTTGATGATGATCGGGCGCCCCGGGCCGGCGTCCCAGGTACGGATCGCGGTGTTGCACATGCGCAGGGACACCTCGAGCTCCGCCATGCAGAAGGTTTCGGGGGAGTACTGCAACACCCATTCGGTTTCCGGGTGCTGGTCGGTCAACTCGCGCAACAGCCTGACATGGCGCTCTACCAGGGCCTCGACCTCGTCCACCGAAAGCCCGAAGACCACGCGCCGCCAGACCGGGGCGATGGCGTTGTACAGGTGGACGATGACCCGGCGCGCACCCTGCACACTGCGTACGGTTTCGCGGATCAGGTCCTCGCGCAGTTGGGTCATCACCATGGGCGTGACGTCGGCGGGAATCCGCTGCTGTTCCACAAGCTCGCGGACCACCTCGAAATCGGTGCGCGAGGCGGCGGGGAATCCCACTTCGATTTCCTTGAAGCCCAGGCGCACCAGTTCCTCGAACAGGCGCAGCTTGCGCTCGCGGTTCATCGGCTCGAACAGCGCCTGGTTGCCATCGCGCAGGTCGGTGGACAGCCAGATCGGAGCCTGGGTGATGGTACGTGACGGCCACTGGCGCGAGTCCAGGTCCACGGGGGTAAAGGGGCGGTATTTGGTATGGGGATGGGCGAGCATACTGACCTCGAAAGCACAATGGAGAACGCGATGGATCTCCCCTGCTTTCATCATGGAAAGCGCTTCGAGGCCGGAGTCTGGGGGAGATCAGCCTGGGTGCCAGGTTCCTGGCAGCACCGGCAGACCCCGGCCGTAAGGCAGGGGTAGCGCTAGTAGCAGGGTCAGGAACAGGGGGTTCATGGGCGGTTGCAACCGTCGGCGGGCAAGGAGTGATCTGTAGTCTAGGTAGCGATCTTCTGAATGTAATGCGCTAAACGCCCTTTGATTATCGCAAAATGGACATTTTCACCTATGATAAGCGCCCCATGATCCCTTCCGGGGCGGAGGCGCTGCGCTGCATGTCCGATCTGCTGGTTGTCTCGTCCATCGACTGCCTGTCCATGCCGGTTACCAGCATCGCCGTGGATTACCCCAACGGCCATGAAATACCTGCCCACAGCCATCCACGCTCGCAGCTGGCCTATGCCATCGAGGGCGTGCTGGTGATCGACACCGAGTCCGGCCGCTGGGTGGTGCCGCCCAGCCGCGGGGTGTGGTTGCAGGCCGGCGTCGAGCACCGGGTACGCATGCGCGGCGCGGTGCGCATGCGCAGCCTGTTCATCAATGTCGATGCCATTGCCGGCCTGCCCGAGCATGACTGCGTGATCGAGGTCTCGCCGTTGCTGCGCGAGCTGATCCTGGCCGCCGCCCAGGTCGGCACGCAGTATTCGCCGGACAGCCGCGACGGCCGCCTGATGCGCCTGATCCTCGATGAGATGCGCTCGCTGCCGGTGCTGCCGTTCAGCCTGCCCTGGCCCCATGAGCCGCGCATGCTGCGGGTGTGCCAGGCGCTGGCGGACGACCCTTCGGACAACCGCACCGCCGAACAATGGGGCGACTGCCTGGCCATGAGCGCCAAGACCTTCCATCGCCAGTTCCAGCGCCACACCGGCATCACCTTTGGCCGTTGGCGCCAGCAGGCGCGGTTGCTGATGTCCCTGGAGTGCCTGGCCGAGGGCATGCCGGTGGTGCAAGTGGCGCTGCAGCACGGCTACGACAGCCAGAGCGCCTTCGCCGCCGCCTTCAAGCGCCAGTTCGGCACGCCGCCTTCGGAGTTCTACCGCTGAGGGCTCAGGCCCGGCGCAGCAGCACACCGGCCACCACGCACAACAGCATGGCCAGCCCCGCCAGCAAGAAGGCATCGCTGTAGGCCAGCAGCAGGGCGTCGCGGTGCAGCACCTTGTCCACCATGCCCAGGGCTTGCTGGCGCAGGGGCGCCAGCGCCGCCGAATGCAGGGCCGTTGCGTACTCCACCGGTGCCTGGGCCAACAGGCGCACCAGTTCCACCAGGCGCTCCTGGGTGGCCTGGGCGAACAGGCTGACGGATTCGCCAATGCGCTGGGCGTGGAGTTTCTCGCGCTCCACCACGATCTGGCTGGACAGCGCGATACCGATGGCCCCGCCGACGTTACGCACCATGGAGAACAGTCCGGAGGCCGAGCCCACCTGGTCCTTTTCCAGCCCCTGGATCGCCATCACCCCCAGCGCCACCACCACCAGCGACTGGCCGATACCACGCACCACCAGCGAGGGCACGATGACGTTCACCGAGGCATCGGGGTTGAGGTGGATGTTCATCAGGCAGCCGATGCCAGTGATGGCGAACCCGGCAATGATGATGGTGCGGGCGCTGGTCCAGCGCATCAGCCGCGGGGTGGCGAACGACATGACGAACTGGATCAGGCCGTAGGGAATCATCATCAGGCCGATCTGCCGGGCGTTGTAGCCGTGGATCTGGGCAAAGTAGTTGGGCACCAGGAACACCACGCCGAACACCACCGCACCGAAGGTGAATTGCATCAGGCTGGCGATGCCGAAGTTGTAGCGACCCAGCAGGCGCAGGTTGATCAACGGCTGCTCGCGACGCAGTTCGATGGCCACGAAGGCCAGCAGGCCGAGCGTGGCCAGGATCGCGCAATGGCTGATGAAGCTTGAGGCGAACCAATCGTAACGGCCGCCCTCCTCCAGCATGATCTGCAACGCCGAGAGGCCCACGGCCATGCTGGCGATGCCGCCCCAGTCACCCTGGCGCAACTTTGCCAGGACCATGGGCTGGGGCCGCACCGACCAGCCGATGGCTGCCAGCAGCAATAGCCCCGGCGGCACTTGCAGGTAGAAGATCCAGCGCCACGAATAGGCATCGGTGAGCCAGCCGCCCAGGGACGGTCCCGCGGCCTGGGCGACATTGTTGGCCACGGCAAACAGGGCCATGCCCATGGGGTGCCGGGCCGCCGGCAGCTCGGTGACGATCAGCTGGAACGACAGGGGAATCAGCACCCCGCCAAAGGCCCCTTGCAGCACCCGGGCGAAGATCAGGCTGTGGATGTTCGGCGCCAGGGAACAGGCGATCGAAAACAGTACGAAACCGGCGGTGCCGACCATCAGCACCCGGCGCATGGAAAACACCGAAACCAGCCAGCCGGTCATGGGAATGATGATGATCTCCGCCACCAGGTAGGCGGTGGTGATCCACGACCCCTCCTCGAAAGTCGCCCCCAGGGAGCCACGCACGTCCGGCAGGGAAGCGTTGGTCACGTGCACGTTCATCCCGGCCATGAAGCAGCCCACCACGCTGCCCAGCACCGCCACCCAGGTGCGCAGGGAGATTGCCTGTGCGGCGGCCTCGCCGGTGCCTTCCGATACGGCCTGGGCACTAGTCATGACGGGTGTCCACGGTCACCACCACCGACATCCCGGGGCGCAGCTGCGCCTGTCGCGGCTGCCCCGGATCGAGGCGGATGCGCACCGGCATGCGCTGCACGATCTTGGTGAAGTTGCCGGTGGCGTTGTCCGCCGGCAGCAGGGCGAATTCGGCGCCGGAAGCCGGGGCGAAACTCTCCACCCGTCCCTCCAGTACATGGCCACCCAGGGCGTCGACCTCGACCCGAGCCGCTTGCCCGGGCCGCATGCCGTCGACCTGGGTTTCCTTGTAGTTGGCCACCACATAGGCGTCCTCAGGCACCACCGCCAACAGCGGCGCGCCGACTTCGACGTACTGCCCCAGGCGCAGGCGCCGCTGGCCGGCGATACCGTCCACCGGGCTGCGGATCAAGGTGCGAGCCAGATCGATGCGGGCCAGTTGCCGCTGGGCCGTGACCCGGGCCACGCCCGCTTCGAGCTTGTCCAGTTGCGCCCGAGCGCTTTGCTGTTCGGTATCGAGCACCTGTACCTGTTGGCGCCGCGCGGCCAGGCTGGCGCGGGCCGCGCCCAGGGCGGCATCGGCCTGACGGGCCAGGGCGGCGGCGTTTTCCAGTTGCTGCACGCTGCTGACTTGCTGGCTGGCCAGGTGTTGCTGCCGCCGCCCTTCCTGGCCGGCCCGTTGTGCCTCGGCCTCGGCGGCGCCGACCCGGGCCTGGGCTTCGGCGATCAGGCTCTGCTGCTGTTGCTGGCGGGCGGCCAGATTGGCCAGCCGCGCCTGCCCGGCACGCTGTTCGGCCTGGGCCTCGCGCAGCGCCGCTTCCGCCTGTTCGACCCGAGCCCGGTAGTCGCTGTCGTCGATCCGCGCCAGCAGGTCGCCAGCCTTGAGCGGCTGGTTGTCCCGGACCTCGACCGCCACCAGGTAGCCGGCGACCCGGGGCGCGATGGTGACGATGTCCGAGCGCAGGTAGGCATCGTCGGTCTCCACCAGAAAACGCCCGTTGAACCACCAGCGCAGGCCCCAGGCCAGAACCAGCAGCAACACCAGCGCCAGCCCGGCATAACCGAGTAAGCGACGGCGGGTGACGGCTTGCGCCGGGAAAGCGGGAACAGGGGTCTGGGTCATTGCAAAGGCTCGTTGGGGGTTCGCGGGAAAGGGTTGGCCGCAGCCCGGCTCGGCTGCGGCAGGACAATCGGCGGCGCGCTGCGCCAGCCGCCGCCCAGGGCCTTGAACACCAGCACCTGGGTATCGATGACGGCGGCATCGGCCTGCGCTGCCGCGGCCCGGGTACGTACATCGGTGCGCTGGGCATCGAGGTAATCCAGGGCCGTGGAGGCACCGGCGGCCCTGGCTAGCCCGGCCAGGCGCAAGGCCTGGTGGTCACGTTCGGCTGCCAGGTGCAGGGCTTGCTGGCGCTGCAACGCGGCCTGGTAGTCGCTCAGGGCCTGTTGCTGCTCCTTCAGGGCCGCCAGGATGCTGCGGTCGAAATCCGCCAGCGCTGCGCTTTCTCCGGCGCTGGCCTGGGCGATGCGGGCGCGGGCGGCATTGAGGTTGGGCAAGCTCCAGGACAACAGCGGCCCCAGTTGCCAGACCGACGCGTCACGGTCATCGAAACCCGAGGGGTGGTGCGCCGACGTGAAGACCCCGGCCCCCAGGCTGACCCTTGGATAGAGGTCGGCCCGGGCCACGCCGATGCGCGCCGTGGCCGCCGCCAGCCGGCGCTCGGCCTGGCTCACGTCGGGGCGCCGACGCAACATGGCCAGGGCATCGCTCTGGGGCATGGGCGACCCCAGGGTCGGGGCCTGGCGACAAGCCTGGGCCGCCGCCGGTGCATCACCCGGGGGGCGCCCCAGCAAGACGGCCAGTTCGGCCAGGGCCCGTTGCCGTCCGGCCTGCAGCGGCGGCAGGCTGGCCTGCACCTGGCCCACCAGGCCTTCGGCGCGCACCACATCCAGGGTCACCGCGGCGCCGGCCCGATACAGCCGGGCGCTCAGGGTGCGGCCCTGCTCCACCAGCGCCAGGGACTCGCCCGCCACCTGCAGGCGCTGGCCATAGCTGCAGGCCTGCAACCAGGCACGGGTGGTTTCTGCGGCCACCACCACCCGCAGGCCATCTTCGGCGGCCCGGGCCGCCTCGGCATCGGCCCGGGCGGCATCGGCCAGGCCGTGCAGGCGGCCGAACAGGTCGGCCTCCCACTGCACATCCAGGCCGACCCCATAGCGGCTGCCGGTGCGGATGTGCTGGCTGTCCTGCAAGGCGGCTTCCAGCTGGTCGTCGGCGGTACTGCCGTAGCCGGCGCGGGCCGTCACCTGGGTGGAAGGCTGGCGCAGGGTATCGGTTTCGCGCAGCAGCGCCCGGGCCTGAAGCAGGTTGGCCGCAGCCATCCGCAAGTCGCGGTTCTGGCTCAGGGCTTCCTGTACCGCGGCATTGAGCCCAGGGTCACGGTAGAGCTGCCACCACTGGTCGAGCCCCTGCTCGGCCGTTGCGTCCAGGTGGCTCACGGGCAGGGGCACAGTGCTGCCGGGCGGCCGTTCCGGCCCCAGGGTGCAACCGGCCAACAGGGCGCACAGGGCCCATGCAGGCCTCGGGTAAATGGGCATGGGAAGTACTCACGGATTCGAAGCGCCTACTTTAGAAAGGCCAGCTGGCGACCGTCTAACGAGAACTTCTTTTCGATTATCGCGAAATGGTCAACCTTGATCCCAAGCGCGGCCCTTCCGGCCTGGGCCCACAGCTCCAGGCTGTCGGCCAGCTGAACGAACTCACACTGGCCCTGCTGGCGCCAGTGGCCATGGATACAATTTGAAACACCCCCTACCCAGCCGATCGGATCGCCATGACCGAAGACTTCGATGTGCCCAGCCCCCACGAAAAGCACCTGGAACACGTGAGCGAACATGCCCACGCGCGCAGTGACCGCTTCGCCAGCAAGATCGCGGTGATGACGGCGATCATGGCCACCCTGGGAGCACTCCTGAGCTATCAGGCCGGCTCCTCGGAAAGCCTGGCGGCGATGGACAAGAACAATGCCGCGATGAAAAAGACCGAAGCCGCCAACCAGTGGAGCTACTACCAGGCCAAATCCAGCCGGCAGAACCTGGCGGAGCTGGCGACCCACATTCCCGGAGTCGATGCCGCGCACTACGGCATCGAAGCCCAGCGCTACCAGAAGGAAAAGGAAGCGGTGCGCCTCAAGGCCGAGGCCCTGGAAGCCGAGGCCCGGGACTGGGACGAACAATCGGAAGCCGCGCTGCACCAGCACCATCGCTGGGCCCAGGCGATGATGGCGATCCAGATCGCCATTTCGATGGCGGCCATCACCCTGCTGACCCGCAAGGAATGGCTGAAGAAGCTCGCCTACGGCGCGGCCGGCGGCAGCGTGCTACTGGGCACACTGGCCTGGCTGCACATCTAGAGCACCCTGCCGGCCCCCGGAACCTGCCAGCCGATGCGTCTCTTGAATCTCACCGGGCTGTCGCAGTTTGCGAAAAACTGCCGCCGCGCAAGCCCCGGTGCTGCGCCCCAGGCCCCGCCATAGCGGGGCCGCGGCGCCTGGGTGGAACTGGCACAGCCATTGCGAAAGCCCCTGCCTCACCTACAACAAGAGGCTTCGCCATGGCTATTGCCCCACTGCTCGCCGCTACCACGGCCTTTATCCAGCGCGCCCCGCGCATGCTGATCGGTGCCCACTGGACCGAGGCCGGCGACGGCCAGACCATGCCCCTGCGCAACCCCGCCACCGGCGAACAGCTGTGCCTGGTGCCCCGGGCCACGGTGGACGATGTGGACCGCGCAGTGCTCGCCGCACGCCAGGCCTTCGACGATTCGCCCTGGACCCGCACCCGCCCCCGGGAGCGGCAGAACCTGCTGTGGAAACTCGCCGACCTGATGCAGCGCGACGCCGAACTGCTGGCCCAGCTGGAATGCCTGAACAACGGCAAGAGCGCCGCCGTGGCCCAGGCCATGGACGTGCAACTGTCCATCGATTTCTTGCGCTACATGGCCGGCTGGGCGACCAAGATCGAGGGTTCAAGCGTCGAGGTCTCGCTGCCCCTGATGCCTGACGATCAGTTCCACAGCTTCATCCGCCGCGAAGCCGTGGGCGTGGTCGGCGCCATCGTCGCCTGGAACTTCCCGCTGCTGCTGGCCTGCTGGAAACTCGGCCCGGCCCTGGCCACCGGTTGCACCCTGGTGCTCAAGCCCGCCGATGAAACGCCACTCAGCGCCCTGAAACTGGCCGAGCTGGTGCAGGAAGCCGGCTACCCCGACGGCGTGTTCAACGTAGTCACCGGCACCGGCATCACCGCCGGCAGCGCCCTGACCCGCAACCCCCTGGTGGACAAGCTGACCTTCACCGGCTCCACCGCCGTGGGCAAGGAAATCGGCAAGATCGCCATGGACTCCATGACCCGGGTAACCCTGGAACTGGGGGGCAAGTCGCCAACCATCGTCATGGCCGACGCCGATCTGGCCAGCGCCGCGGCCGGGGCTGCCAGCGCGATCTTCTTCAACCAGGGCCAGGTGTGCTGCGCCGGTTCCCGGCTGTATGTGCAGCGCAAGCATTTCGACAAGGTGGTAGCCGACATCGCCGGCATCGCCAATGCCATGAAGCTGGGCAATGGCCTGGACGCCAGCGTCGAGATGGGCCCGCTGATTTCCGCGCGCCAGCAGGAGCGGGTCTATCGCTACATCGAGATGGGTCGCGAAAGCGGCGCCACCATCGCCTGCGGCGGCGAACAGTTCGGCCCGGGGTATTTCGTCAAGCCGACGGTGATAGTGGATGTGGACCAGAAGCATTCGCTGGTGCAGGAAGAGATCTTCGGCCCGGTGCTGGTGGCCATTCCTTTCGACGATGAGGCCGACGCCCTGCGCATGGCCAACGACAGCCCCTACGGCCTGGGCGCGAGCATCTGGTCCAACGACCTGGCGGCGGTGCACCGGATGATTCCGCGGATCAAGTCCGGTTCGGTGTGGGTCAACTGCCACAGTGCCCTGGACCCGGCACTGCCGTTTGGCGGCTACAAGATGTCCGGGCTTGGCCGGGAAATGGGCCACGCGGCCATCGAGCACTACACCGAGTTGAAATCAGTGCTGATCAAGCTCTGATCCGCCCCGCGCCAACCGCCCCACCCGGGGCGCCGGAGGTGGTCCGGCGCCCCCCGACGACCGCCCTGTTCGCCGTGCAAAGCACTGCTACGCTCAGCCCGAGCCGGCTGGCCACCTCGTTTGAAGAGCCTGGGCTCATCCCCCCACAACGCCTCATCACCACCGAAAACCCGAGGAAAGCATCATGGGATCAAATGGAAATGATCACGATTACATCCAGTGCGGCTGCCACAACCCCGTCTGGGAAGCCTTGAAAGACACCCTCGACCCCGCCAGCTATATCGCCAGCCACCCCAACGCAGCACAGGGCCCGGCCAGGGACGCGAACGGCGAGTCCCTGGTGTTTCATGACGGCATCATCTACCCCTTGCGCGACGGCAACATGGATGAGCGGGTCGAAGCCCTGGGCATCCATGCCGGCGACGTGGTCGCCGCGGGCACCCTGGCCGCCGTCGAAGCCCGCATGCAGGCCCTGGGCATCGACTACAAGAAGCAGTCGCTGCACGGCAAGACCCTGCTGCCCGGCCTGGTCGAGCCCCACGCCCACATCGTGCAGAGCTGCGCCATGGATGGCTGGCTGAACCTGGGCGCCATCGAGCCCGACGACGGCGATAGCCAGCAGGCGCCAGAGAAAAACAGCCAGCGCCTGCGGCCGCTCTATACCTGGGGCTGGCTGAAGGAAACCATCCAGAACAACCTCCCCGAAGACAGCACGAGCTGGGTCCTCGGGCACCTGGTCGATCCGGCGCTGATGCCGTTCAAGGTGGTGCCGGGCGGCCTGAACCAACTCATTACCCTGCAATGTGGCGACACGCCCGAAGAGGGCTACCTGGACACCATCGAGGCCAAGCGGCCGATGCTGCTGATCAGTGCCTCCATGCACACCGCCTACATGAACACGGCGGCCCGGGATCTGGTGCATGAAAGAACCGGGGTCATGGTCGAGAACGGCGTGCTGCAGGAAACCCAGATAGTGGCCGGGATCCTGTCGATTCCCGCCAGGCAGAAGCTTGCAATGCTGAAGATCTTCGAGCGCCTGGACACCTTCTTCGCCACCGCGGCCAGCCGCGGGATCACCCTGCTGTACGACGCGATGATGGACCCCTTGTCGAAGCTGGTATTGAACGCCTACTTCCTGTCCCACCCCAGAACGCTGCGGATCGGCTACGCCGCCTGCAACAACTCGCTCGAAGCCCTCAAGCTGCTGCCGGACTATCGGCCGGCCACGCGGGAAGAGGCCAGGCACATGTATCAGGGCTCGATCAAGGTGATCTCGGACGGGTCCAACCAGGGGTTGACCGGCTATCAGGTCGCGCCCTACTGCTGCGAGACCGCCCGCCCGGTGGGCAACTTCAATCTGTGCGACAAGGGCGAGGACACCCCGAAAACACTCCCGGTCAAATACCAGGAATTTATCCACGCGGCGGTGAAAAAAGGTTGGCCGCTGATGATCCATGCCAACGGCGACCAGGCCATCGAATTCACTCTGCAGGCCTATGACCTGGCCCTGCAGGGCCAGAGCGGCCTGGACAAGCGCCATCGCATCGAACATTGCTCGCTGCTGAGCAAAAGCACCCTGGAAACCATGCAGCGCCTGGGCCTGTCACCGAGCTTTTTGATTGGCCATGTCGGCTACTGGGGCTACGCCTTCGATAAAGCCATTTTCGAAAAGAAGGCACACAACATGCTCGACCTCTGCAAATCGGCCCTGGACCACGAGCTGCGGATTTCCCTGCACAGCGACTATTCCGTGACCCCACTGGGGCCCCTGCGTTCGATGGAGCAGGCGGTGACCCGCAAGATGGAAGGCATCCGCAATCATGACAACCTGTTCGTCCATGACCCGCGCCTGCAACCCATCCTCAATGAGGGCCAGTGCCTGACCCGCAAGCAGGCGCTGAAAGCCATCACCTACGACGCTGCCTGGCAGTGCCATGCCGAGGCCTGGACCGGCTCCCTGCAGGACCAGAACTTCGCCGACTTCGTGATCCTCGAGCAGGACCCACTGGACGAGAAGTTCCCGGCCACCCGGATTCGCGACATCAAGGTCTGCGAAACCTGGAAAGGCGGCCAGCGGGTGTACCTCAACCCCCGTAGCTGACCAGTGCAAGCCCGGGGGCTGCGCCAGCTCCCGGTGCCCCCTGTAGGAGCCGGCTTGCCGGAGAAAAGGACCGCGGGTTCACTCCGGTGGATGGCCGCTGCGCGGTTCGCGAGCAAGCTCGCTCCTACGATCCCCGTTCAGGGGCGGTAGCCTTGGGCCAGCAACCAGCTGCGTATCAGCCGATTCTGGTCCGGGCTCAGTTGCGCCAGGGCCTGGGCCGCCCCCTGGCTGCGCAAACGGCGCAACAGCGGCGCCAGTTCCACGCCCTGTACATGCCAGATGCCCAGGGGCTGGTCCGGGGTGATCACCACTTCGGCTTCATCCACCAGGCCGTCGCGCAGCACCGGGGCGCGCTCGATGCGCAAGGCCGAAAAGTCCACGGCACTGTGCGCCGGCTGGCAATCCGGCCACTGCCGGCGGGCCTGCCAGAACGACTGCTCGGGCCAGCGTTGCTCGTCGGCGTAGAAGTCCCGGCCGATGCGCGCAAAACGCAGGAACAACTGTTCCACCCGCTGCCCGTGAAAACGCTGCGCCAGCGCTGCACGTTGCGGCTGCTGCAGCAAGGTGTTGATCACCGCCGGGGCCTGCAACGCCGAGGACAGGGATTGGAAAATGCCGTTGCCGGATAAAGGGTCCACGGCCATGGCCGCATCGCCGACCCGCAGCCAGTTCGCGCCACAGGCCTGAGGGTTGAGGATCGCCGTGCTGCTGCGGGCATGCAGGTGCAATTGCTGCTCCTGGCCACCGGCAAAGAATTCCCGGGCCATGGCCGAGCCCAGGCGGCGCTGGCGACAGTACTCCAGCAACTGCGCCTTGCCCGGCAGCCCGGCGCTCTCCACATCCAGAGTCAGCTGCCAGTAGCACTGGCCGTCCTCGCGCCGGGCCATCCAGGCCCAGCCGTCCTCCAGGCTGTGCACCGCGCTGGCGGCGCTGCCGCCAGGGCCCTGCCAGCGGTTGAGCAGGCTGACGGTTTCCGGGCCGCGCAGGCCCTTGCCGCCCCCCTGGCGCAAGGCTTTGTCCAGCACCGGCGCCTGCCGGCCACGGGCCTCCACCAGGAACTCGCCGCGCACCTCGCCCTGCCCTTGCACCTGGACCCGATGCCCGGCCTCGCTGGACTGCACCCCCAGCACCCTGCCCTCGATCAGCTTGACCTGCGCTTCGCGCAAGGCCTCCCGCAGGCCGCGGTCGAAGGCCGGGCGATCCAGCAGGTATTCGATGTTCTGCGCATGTTCTGCACCGTTCCATGCCACCCGCCGCTGGGACGGTTGCAGGGCCTGAGCCAGCGCCTGTTCCAGGCCGGCACCGCGCAAGGCTTCAAGCACCCGCTGCGAGGCCCCTTCCAGGGCCGGAAAGCGTCGCCAGTCGCTGACCAGGGTCACCGGGTAGCCGAGGCGGCGCAGCCCCAGGGCCACTGCGGCCCCGGCCGGCCCCGCGCCGAGGATCAGAATGGTGTGCATGGCTGTTGCCGGCGTTCCGGCCCCTGGTAGTGGGCGTTGTCCTGCAGCCACTGCCGGACCTGGGCCTTGTCGGCTTGCGGGTGGGTACCCAGGTAGGCCGCGATATACCCGCTCAGGGCCGCGCACCCCAGGCTGGCGCCGGACTGCCCCGGGCTGCTGCCGCGCACGCAGGCGGCGAAATCAGCCTGGGCGGTGTTCAGCCATGACCACTGCTGCGCGCTGCATCGCGCATCGCCGGTGACGCGCAGCACCCCGGGGTAACTGGCCGGAAACACCGCCTCGCCCTGGGCCGGGCTGGATGCGCACAACAGCACTCCGCGGGCCTCGGCCGCGGCACAGGCCTGGCGCAGCAGGTCGCGATCCTGGCGCAGGCCCAGGCTCAGGTTGATCAGGCGCACGTCCTGCGCAAGCAACCAGTGCAGCGCGGCGCTGACTTGCGCGGCGCTGGTGACTGCGCGCCGGTCGAACACCTGGGCCACATAGACCTGCGCCGTCGGCGCGCGCTGGCCGATGGCCTCGATGATCGCGCTGCCATGGCCCAGGGCATCTTCCTGCAAGGGGCCATGGCCTATCCCTTCGGGCTGCAGGAAGAAGCGTCGTCCGCCCGCCACCCGCTGATGGGCGGCATGGCCGCTGTCGATCACGCCGATGCGCAGCTCAGGCTTCATGGGCCACCTCCAGCGCATGCAGTACGCCATCGCGCAATTCGAAGCGCAGTTCGGCATCGGCCAGGGTCGAGGGTCGGTGGCTGATGAGGATCCGCGTGCGCCCGGCGAACAAGCGGTCGATGGCCTCGATCACCTCGCGCTCGGTGGCCTCGTCCACCGCCGAGGTGGCTTCGTCCAGCACCAGGATCATCGGGTCCTGGAGCAGCGCCCGGGCAATGGCGATGCGTTGTTTCTGGCCACCGGACAATTGCTGGCCGCGCTCCCCCAGGGGGCTGTCCAGGCCTTCGGGCAGGGACTCGATCAGCCCTTGCAACTGCGCCAGCCGCGCCACCTCGGCCACGGCTTCGCGGCTGGCATCGGGCACGCTGTAGGCCAGGTTGTCCGCCAGGCTGCCGCGAAACAGCACGATATCCTGGCTGACCACCGCCACCCGCCGGCGCAACTGCGCCAGGTCCAGCTGGCGCAGGTCGACGCCGCCCAGCAGCACCTGCCCGGACTGGGGGTCGTGATGGCGCTGCAACAGGTCGATGAGCGTGCTTTTGCCTGCGCCCGAGGTGCCGCTGAGGGCCACTTTGCGGCCGTAGGGAATACGCGCCTCGATGCCCTGCAGGGTCGAGGCGCGGCCCGGGTGGCAAAAGTGCACTGCGTGAAAATGCAGCTCGCCCTGCTCCGGCACCGGCAGCGGCGCCTCGGGGTTGCTGATGCCCGGTTCCTCGCCACGCAGTTCCATGACCCGGCCGAGGCTCACGGTCATGCGCTGGATTGCCACATACAGGCCCAACAGGCTCTGCACCGGGCCCACCGCCATGCCCAGGTAGGTGGAAAAGGCAATCAGCGCCCCCAGTTGCCAGGTGCCCTGCACCACCCAGTAACCGCCAATCAGGAAGGCGCAGGCCCGGGACAAGGAGGTCAGGGTGCCGGGCACCGCCTGGGTGAAGAACTCGGTGACCTGCAGCTTCAGCAGTTGGCTCATGTAGCCCTGGCCAAGGCCATCCAGGCGCTGGGCCTCCCGTTGCTGCTGGCCGGCGCTCTGGATGAACTTCATCACCGGCAGGGTTTCCACCATGAACGAGGACATGTCCGCCGAACGCTCGCGCAACTGGCGCACATCGCGCTCCACCTTGCGCCGCATCCAGCGCAGCCAGAGCACATCCAGGGGGATCAGCACCAGGGCCAGCAGCGAGAGTTGCCAGGACAGGGTCAGGAGCATGGCCAGCGCCACCACCAGGCCGATCACGCTGGACACGGCGGAGAACAATGAGTCCACGGCAAAGCGCTGGATCTCCGCCACATCGCCATCCAGGCGCGACATCAGATCGCCGATCCGCCGCTGGCCGTAGAAGCTCGGCGACAGGCGCTGCAGATGCCGATAGAGGTCGTCGCGCAGGGCGAACAGGATGCGTCCGGACAGCCGCGTATGCAGGTAGCGGTTGACCCCGGAGAGCACGGTGCCCAGCAGCCCGGCACCGATCATCAGCGCGGCGATCAGCACCAGCCGCGGGAAGTCCCGGGCCAGCAGGCCGTCGTCGATCAGCAGCTTGGTCAGCCAGGGCTGCACCAGCACCAGCAGGGAAGCGCACACCGACAGCCCCAGCAGGCCGCCGATGGCCAGCCGGTGGGGCCGCACGAAACTGTAGAGCCAGCCCAGGGCGGCACTCAGGGCCTGGGGGTCGCGGCTGTCCACCAGCCGGGTGATCAGGCGCCGCATCAGGCGCGCAACTGTTTGAGCTTGCGGTACAGGGTCGCGCGGCTGATGCCCAGAGCGTCCGCTGCCGCCGAGACATTGCCCTGGTGGTTGTCCAGGGCACTGCGAATCAGCTCCAGCTCATTCTCGCGGATGCTCCCGGTCTGCGGTCGGGCACTGGCATTGAGGTCGTCGAGCATGCTGTCGGGCAGGTGCTCCAGGCCGATGTGGCACTCACCGTCTTCGCGCAGGGCCAGGGCTGTGCGCAGGACCATCTCCAGCTGGCGGATATTGCCCGGCCAGTGGTAGTCCGCCAGCAGCCGACGCAGCTCATCGCTAAGGCTCACCTGGGCGCCACCGAGCTTGGCCAGCAAGCTGTCCACCAGGGGCTGCAGGTCTTCGCGTTCGCGCAGGGCCGGCAACAGCACGCTGATGCCGTTGACCCGGTAGAACAGATCTTCGCGAAAAGCCTTGTCCTGCACCTGCTGCTTGAGGTCGCGGTGGGTGGCGCAGATCAGGGCGATGTCGATGTCCTGTTCTTCGCCGGCCCCCAGGGGCGCCACCTTGCGGTCCTGCAGCACGCGCAGCAGGCGGGCTTGCAGGGCCAGGGGCATGTCGCCGATCTCATCGAGGAACAGGGTGCCACCGTGGGCCTGTTGCAGGCGCCCGATCATGCCGCCACGACGCGAGCCGGTGAAGGCGCCTTCGCGATAGCCGAACAGTTCCGACTCGATCAGGCCTTCGGGGATCGCCGCGCAGTTGACCGCGACAAAGGGTTTCTCGGCGCGGCTGCCGGCGCGGTGCAGGGCCCGGGCCAGGACTTCCTTGCCGGTGCCGGTTTCGCCCAGTAGCAACACCGGCAGGTCATTGGCCAGGCCCTGACGGGCCATGCGCAAGGTGCGGGCGTAACGGCTGTTGCCCCCGGCCAGGGCTTCCAGGTCCTGGGGCATGGCTGCGGCTTTCGGAGCGCTGCGTGGCGCGCGGTGCAGGTTGAGCGCTGGCTGCGGCGCCCGCAGGGCCTTGTAGAACAGCTCGCCCTTGGCGGTTTGCAGGCTACCCACGGCGCCCTGTTGCAGGCGTGCGAGCAGTTGCAGGCCATCGACCCCGAGGAACTCTTCGCAGCGCCGGCCCACCAGGGCTGCGCGCGGGGTGTTGAGCAACTGGCAGGCCTGGCCGCTGACCGCGAGGATCTGCCCGCCCAGGCTCAGGGCCAGCAGCCCCTGCCACGGTGATTCGAGGTATTGCCGGCGGCTGTGGAAGGCCAGGACGATCTGCTCCGGGTAGGTGGCATGGAACACCCGGGCTTCGATCTGGCTGACCGCCATGGCCAGCAGCGCGGTGCTGTCCTGGGCCCGGCCCAGGGGGCCTTCGCGGGTCAGGTCGAGCACGCCCAGAATCTCGCCCTGGGGGCACTGGATGGGCACCGAGGTGCAGGAAAAATGGCTGAGACGGTCCAGGTAGTGCTCGCCGCAGTCGATCAGGGTCGGCCGGGCCTCCACCAGGGCCGTGCCCAGGGCGTTGGTGCCGCGGGTGGCTTCGCTCCAGCAGGCGCCAAGGGTGATGTCCTGCACGCCGCTGTCCTTGAGACGGTCGGCGCGGCCTTCGATGGCCAGGATGGTGGCGTCGGCATTGGCCAGGATGATCATCCCGTCCTTGCCCTGATGCTGGCTCAGGTAGTCGATGGCCGGGATCGCCGCGTCCAGCAACAGGCGGTTGCTGGCCAGCAGCACTTCGAGGCTGGCGCTGGATTCCAGGGTCAGTTGGTGCTGGCTGCCAAAGTGCACGCCATGGCTGAGGCTGCGCCGCCATGAGGCATCGATTTCCGCACGCAGAACCCCGTCGGGGATCTGGCCTTCCAGGTGCAGCCGTTCCCGGGCCAGCCGGGCTTCGTGTTGCTGCTCACCCTTTATTGTTTTTATAAGAGTCATCAAGCGCTCCGAATCGGTCCGCCCGCTGCATCCCGCTCCACTCCCTTGGATTGCGCGAAGCACGCAAGCCGTGGTCAATGTCTACACCGGGTTCAGGGGGCAGTAAAGGGGCTTTGCCCGGATCATCGGGCAGCCCTGAATTGCTTACCCTGTCATTGGAGATCAAGCAAAACCTGCGCCAGTGGAACGGGCGCTCGAGCATCTTGACGTTAACGTAAAGCAAATGGCAAGTACCGCACGCCCCCCTCCCGTTGGCACTGGCCTGCCAGCGAAGAGGGCCCCGAGACGAGCGCAGGGCTTGAGCCCCCTTTGCCGGCAGGCCGCCTTCTATGACGAATGCATGCCAGCTTGTGCAGGAGCTGGCTTGCCAGCGAACGAGAGCCTTTAGTCGGGTGCATGGCGTGAGGACCCTTTCGCGGGCAAGCCGGCTCCTGCGAGCGGGCGGGGCTGGTGGTGCCTACAGGGCCCAGGCGCCAGAGTCTGCGAAGAAGGCGCGGGCGTTGTCTTCCAGGCTTTCCAGGTGATAGCCGCCTTCCTGGACGATCAGGCACGGCAGGCCCAGGCTGCGGATTCGCTGGCCAAGGATGGCGAAGCCGTCCCGGGTCACTGCCACCTTGCTCTGCGGGTCGAGTTCATAGATATCGAACCCCAAAGACAGCACCAGCACCTCGGCATCGAACGCCTTCACCGCCACCAGGGCCTGTTCCAGACGGGCGAGGAAATCCCCTTCGCTGGCGCCATGGGCCATCGGCAGGTTGAGGTTGTAGCCCTCCCCCGCCCCGGCGCCACGCTCCTCGGCGAACCCGGCCACCCCCGGGTAGAAGTTGGTCGGGTCGCCGTGCACCGAGACATACAGCACATCGGCGCGCTCGTAGAAGATTTCCTGGATGCCCTGGCCGTGGTGCATGTCGGTGTCCAGCACCGCCACCCGGGCGTATTTGTCCCGCAGGACCTGGGCGGCGATCGCCGCATTGTTCAGGTAGCAGAAGCCCCCGGCCGCCTCGGACCGGGCGTGGTGGCCCGGCGGGCGGCACAAGGCGTAGGCCGCCGGCTCACCGTCGAGCAACGCCTGGGCCCCGGCGACGGCACTTTGCGCCGACCAGTAGGCTGCACGCCAAGTCGACTCACCCACCGGGCAACTACCGTCGGCCAGGTAGCACGCGGCCTGGGCCAGGACCCCGCGCAGGGCATTGGGCTCACGCACGAAGATGTTGGACATCACCTCATCACCCCAGTCTTCGGGGATGTCCTTCCAGCCCTGGTGCGCATCCTGCAGGAACGCCAAGTACGGCGCGCCGTGTACCGCCAGCAACGGTGCCATCCCGGCATCCCGTGGCTGCTCGACGGCAAAACCCAGGGAGTGTGCGGCCTGCACCAGGCGCTGGGCGCGCTCCGGCACCTCCTGGGGTATGCGCATCTGGCCGCGCGAGTAGTAGCTGCGTGGATGGTGGAGCAACTGTTCGGGGTGGAAAAAACTGCGCATGACCTTCTCCTTATTCAACCTGGCCGGCACGGGCCAGCACGGCGTTAAGCAATACATCGGCGCCCTGGCGCACGTCCTCGGGCAACACGTCTTCGGCTTCGTTGTGGCTCAGGCCACCGACACAGGGAATGAACACCATGGCCGTCGGGCAATAGCGGGCCAGCAAGATGGCGTCGTGGCCGGCGCCGCTGACGATGGACTGCTGAGGGTAGCCCAGGCCATCCACCGCCTGCTGCACCGCCGCCACGCACTCGGCATCAAATGGCGTGGCCGGGCTGACCCAGTGCCGGCTGATACTGACCTTGAGCCCGCGCTGGCCGGCGATGGCCTGCAGGCGTTCCTCGACCTGCTGCTCCATGGCGGCGATCTGCCGATCCTGGTGGTGGCGCAGGTCGACGGTGAAGCTCAACAGGCCGGGAATGGTATTGCGCGACGACTTGGCGATGCTCAGCTCACCCACGGTGGTCAGGCCCTGGGGGGCAAAATCCGCTGCCAACTGCTCCACTGCAAGAATCATCTGCGCCGCGCCGTACAGCGCATCCTTGCGTAGCGGCATCGGCGTGGTGCCAGCGTGGGCCGCCAGGCCTTCGACCTGCACATCGAGCCAGCGGATGGCCTGGCCGCCGCTGACCACGCCGATGCTCTTGGCGTTGTCTTCAAGGATCGGGCCCTGTTCGATATGGGCTTCGAAGTAGGCATCCACCGCTGCGCCCAGGGGCCGGCTGCCGGCATAACCGGTGCGCTGCAGGGCCTGGGCGACGCTGATGCCATCGGCGTCACGCACCGCCAGGGCGGCGTCCAGGGCCATGACCCCGGTGAACACCGCCGAGCCGAACATCGCCGGGGTGAAACGCGCGCCCTCCTCATTGGTCCAGACCGCCACTTCCAGGGGCTTGCGGGTCTGGATCCCGAGGTCATTGAGCGTGCGTACCACTTCCAATCCGGCCAGCACACCGTAGACCCCATCAAAGCGCCCGCCTTCGGGCTGGGTGTCCAGGTGGCTGCCCATCATCACCGGGGCAGCGTCCGGGTCGCTACCTGGGCGCCGGGCAAACAGGTTGCCAATGGGGTCGACGCTCAGGCTCATGCCGGCCTCGGTGCACCAGTGGGCAAACAGTTCGCGACCGGCCCGGTCTTCATCGCTCAAGGCCAGGCGGCAGCTGCCGCCACGGGCCGTGGCACCGATTTCGGCCATGGCCATCAGGCTCGCCCAGAGGCGCTGGCCATTGATTTTCAACATCATCAGATTCTCCAGACAATCAGGCGTGGGATGCCATTTCCAGGCGATGGGCGTGAGCGTGCCGGCGTGCCAGGGCTAGCACGCAGATCAGCGAAACGGCAGCGATCAGGCTGTAGAACACCGCCATCGGCCACCATTGGCCAATAAACCGATGGGCCAGCCAGGTGCCGATCAGAGGGGTCAGGCCGCCGGCCAGGGCACCGCAGACCTGATAGGCCAGGGAGATCGCGGTGTAGCGCACCCGGGTCTCGAACATGCCGCTGACGTAACCGGCGATCACCGCATAGAAGGAAGCCATGCACACCACCGCCAGGGCGATGCCGAGGATCATCAGCGGCGCCTGCCCGGAACTCACCAGCACGAACATCGGATAGGGCGAGGCCATGGCCAACAGCGACACCAGGCAGAGAAAGCGCGTGGCACCGATTTTCTCGGCGGTCCAGGCGGCCAGGGGCTGGATGCAGAACTGGATGAGCGCCACCACGAACAGGCATTCAAGGATCAGTGAACGGGGTATCTCCAACTGCTGGGTGGTGTAGGCAATCATGAAGGTGTTGGTGAAATACACCCCGGCAATCCCCAGGGTGTTGGCGCCGATGCACAGCAGCAAGGGACGCCAGGCGGTGCGCAGCACCTCCATTACCGGAGCCTGCTCCTTGCGTAGCGACCTGGCCGCCAGCTCGCGACTGGCGAGGAACTCCGGCGACTCGTTGACCCCCAGGCGAATCGCCAGGCCCACCAGCAGCAACAGCGCACTGGCCAGGAACGGCAGGCGCCAGCCCCAGCTCATCAACGCGTCCTCGGGCAGGCGGGTCACGGCGCTGAAGGCCAGTAGCGAGAGGATCAATCCCGCCGGGCTGCCCAATTGGGCGAAGGAGGCGAAGAAGTTGCGCCGGCCCTTGGGCGCATGTTCACCGGCCATCAGCACCGCACCGCCCCACTCGCCTCCCACGGCAATGCCCTGGACGATGCGCAGCAGGATCAACAGCACCGGGGCCAGGGCGCCGATCTGTGCATAAGTTGGCAGCAGGCCGATGCAGACCGTGACCACGCCCATCATCAGCAGGGTGATGACCAGGGATTTCTTGCGGCCGATGCGGTCGCCGATATGGCCAAAGATGATGCCCCCCAAAGGTCGGGCGAAGAAGCCCACGGCAAAGGTGCCGAAGGCGGCCATGGTGCTGAACAGCTTGTCGTCGGAGGGGAAGAACAAGGCACCGAACACCAGCGCCGCGGCGGTGGCGTAGATGTAGAAGTCGTACCATTCGATCATGGTGCCGATAAAGGCGGCGGCCGCAGCCCGGCGAGGCTGAGGCGAAGCGGAAGGCTTCATGGTTGGCTCCCTTGATTATTTTTTTGGCAGGAGGAAGGGTCGGGCGCAGGGGCTTCTGCTGGCACCTGTCTGGGGTGGATTTATCCGTTCCGGGGGATAATTAGTCAATTTTCTATTGGTTATCTCGATTATTATCCTGGCTTATTATTCAGCTACAGCCCGAACCAGAGCCCCTGCCATGTCCGACCGCGATGCCCGCCGCCTGCTCAATGACCGCCTCGACTGGAACCTGTTGCGCACCTTTCGGGTGATTGGCCAGGAGCTGAGCATCAGCCGTGCAGCGGCGCGCCTGCACTTGACCCAGCCGGCGGTCAGCCAGGCCCTCAAGCGCCTGGAAGAACAACTGGGCCGGCAGTTGATTGCCCGGCGCGGCCCACGCTTTGCCCTGACCGAAGTGGGTGAGCAGATTTTCGCACTGGCCGGAGAGATCTACGGCCAGATGTCCCAGGTCAGCAGCATGCTGGAACAGCCCGCCGACGAAGTGATCGGCAAAGTGCGGCTGTTGATCATCAGCCGGATCTTCAGCGAACGTTTCGACGACTTCCTGGCCGACTTCCATCGTCAGCACCCGCGGGTCGATCTGGAGGTGGAAGTGATGCGCAGCTCGGATATCGTCAGCGCCCTGCAGGAAAAGACCGCGACCCTGGGCTTGAGCCTTAACCGCCGGCCACAGCCGCGCCTGGAACAGCGGCTGTTCCTGCGTCAGCGCTATGCGTTTTTCTGCGGCAAGCACCACCCGCTGTTCGGCCGCGGGGATGTGGCCGAGGGCGATCTGCAACGGGAGAACTTCGTCAGTTTCACCAGCGACCAGATCGGCGGCATGCTCTCGCCGCTGACCATCTTCCGTGACCAGCAGGGCTTCAGCGGACGCATCGTCGCCTCATCCCCGAGCCTGGAGGAAGTACGGCGCCTGGTGATCGCCGGGTTTGGCATCGGCTGCCTGCCGGAGCATGTGGTGGCCGCCGATGTCGACGCCAGGCTGCTGTGGCGCCTGCCGCCACACGAAGGCATTGCCGATGTCGACATTCACCTGCTGTGGAACCGCGAGCAGCGCATGAGCCGGGCCGAGGTACTGTTTTTGCAGAGCATCCAGCACATGCTCAGTCAGCATGAGCCGGCGCCGGGTAGCCTGATGTTGAAATGATTCAGACGTGGGGATCGCCAGGGGCCTTGGCCGGGGCTGCGTACTGCGGCTTGAGGTGGCCGTTCTGGTCCAGTAGCCAGGCGTCCATGATCTGCCGCACCACGGGGCCGGCCACCCGACCACCGGCTTCGCCGTTCTCGATCATCACCGAAATCACGATCTGTGGATGCTCCGCCGGGGCGAAGCCCACGAACAGGGCGTTGTCACGGTTGCGCTCGCGGGTCTTGAGACGGTCATAGCGCTCGCCCTGCTTGATCGCCACCACCTGGGCCGTACCACTCTTGCCGGCGATGCGGTACTGCGCCCCTGCTGCCGCGGCGCGGGCGATACCGCGGGGATCGTGCATCACCATCTGCATGCCGTGGTTGACCTGATCCCAGTCACGGGGATTCTTCAGCAGGATGTTGGGCATCGGATGCTCATCCACCGGGGCCACGCCATCGATGGTCTTGGCCAGGTGCGGACGGTTCCACACGCCCTTGTTGGCAATCAGCGCGGTGGCCTGGGCCAGTTGCAGCGGCGTGACTTGCATATAGCCCTGGCCGATGCCGAGGATCACGGTTTCCCCCGGGAACCATGGCTGGCGACGGGTGGCGCGTTTCCAGGCCTGGGAGGGCATCAGGCCGGGAGACTCTTCGAACATGTCCAGAGAGACCTTCTCGCCCAGACCGAACATCGCCATGTAGTCGTGCAGGCGGTCGATGCCGAGCTTGTGCGCCAGGTCATAGAAGTAGGTGTCGTTGGAACGCATGATCGCTGCGTCCATGTCCACCCAGCCATCGCCGCTGTGGTTCCAGTTGCGGTACTTGTGGTCGAAGTCCGGCAGTTGGTAATAGCCCGGATCGAAGACCCGGGTCGAAGCGGTAACCACGCCGCTATCGAGGCCGGCAATCGCCACTTCCGGCTTGATGGTGGAGCCCGGCGCGTAGAGGCCCCGCAGCACTCGGTTGAACAGGGGCCGGTCGATGGAGTCGTGCAGCGCAGCGTATTCCTTGAAGCTGATGCCGGTGACGAACAGGTTGGGGTCGAAACTTGGCTTGCTGACCATGGCCAGGACTTCGCCGGTGGCCGGGTCCAGGGCCACCACGGAACCACGGCGATCGCCCAGGGCCTCCTCAGCGGCTTCCTGGAGCTTGATGTCCAGGCTCAGGACGATGCTCTTCCCGGGGATCGGATCGGTGTGCTTGAGCACTCGCATCACCCGGCCCTGGGCGTTGGTTTCTACTTCCTCATAGCCGACATGACCGTGCAGTTCGGCTTCGTAGAATTTCTCGATGCCGGTCTTGCCGATGGATTGGGTGCCACGGTACTCCACCGAGTCCAGGGTCTTGGCTTCTTTCTCGTTGATCCGCCCGACGTAACCGATGGAGTGGGCAAAGTGTGCGCCCAGGGGATAGTGGCGGACGAACTGGGCTTCCACGTCCAGGCCGGGCAACCGGTATTCGTTGACCGCGAGCACGGCGATCTGCTCTTCGGTGAGCTCATAGAACAGGGTCACGGGGACGAAGGGATGACGGGCCTGCTTCATCTCCTTGTCGAACAGCGTGCGGTCTTCCGGGGGCAAGTGCAGCAGATCGACCACGGTGTCCAGCTCGCCCTTGAGGTCGGTGGTGCGTTCGCGAGTGATCGTCAGGTTGAAGCTGGGGCGGTTGTCCGCCAGGACCACGCCGTTGCGATCGTAGATCAGCCCCCGGGTGGGAGTGATCGGCAGCACATGGACGCGGTTGTTCTCGGAAACGGTGGAGTGGTAGTCGAACTCCACCACTTGCAGAAAATACATCCGCGCCACCAGGGCGCAGGTGATGGCCACCACCAATACGGCACAGGCCAGCAGCCGTTTGTTGACCAGGCGGCTTTCTTTCTCGTGGTCCTTGATCGGAATCGCTTCGGGCATTGCTACAGCTTCTCGGTGAATAGAGGTCGACGCTGTTCCGTGCGGATGAACTCAAGTCCTTTAAAAAGAGCTGCACCATACCAAAAACCACCCACGGACTTTGAGGGGATTTCCATCGCGGCTGATCAATGGCGCCTTGGCGGCTACTTGGATAGCGCAAGTTTTTCCACGCGCAAAAACAAAACCCCAACTGCATGTGCAGTTGGGGTTTCGGAATTTAATCTTGACGATGACCTACTCTCACATGGGGAAACCCCACACTACCATCGGCGATGCATCGTTTCACTTCTGAGTTCGGGATGGGATCAGGTGGTTCCAACGCTCTATGGTCGTCAAGAAATTCGGTAGCCAGTCCGTTGCTTGTGCAACGTGCCAGCGAATGGGTATGTAATAGCTTTGTGTGTTCGCAAACTTTCGGTTTGTATCGTCTTCACACACCGCAACTCGCTTCTTAAGCAAATTGCTTGGGTGTTATATGGTCAAGCCTCACGGGCAATTAGTATTGGTTAGCTCAACGCCTCACAGCGCTTACACACCCAACCTATCAACGTCGTAGTCTTCGACGGCCCTTTAGGGAACTCAAGGTTCCAGTGAGATCTCATCTTGAGGCAAGTTTCCCGCTTAGATGCTTTCAGCGGTTATCTTTTCCGAACATAGCTACCCGGCAATGCCACTGGCGTGACAACCGGAACACCAGAGGTTCGTCCACTCCGGTCCTCTCGTACTAGGAGCAGCCCCTCTCAAATCTCAAACGTCCACGGCAGATAGGGACCGAACTGTCTCACGACGTTCTAAACCCAGCTCGCGTACCACTTTAAATGGCGAACAGCCATACCCTTGGGACCGGCTTCAGCCCCAGGATGTGATGAGCCGACATCGAGGTGCCAAACACCGCCGTCGATATGAACTCTTGGGCGGTATCAGCCTGTTATCCCCGGAGTACCTTTTATCCGTTGAGCGATGGCCCTTCCATACAGAACCACCGGATCACTAAGACCTACTTTCGTACCTGCTCGACGTGTCTGTCTCGCAGTCAAGCGCGCTTTTGCCTTTATACTCTACGACCGATTTCCGACCGGTCTGAGCGCACCTTCGTACTCCTCCGTTACTCTTTAGGAGGAGACCGCCCCAGTCAAACTACCCACCATACACTGTCCTCGATCCGGATAACGGACCTGAGTTAGAACCTCAAAGTTGCCAGGGTGGTATTTCAAGGATGGCTCCACGCAAACTGGCGTTCACGCTTCAAAGCCTCCCACCTATCCTACACAAGCAAATTCAAAGTCCAGTGCAAAGCTATAGTAAAGGTTCACGGGGTCTTTCCGTCTAGCCGCGGATACACTGCATCTTCACAGCGATTTCAATTTCACTGAGTCTCGGGTGGAGACAGCGCCGCCATCGTTACGCCATTCGTGCAGGTCGGAACTTACCCGACAAGGAATTTCGCTACCTTAGGACCGTTATAGTTACGGCCGCCGTTTACCGGGGCTTCGATCAAGAGCTTCGCGTTAGCTAACCCCATCAATTAACCTTCCGGCACCGGGCAGGCGTCACACCCTATACGTCCACTTTCGTGTTTGCAGAGTGCTGTGTTTTTAATAAACAGTCGCAGCGGCCTGGTATCTTCGACCGGCATGAGCTTACGGAGCAAGTCCTTCACCCTCACCGGCGCACCTTCTCCCGAAGTTACGGTGCCATTTTGCCTAGTTCCTTCACCCGAGTTCTCTCAAGCGCCTTGGTATTCTCTACCCAACCACCTGTGTCGGTTTGGGGTACGGTTCCTAGTTATCTGAAGCTTAGAAGCTTTTCTTGGAAGCATGGCATCAACCACTTCGTCACCTAAAAGGTAACTCGTCATCAGCTCTCGGCCTTAGAACCCCGGATTTACCTAAGATTCCAGCCTACCACCTTAAACTTGGACAACCAACGCCAAGCTGGCCTAGCCTTCTCCGTCCCTCCATCGCAATAACTAGAAGTACAGGAATATTAACCTGTTTTCCATCGACTACGCTTTTCAGCCTCGCCTTAGGGACCGACTAACCCTGCGTCGATTAACGTTGCGCAGGAAACCTTGGTCTTTCGGCGTGGGTGTTTTTCACACCCATTGTCGTTACTCATGTCAGCATTCGCACTTCTGATACCTCCAGCAAGCTTCTCAACTCACCTTCACAGGCTTACAGAACGCTCCTCTACCGCATCACTTACGTGATACCCGTAGCTTCGGTGTATGGTTTGAGCCCCGTTACATCTTCCGCGCAGGCCGACTCGACTAGTGAGCTATTACGCTTTCTTTAAAGGGTGGCTGCTTCTAAGCCAACCTCCTAGCTGTCTAAGCCTTCCCACATCGTTTCCCACTTAACCATAACTTTGGGACCTTAGCTGACGGTCTGGGTTGTTTCCCTTTTCACGACGGACGTTAGCACCCGCCGTGTGTCTCCCATGCTCGGCACTTGTAGGTATTCGGAGTTTGCATCGGTTTGGTAAGTCGGGATGACCCCCTAGCCGAAACAGTGCTCTACCCCCTACAGTGATACATGAGGCGCTACCTAAATAGCTTTCGAGGAGAACCAGCTATCTCCGAGCTTGATTAGCCTTTCACTCCGATCCACAGGTCATCCGCTAACTTTTCAACGGTAGTCGGTTCGGTCCTCCAGTCAGTGTTACCTAACCTTCAACCTGCCCATGGATAGATCGCCCGGTTTCGGGTCTATTCCCAGCGACTAGACGCCCTATTAAGACTCGCTTTCGCTACGCCTCCCCTATTCGGTTAAGCTTGCCACTGAAAATAAGTCGCTGACCCATTATACAAAAGGTACGCAGTCACAGAACAAAGTCTGCTCCCACTGCTTGTACGCATACGGTTTCAGGATCTATTTCACTCCCCTCTCCGGGGTTCTTTTCGCCTTTCCCTCACGGTACTAGTTCACTATCGGTCAGTCAGTAGTATTTAGCCTTGGAGGATGGTCCCCCCATATTCAGACAAGGTTTCTCGTGCCCCGTCCTACTCGATTTCATGACTAAGAGATTTTCGCGTACAGGGCTATCACCCACTATGGCCGCACTTTCCAGAGCGTTCCGCTAATCTCAAAGCCACTTAAGGGCTAGTCCCCGTTCGCTCGCCACTACTAAGGGAATCTCGGTTGATTTCTTTTCCTCAGGGTACTTAGATGTTTCAGTTCCCCTGGTTCGCCTCTTGCACCTATGTATTCAGTACAAGATAACCATCTTATGATGGCTGGGTTCCCCCATTCAGAGATCTCCGGATCAAAGTCTGTTTGCCGACTCCCCGAAGCTTATCGCAGGCTACCACGTCTTTCATCGCCTCTGACTGCCAAGGCATCCACCGTATGCGCTTCTTCACTTGACCATATAACCCCAAGCAATCTGGTTATACTATGAAGACGACATTCGCCGAAAATTTGCATTCTTAATTAAAAGAGAACTCACAAATTTTACCTTAGCCTGATCCGTTACCAGTGAAAGTAACGTTCAGTCTATCTTTCTATCACATACCCAAATTTTTAAAGAACGATCTAATCAAAAGACTAGAAATCAACATTCAAAGTGAATGCTCATTTCTAAGCTTTCAGAAGCAGTTTATGGTGGAGCCAAGCGGGATCGAACCGCTGACCTCCTGCGTGCAAGGCAGGCGCTCTCCCAGCTGAGCTATGGCCCCATAA